>NZ_JAFNMU010000018.1:0-32815 GCF_026537125.1 Gilliamella sp. B2828
TTAAAGTTGTTTTACCATGGTCAACGTGGCCGATTGTACCAACGTTAACGTGGGGTTTTGTACGTTCAAATTTTTCTTTAGACATCTTAATGTTCCTTTATTAAATCACTTCCCTTCTCAATAAAAGGGAAGTGTTACTTTATTTATATAAAAATTATTTCGCTTTACGAGCTTCTATAATTGCTGTAGCAATATTTGTTGGTGCTTCATTGTACTTTAAGAATTCCATAGAGTAAGAAGCACGGCCTTGTGTTTGAGAACGAAGATCTGTTGCATAACCAAACATTTCTGAAAGTGGAACTTGTGCTTTAACTGTTTTACCAGTAGCTGTATCGTCCATTCCTTCGATCATACCACGACGACGGTTTAAATCACCAATTACGTCACCCATATAATCTTCTGGAGTTTCAACTTCTACTTTCATAATTGGTTCTAAAAGCACTGGTTTTGCTTTCATGAAGCCTTCTTTAAATGCCATTGAACCAGCAATTTTAAATGCCATTTCTGATGAGTCAACATCATGGTAAGAACCATCAAAGATAGTGACTTCAACATCAACAATTGGGTAACCAGCAAGAACACCATTTTTCATTTGTTCTTGACAGCCTTTATCAACTGCAGGAATGTATTCTTTAGGAACTACACCACCAACAATTTCATTATTGAATTTGTAGCCTTCGCCACCAGCTTCCAATGGTTTGATTTTTAACCATACATGACCATATTGACCACGACCACCAGATTGACGAACAAATTTACCTTCTTGTTCAACTTCATTACGAATGGTTTCACGGTAAGCAACTTGTGGTTTACCAACATTTGCTTCCACTTTGAATTCACGTTTCATACGGTCAACGATGATTTCTAAGTGAAGCTCACCCATACCAGAAATAATGGTTTGACCTGATTCTTCATCTGTATGAACACGGAATGAAGGGTCTTCTTGTGCTAGTCGACCTAAAGCAAGTCCCATTTTTTCTTGGTCAGCTTTGGTTTTTGGTTCTACTGCAACTGAGATTACCGGTTCAGGGAATTCCATTCTTTCAAGAATGATTGGTGCGCTTTCAGCACAAAGAGTATCACCAGTAGTCACATCTTTAAGACCGATTGCGGCAGCAATGTCACCCGCGCGAACTTCTTTAATTTCTTCACGTTTGTTAGCGTGCATCTGAACGATACGACCAAAACGTTCTTTTTTGTCTTTAACAGAGTTAAGAACAGTATCACCTGAGTTTACAACACCTGAGTAAACACGGAAGAATGTTAAGTTACCAACAAATGGGTCAGTTGCAATTTTGAATGCTAATGATGAGAATGGTTCATCATCACTTGAATGACGTTCAGCTGCTTCACCATTTGCTAATTCACCTTTAATTGCAGGTACATCAGTTGGTGCAGGTAGATATTCAATAACTGCATCGAGCATGAATTGAACACCTTTATTTTTAAATGCACTACCACAAGTAACTAAGATGATTTCATTAGCAAGTACGCGTTCACGTAATGCAGCTTTAACTTCTTCTTCAGTTAACTCTTCACCGCCAAGGTATTTTTCCATTAACTCTTCACTTGCTTCTGCTGCAGCTTCAATTAAGTAAGCACGCCATTCTTCGACTTGCTCAACCATGTCAGCAGGCACATCTTCATAAGTGAATGTTACGCCTTGATCAGCATCATTCCAGTTAATTGCTTTACGTTTAAGTAAATCAACTACACCAGTAAAGCCTTCTTCAGCACCGATAGGTAAAACTAAAGGAACAGGTACCGCGGCTAAACGAGTTTTGATTTGATCAACAACACGTAAGAAGTTAGCACCCATACGGTCCATTTTGTTTACGAAAGCAATACGTGGAACTTTATATTTGTTTGCTTGACGCCATACTGTTTCTGATTGAGGTTGAACACCACCAACCGCACAGTAAACCATTACTGCACCATCAAGAACACGCATAGAACGTTCTACTTCGATGGTGAAATCAACGTGTCCAGGGGTGTCGATAATGTTGATACGGTGTGGTTCAAATTGTTGACCCATACCAGACCAGAATGCAGTTGTTGCAGCAGAAGTGATAGTAATACCACGTTCTTGTTCTTGTTCCATCCAGTCCATGGTAGCTGCGCCATCATGAACTTCACCAATTTTGTGACTTACACCAGTATAAAACAAAATACGTTCAGTTGTTGTTGTTTTACCTGCGTCAATATGTGCACTAATACCAATATTGCGGTAGCGTACTATAGGGGTTGTACGAGCCATATTAATCCTCTACTTAGAATCGTTTGCTTAATAAAATATCATTTAGGTTGACTGACAGTCGGTAGAGACTGTCAGCCTAATTCTCAACCATGTAATTGAATGGTGAAAATTACCAACGATAATGTGCAAACGCTTTGTTAGCTTCAGCCATACGATGAACATCTTCGCGTTTTTTCACAGCGGTACCTTTGTTTTCAAAAGCATCCATAAGTTCATTCGCTAGGCGCAAAGCCATTGATTTATCGCCACGTTTACGTGCCGCATCTACAATCCAACGCATTGCAAGTGCATTACGACGAACAGGGCGCACTTCAACAGGAACTTGGTATGTAGAACCACCAACGCGACGAGACTTAACTTCTAGAGTTGGTCTTACGTTATCTAATGCAACTTCGAAAGCTGCTAAGTGGTCTTTTCCACTACGCTCAGCTAATTTATCAAGAGCTGAATATACGATTGATTCTGCGATAGATTTTTTACCATCTATCATTAAAATATTTACAAATTTCGCCAGCAAATCTGAACCGAATTTCGGATCAGGTAAAATTTTTCTTTGACCAGCAACATGACGACGTGGCATTGGAATACTCCGTTTATATGTTATAAATTTTTCAGGTTTACCCAAAACTCAACTGAGTTAAATGGAATTATTTAGTTTGGCCTTACTTAACGGAGTCCCATTAAGCTTTAGGTCGTTTCACACCGTATTTAGAACGGCTTTGTTTACGATCTTTAACACCTGCGCAGTCTAATGCACCGCGAACAGTATGATAACGAACACCAGGTAAATCTTTAACACGACCACCGCGGATTAAAATCACACTGTGTTCTTGTAAGTTGTGACCTTCACCACCGATATATGAAGTTACTTCAAAACCGTTGGTTAAACGTACACGGCATACTTTACGTAATGCTGAGTTTGGTTTTTTCGGTGTAGTAGTGTAAACACGTGTACAAACACCGCGTTTTTGCGGGCATGCTTCAAGAGCAGGAACGTTACTTTTTACTTCCTTAAGTGCTCTAGGTTTGCGTACCAGCTGATTAATTGTTGCCATTAATAAGCTCCTGATTAATTAAAATAAATTTAAAATTGCTTTTTAGATACGTAATTAATAACTGTAGACCAAAAACTATGTATATAAGTTTTGGGTCGCAAGATTCTAGACCTCAACAGCCATAATGTCAAGTATTACCACAAGTTCTTTGCCTGTTTCAATTAAATTTTATTAGTATTAAGTAGAAATAATAAAAAAGTTTTAATTTTATTTTGTTACCCTTTTTGTGGATGAAATGCATCTGTTACAATTTATACTTATTTTGATGTTACTATGTTTGTTTAATGGTTATAAAGGTAGTGAAAAGTTAATTCGAGCTAATCGTATTTTTTGCAAAAGTGATCTGTTTTATTCAATGTCGGTTAACATTATATGATTGTACTCAAATTACGTTAAAAAACAGTAATAGTATACTGGTTATGAACATATTATTTAATGCCTAATAATGATGAATAGTGAAGAATGAATTACATAAAGTTGTTTTATTATTTAATGTAAATAATATCTACGATCGATACATTTTTAGGAGTATTGCTAAAATTAATTAATATTTACTGGAATATTTATATCTCTGAAACTGAATCTTAGGTATTTAATTATGAATCGGTCCAATTGCGTTTTTGCATTTAATAATATTGTGGTCTCTGAATCAGCTATGTTGGATGCAAATTACCTGATGATTTTTGATCGAAAATAATTTTGTGTAATGATACATTGGCAAAATGTTAAATATTGATAATTCAGATTTTTTAACCTAATTTGAATTTCAAATTTAGAATAACTGGTTAAAATCCCACTAATAAGTTCAATGAACAGCAAGCTAGGTGAGGATAACCGATTGGATTATTTCTACCGTTACAAAACGGTAGAAATAAAATTGAATTAATGATGATCAATGAAGATAAATTTTAAAGCAAATAATAGGGCAAAAATAATAACACATAAGTTGAGTTCTTTAAATTTACCTGTACAGGTTTTTAATACGACATAAGAGATAAAACCAAGGGCAACTCCTTCTGTAATAGCAAAGGCAAATGGCATCATTAAGGCAGTAATAAATGCTGGTGTTGCATCGGTTAAATCTGACCAATTGACTTTAACTAAGCTTGAAACCATTAAGATTCCAACAAAAATAAGCGCACCTGAAGTAGCATAACTTGGCACAAGATGAGCTAATGGTGATAAAAAGGTCATCATTAAAAATAAGAGTCCAACAATCACAGCGGTTAAGCCTGTACGACCACCAACAGAGATACCTGAAGAGCTTTCAATATAGGTCAATACAGATGACGTACCAAATAAGCCACCTAATGATGAGCTAAAACTATCAATTAATAACGCTTGACGCATTTTTGGAAAGCGGCCTTTTTCATCACAAATACCAGCTTTATCGGTTAATGCCAAAATGGTTCCAGACGAATCAAATAAGCTGACAATCATAATCGAGAAGATAACACCCATAATACCGATGTTAAAAGAACCAGCAAGGTCAACATGACCGACAACAGATGTTACACTTGGTGGGATGGATGCTATACCTTGATAACTAATATTTGGATCTAACCAAAGTGCCAATATCGTGACAACAAAAATTGAAATAAGTACTGCAGCATGAAAGTTACGAGCAGCTAAAATTATAATAATAAAAAAACCCAATGAACCGAGTAATACTTTTAGCGATAAAATATTCCCCATGGTCAATAGTGTTGTTGGCGAAGAAACGACAATGCCCATATTTTGAAAGCCCATAAAAGCAATAAATAATCCGATACCTGCACTAATACCTATGCGTAAGCATGGTGGAATGTGTTCAATTAACCAATGGCGAACTTTAAATAATGATAATGCAAAAAATACAAGTGATCCCCAAAATATCGCTCCCATACCTATTTGCCATGAGTAACCCATTGCGCCACATATTCCATAAGCAAAAAAGACGTTAAGTCCCATGGCTGGAGCTAAAGCGATGGGTAAATTGGCAAATAAACCCATTAAAATAGTGGCACAGGCTGTAACGACGCAAGTTAATACAAACACAGCAGACGTATCCATACCGGATGCAGATAAAATGGAAGGATTGACGAAGATGATATAGACCATGGTAAGAAAAGTGGTGCAACCAGCGATAATTTCAGTACCGACAGTTGTTTTTTTTTCTTTCAATTGAAATATTTTTTCGAATATTGAATTCATAAGTTAAAGCCCAATTTTGGTTGTCAAGAATGAACGTATTTCACGTTGTACTATTTATTTTTTACCAAAAGGAAAAAATAAAAAAGATGAGGCGTTATTACTCCACATCTTTTAAAAAGAAATTTTACCGCATAATTATTGCTTGTTATTTATTTAGGTCAAGCGTTATTCTACTCCGCGCAATGCGCTAGGCAGTGTTCTACTCAGATACAGCATCAAGTTTATTCAAAGTAATTTTGACTTTAAGAATACGGTGACTTTCTATCTCGGCAATTTCGAATAGATAATCGCCAATTTGAATTGTCTCACCAACATTAAGTAAATGTTGAGCTTTTTCCATGAGCAGTCCTGCCAGAGTATGATATTCGCGTTTATCGTCAATAGGAATTGGCACAAAACGAACTAATTCTTCAACAGGGATGTAGCCATTAGCAATCCAGCTATGATCATCTACACATTGAATATCATGTTTAGCATCAATTTCCTCCTCCTCTGTTGGAAAATCACCTGCAATGGTTTCAATAATGTCTGTCACAGAGACAATACCTTGCATTGAACCAAATTCATCCACTACAAATGCAAAGTGAGTTTTAGCCTTTTTAAATTGATCTAGCGCAACTAATAAAGATACCGTCTCAGGGAAGATAAGTGGCTGTTTTATCAGTGAATGAATATCAATGGGTTTTTTGCTTTGGATCATATCTTTTAATAGATCGTTTACTTGAATAATACCTAATGGTTCATCAATTGAGGCATTATCAGTGACAACTAAACGTGAATGTGGATTATCAAAAATCTCTTTTAATATGATTTCACGGTCATCATTAATATTTACCATATCAACATCTAATCGTGATGTCATAACGCTACTGACCGAGCGTTGAGCTAGACCCAGTACCCGTTCGACCATGTTCAATTCTTGGTGATTAAATACGGAGGCTTTTTTGTTATTATCTGATATCACATCAATAGTGTGAGTTTCAGGATCTTCTTCTGCATCACCTTTAAGTAAATGCAAAACAGCTTCGGCGGTACGTTCACGTAATGGTTTTTTATTTAATATTTTACGACGATTAAAAATAGCCAATTGATTGAAAAACTCAATCATAATTGAGAAGCCAATCGCTGCATACAAATAACCTTTAGGAATAACAAATCCTAGCCCTTCTGCAACTAAACTAAAACCAATCATCAGTAAAAAGCTTAAGCAAAGAATGACAATAGTTGGATGTGAGTTGACAAAATGAGCTAAAGGTCTACTGGCAACCATCATAATGCCAATAGCAATACAAACCGCAATAATCATTACTGGAATATGTTCAACCATACCTACAGCGGTTATTACTGAGTCTAAAGAAAATACGGCATCAAGTACCACGATTTGGGCAACAACTGTCCAAAAATGTGAAGTTTTTTTTGGTTTTCCTTCTTCATGGGCAGAGCCTTCAAGGCGTTCATTGAGTTCCATCGTTGCTTTGAAAAGCAAAAATATCCCTCCAATAAACATAATTAATTGACGAGCATTGAAAGTAATACCAAATTTTGAAAATAATGGCGTGTTAAGAGTAACTAACCAACCCGTTATCATTAATAATAAAATTCGGGTAATTAATGCAAATGCAAGACCAGTTATACGGGCCTTATCTCGTTGATGTGACGGAAGTTTCTCGGCAAGAATGGCTATAAAAACAATATTATCAATACCAAGGACGATTTCAAGTACAACCAGAGTGGATAAACCAATCCAGATTGTAGGATCCATGATCCATTCCATATGTCAGGTGATTACCTCTAGTGATCACAGCACATGCTGCCGTGTAATTCTGGCTGTAATTGACTAAATAATCAATAAAATATTTATAAAAATTGTTTATTTTGTCAAAAAGTTTGAGGTTAACTATACGTTTCAGTATAAAATTAGCTTCGCCAGAAAGTAGGTGTAAATAAAACAAGTAAAGTAAATATTTCTAATCGACCAAATAACATATCAACTATCATGACCCATTTAACCATATCGCTAACACTAGCAAAATTATCACTTACACTGCCAAGACCAATACCTAAATTATTGAGTGAAGATGCTACAATATAGAAAGAATCAGATGCCGCAATACCTGTTGCCATAATGATAAATAAGCTGAGTAGAAAGACTAAAGCATATGCCGAGAAAAATCCCCAAACAGCTTCAATAATTCGTTCTGGTACAACACGATTGTTGAGTTTCAATGTATAGATAGCATTGGGATGAATAAGGCGTTTTAGCTCTCGCGAACCTTGCATAAATAGTAATAATGTCCGAACTACTTTCAAACCACCACCAGTAGAACCTGCACATCCACCAATAAATGATGCGCATAGTAAAAAAAGAGGAAGTAATGACGGCCAGGTATTGATATCATCAATAGTAAATCCTGCTGTGGCTGCGACAGAGACAACTTGTAATATAATTTTGTCTATACTTAATTTGTGTTTTATTTGATAAAAATAAACTCCACATGCACAAATCACAATTAAAATAAGTAAAATAAAGATAAAAGTTCTAAATTCTTGGTCTCGCCAGTATACTTTAATCGATAATCCATTTAATGCAGCAAAATGTAATGCGAAATTACAGCCCGATAAAATTAAAAAAATAGTAATAATATAGTTGATGGTAGCGCTGTTAAAATAAGCAAGATTATCATCGTGAGTAGAAAATCCACCCATTGATATGGTTGAGAAACTGTGTGAAACCGCATCAAAAATATTCATTCCAGCAGCCCATAAGCAAATTGCACAGAGCGTTGTGAGTAAAATATAAATTGACCAAAGTGTTTTTGCCGTTTCGGCAATACGTGGACGCATTTTACTGTCTTTTTGTGGACCAGGGATTTCGGCCCGATAAAGTTGCATGCCCCCAACACCCAATAATGGTAAGATTGCAACCGCTAAAACAATAATACCCATACCCCCCAACCATTGTAATAATTGTCGATAGAAAAGTAGGGCTTTAGGTAGATGATCAAGATGTACAATTGTTGTTGCACCTGTCGTCGTTAGGCTGGAAAACGATTCGAAAAATGCTGTGGTTAAATTTAAATTAATATGGGTATCAAAAATAAAGGGAAATGCTCCTATTGTACCGAGTACAACCCAAAATAAAACGACGATAAAGAAACCTTCTCGAGTATTGAGCTCATGACGTTGGTGACGATTGGGTAACCATAGTAAACAGCCTAATATTAATGCTGCGAAAAAGGAACGAACAAATATGGCACCTGCGCCATCACGATAGATTAAGGCAATCAACGCTGGTAGTAACATGAATATTGACAATAGTGCAATTAATAAACCTATGATTCTAAGAATTGAGCGCCAGTGCATCATATGGATCGTCTCTATTTAAAACCACGAGAGGCTTTGATTAAATCATAAGCTGCTTGAATTTCTTGTGCGCGTTTTTTAGCCGCTTCAAGCATCTCTTTTGGTAAACCTTTAGATACTAACTTGTCAGGATGATGTTCATTCATCAATTTACGATAAGCTCTTTTTATTGTAGCAATATCGGCAGATGGTTCAACGCCTAGAATTTTATAAGCATTCTGTAAATTTAGTTGTGAAGAGTTGTTTTGATAACCACTATAGCGATGATTACTATTTTCTCGATATTGATTATTCTGTTCGTGTTGGTAGTTATAATTCTGTTGATGAAAATGATAACTCCCCATCATCATTTGTATGTAAACTGCCATTTGATGATGAGGAATATTGAATTCCTCGGCTACGATAAAGAGTATTTGTGACTCTTTGTCATCTAAATGACCATCGATTAGTGCTGCCTGGATAAGCTGCTCACAGAAAATATTTAATACATTACGTCGATAACGATATTGATTATATAACTCTCTTAAACGTTCCCTAAGTGGATAATCACTTGCTTTACCACGATTAAAGGAGTCTTGAGCAAGTTGACGACTATTGCTATCTAGCTGCAATTGGGTCATAAATCTACGTGCCAAATTAATATCATCTTGCGTAACAACGCCTTTAGCTTTACTTAAATGACCAAGTACTTCAAAAACTACGGTTAAGTAAAGTCTTGGGTTTCCTTTTGGTCCTTGTTCGGTTAACTTATTACAAAACGCATGGTAAAGTTTTGGGCCAATAAATAACCCAAGTAAAAACCCCCAATTTGATTTTAATATAATGCTTAAAACAAAGCCTGTAATTATCGCCCAAATAAAAGACATATTATTAAATTACCTCAATTCGATCTATTTTTTGTAATCCACGTGGTAAAGCTGTTCCTTTACGTGCACGTTCCGATTTATATTTTTCTAAATCAGCTGGATTAAGCGTAAGTTTGCGTTTACCAACATATAAGGTTAAGGATGTATCTGGTGTGATTAATTGTATGTAAGCAAGGCGGTCATCTGCACCTGATAATGATATGATTTTGTTGCCTTTACCTTTTGCAAGCTCAGGTAAATCTTTTACAGGGAAGATGAGCATTCGTCCTGCTTGAGTAATGGATAATAATAAGCTATCTTCAGATAGAATTTCAATTGGCGCTAGCACTTTAGCTTCATTTGATAAATTGATGATCGCTTTACCATTACGATTTCGAGTAACTAAATCACTGAATTTACAAATAAAACCATAACCAGCGCTAGAGGCTAATAAGAATTTTTTATTTTCATTAGTGGACATTAATATATGTTCAATTATTGCTCCAGCAGGAAGTGCTAGTTTACCCGTTATTGGTTCACCTTGTCCGCGTGCTGATGGTAGTGTATTTGGTTCAATAGCATAACTTCGACCAGTCGAATCAATGAATACTACTGGTTGATTGCTTTTACCTTTGGCCGCAACTTTAAAACTATCGCCAGCTTTATAACTTAAACCAACAGGATCGATATCATGTCCTTTTGCTGATCTAACCCAGCCCATTTCAGATAACACAATGGTGATAGGTTCTGATGGTATGAGTTCTTGTTCTGTAATGGCTTTTGCTTCACTTCGCTCAACGATAGGTGAACGGCGCTCGTCACCATATTTTTCGGCATCTTGTTGAAGCTCTTTTTTAATTAAATGATTTAATTTTCGTGGTGAAGCTAATAATGCTTGTAATTGATCTCGTTCTTTAGCAAGTTCATTTTGTTCGCCTTTAATGCGCACTTCTTCCAATTTGGCTAAATGACGAAGTTTTAGTTCTAAAATAGCTTCAGCTTGAATCTCGGACAGGGCAAAGCGATGCATCAACTCAGCTTTTGGATCTTCCTCATTACGAATAATTTCAATCACTTCGTCAATATTCAAGAAAGCAATTAATAGACCATCTAAAATATAGAGTCGTTTTAATACTTTATCTAAACGATAATTTAATCGACGTATGACTGTTGTTCGGCGGTATTCCAGCCATTCAGTGAGAATTTCAAGCAAACCTTTTACTGATGGGCGATTATCTAGCCCAATCATGTTCATGTTGACTCGATAGCTTTTTTCAAGATCGGTAGTGGCAAAAAGGTGATTCATTACTTGTTCTAAATCAACACGATTAGAACGAGAAACGAGGACCAGTCGAGTTGGATTTTCGTGATCAGACTCATCGCGTAAATCTTCTATTAACGGCAATTTTTTAGCGCGCATTTGCGAAGCAATTTGCTCTAAAATTTTTGCCCCGGAAACTTGATGTGGTAGATCGGTAATAACAATATCACTGTCTTCTTTTTTCCATACTGCACGCATGCGAATTGAACCACGACCCGTTTTATATATTTTAGCAATATCGTCAGGCGAAGTTATAATTTCGGCTTCGGTCGGGAAGTCTGGTCCTTGAATGTGAGCCATTACTTCACTTAAAGTTGCATTTGGGTTATCGGCTAACATAATAGCGGCGTTTGCCACTTCACGAATATTATGTGGTGGAATGTCCGTTGCCATACCAACAGCGATCCCCGTGGTACCATTTAATAAAATATTGGGTAATCGAGCCGGTAACATTTTAGGTTCTTGCAAAGTACCATCAAAATTAGGCGTGTAATCGACAGTACCTTGTCCTAATTCACCTAATAATAATTCAGCATATTTTGATAAACGTGATTCGGTGTAACGCATAGCTGCAAAGGATTTGGGATCATCTGGTGCCCCCCAGTTCCCTTGTCCATCAACCAATGGATAACGGTAAGAAAATGGCTGCGCCATTAACACCATCGCTTCATAACATGCACTATCACCATGCGGGTGATATTTACCGAGCACATCACCCACAGTACGTGCTGATTTTTTAAATTTTGCTTGAGCATTTAACCCTAATTCTGACATGGCATAAACAATACGTCGCTGCACGGGTTTTAGACCGTCACCAATAAAAGGTAATGCGCGATCCATAATGACATACATTGAGTAGTTTAAATAAGCACTTTCTGTAAATGTACGTAGTGACTGGATTTCTACTCCGTCATGAGTCATATCACTCATTATTGTTCCTCTAAATCATTCTTTATGTTAGACATCAAGTTCGACTTGATCACCTTTTTCTTGTAACCATTCACGGCGATCTTCTGAACGTTTTTTGGCAAGTAGCATATCCATTAATGCCATGGTCTCTTCTGTATTATCAAGTGACAACTGAACTAATCGGCGGGTATTCGGATCCATCGTTGTTTCACGGAGTTGCAGTGGATTCATTTCACCCAACCCTTTGAAACGTTGTACATTTGGTTTGCCTTTTTTGCGTTTTAGTTGATCTAAAATACCTTCTTTTTCTTCTTCATCTAAAGCGTAATGGACTTCTTTGCCAAGATCAATACGATAAAGCGGTGGCATTGCTACAAAGACATGACCACGTTCAACCATAACACGAAAATGACGAACGAATAGCGCACAAAGTAAAGTGGCAATATGTAATCCATCAGAGTCAGCATCGGCTAAAATACAAATTTTACCATAACGTAATTGGCTTAAATCATCACTATCTGGGTCGATACCAATAGCCACTGAAATGTCATGGATTTCCTGCGAACCTAAGACTTCGTCAGATGAAACTTCCCAAGTATTTAATATTTTACCTTTTAACGGCATGATAGCTTGATACTCACGATCTCGCGCCTGTTTAGCTGATCCTCCCGCAGAATCCCCTTCGACTAGAAATAGTTCCGTACGGCTTAAGTCTTGTGAGGAACAATCTGCTAATTTACCTGGAAGAGCAGGACCGCTAGTAAGCTTTTTACGAATAACTTTTTTTGATGCTCTTAAACGTTTTTGGGCACTGGTAATGACCAGTTCTGCCAATGATTCAGCGATCTGTACATTTTGATTTAACCATAAACTGAAGGCATCTTTAACAACAGCAGATACAAATGCTGCGCTTTGTCTTGATGATAGGCGCTCTTTAGTTTGCCCGGCAAACTGTGGTTCTTGCATTTTTACCGATAATACATATGCACAACGTTCCCAAATATCATCAGCAGTAAGTTTTAAACCCCGCGGTAATAGGTTTCGAAATTCGCAAAAATCTCGCATAGCATCAAGTAATCCTTGGCGTAAACCATTAACATGCGTACCGCCTTGTACGGTCGGAATTAAGTTAACGTAACTTTCTGTTAAAAGTTCGCCGCCTTCTGGCAACCAAAGTAAAGCCCATTCGACCGCTTCTGTTTCACCCGTATGATTACCAGTAAATGGCTCCTCTGGTAATAGTGTGTAACCACTAACAGACTCCATTAAATAATCTTTTAAGCCGTCTTGATAGCACCAGCGTTGTTCGGTATTGTTAATTTTATCTTTAAAGATAATTTCCAAACCTGGACAAAGTACAGCTTTAGCTTTTAGTAGATGAGACAATCGTGGTACTGAAAATCTTGGTGAGTCAAAATATTTTTCATCAGGCCAAAAACGAACCTTGGTTCCAGTATTACGGCGTCCACACATACCAGTAACATGCAGATCTTCTACTTTATCACCATTTTCGAAAGCGATTTGATACACTTGCCCATCTCGATTAACGGTAACTTCTACTCGTTTGGATAAAGCATTAACCACTGAAATACCTACACCATGCAAACCACCAGAGAACTGATAGTTTTTGTTTGAGAATTTTCCTCCAGCATGTAAACGGCAAAGTAGTAGCTCAATGGCTGGCACACCTTCTTCAGGGTGAATATCAACGGGCATTCCACGTCCATCATCAATGACCTCAAGTGAATTATCTTCATAAAGAGTGACTTTCACTTGACGAGCATGCCCCGCAATAGCTTCATCGACACTATTATCAATGACTTCTTGCCCTAAATGATTTGGGCGAGCAGTGTCAGTATACATTCCTGGGCGATGTCGGACAGGATCGAGGCCCTTTAAGACTTCAATATCGACGGCATTATAAGTAGATTGTGACATAGCGTTTCTAGTTCATTCAAATAAATGGAGAGTATTATACCAATCTTTCTTTAAGATGCATGATATTAAATTTATAATGAAATACAAATAGCGTTTTATTATGTTGAATGAGTTGATAATAATTCTTATTCAATTAATTTATTTGAAATTAATCATGATTTATACTGTTTATACCATTTTAATATTCCATCAATAGTATTATGATAAATAAATTCCACATAAAAATTAAGGGAATTCAATGAGCAAGTCAGAAAACAATAAAATGAGTCGACGTGATTTTTTACAAAAATCGATGGCAATTGGAAGCATTGCAGCTTTGGCAAGTAATATGCAAATGCCTTTTGTTTACGCCAAGTCGGATAAAAATACCAGTGACAATGAAATTCCTAACCCTACTAACCAAGAAAAAATTTTTTATAGTGCCTGTTTAGTTAATTGTGGAAGCCGTTGTCCACTAAAAGTCCATGTTAAAAACGATATTATCACTAAAATTTCTGCTGAGGATGGTGTTAATGATCCTGTCTTTGGTCAGCATCAAATTCGCCCTTGTTTACGTGGGAGAGCCGTTCGTTGGCGTACTTATGATCCTGATCGTTTAAAATATCCAATGCTACGCGTTGGTAAACGTGGTGAGGGTAAATTTAAGCGAATTTCATGGGAAGAGGCTATCAGTTTATTAGCGGATAAATTAAAATATACGATTGATAAGTATGGTAATGAGGCTATTTATTATCAATATGGTACAGGTACAACAGGCGCAAATATCCCTGGACGTAATGCCTGTAAGCGGTTTTTAAATACTATTGGCGGTTTTTTGAATTACCATGGTGATTATTCAAGTGGACAAATAACAGCAATTAAACCTTATCTTTATGGTAATGCTAACGAATCTTTGTTAGACCAAATAAAACATTCTGATTTGGTTGTGATGTTTGGTCAAAATATTGCTGAAACTCGAATGTCCGGTGGTGGGCAGGTTACGGAGTTATTCAATGCGTTATCACAAAGTAAGGCAAGAGTTATTATTATCGATCCACGGCATAGTGAAAGCGTAGTTGGTTATGATGCTGAATGGATCCCAATTATCCCAGGTACCGATGCCGCATTAGTTGCTGCAATTGGTTATACTTTACTTGAAGAAGATCGTATTGATGATGAAATGCTCAATCGATACTGTGTTGGTTGGAACGCCGATTCATTACCTGATACGGCACCTCCTTTTAGCGATTTTAAATCTTATATTCTTGGGTTAGGCGATGATAGGACACCGAAGACACCTGAATGGGCTGCTCAAAAAACAGGAATTCCAGCAAATCAGATTCGAAAATTAGCAATCGATATTGTCAGTGCTAAGGCTGCATGGATTTCTCAAGGTTGGGGTCCTCAACGTTGGCAGAATGGTGAGCACACTACAAGAGCAATTATGATATTACCTATTATTACTGGTCAATTTGGTAAGCTAGGAACAAATATAGGAACTTGGGGAGGTAGTGTAACTTATCCAGTTCCAGGTTTAAGTCTTGTGAACCCAGTTAAAACCAGTATTCCATTTTTTTTATGGACTAAAGCCATTGATGATCCATTTAGTATGACGGCCACAAATGCTTATATAAAAGGTAAAGATAAATTAGATGTAGGCATTAAATTTATCTGGAGTTATGCAAGTAATGTTATTGGTAACCAGCATGCTGATCTCAATCGGACTCACCAAATTTTACAAGATGAATCAAAATGTGAGTTTATTTTAGTCTGGGACACACATATGACCGCATCGGCTAAGTATGCCGATTTACTATTACCAGATGTGTCTTCGGTCGAAAGTAATGATTTGATTAATAATTCTTATGCATCAGGTGCTTATCATTACGTTATTCGTATGCAACGAGCAATTAAGCCGCTTTGGGAAAATCGTTCATCATATGATGTGTTAACAGATTTATCGGAAAAGATGGGAGTAAAAGATAAATTCACGCAAGGTCGTAGTCAGGATGAGTGGATAGAGTATTGTTATGAGAAACTTCGAAAACAATATCCTAATTTACCTAGCTTTGATGAAACTGATGGTATAGGAGTGATTGATCGTAAGTTAGCTAATAGCGATACACAAGTTGCTTTACAAACATTCAGAGATGATCCTCTTAAAAATCCATTAAATACGCCATCAGGAAAAATTGAAATTTATTCTGAAGCATTGGCCAAAATTGCCAGTGAATGGGATTTTGATGAAGATGATAAACTTTATCCAATCCCAGCTTATTTACCCGCTATTGAAGGAAGTGAAGATAGACAGCAGAAACAAAAATATCCATTACAATTAATTGGTTTTCATATTAAAGGTCATTGTCATTCAAGTTATAGTAATTTACCGCAGTTACGAGAAGCTGTGGCGAGCAGTATTTGGATTAATCCATTTGATGCAGAGCAAAGACAGATTAAGCATGGACAATTAGTTGAGGTTTATAATGATCGTGGTCGATTGTATATTTCTGCTAAAGTCACACCACGTATATTGCCAGGTGTGATTGCGATTCCCCAAGGTTTGTGGGCAAAAACTAATGCAGAAGGTATAGATATTGGTGGTTGTGTTAATCGTTTAACTTCAATGCGTCCATCAGTTCTAGCTAAATCCAATCCACAACATACTAACTTGGTTGACATTAAACCATTGTCAGTTATGTCAACAGCATCGTAATTAAAGGGAGATGCATGAAATGCAATATGGATTCTATATTAACTCTTCTAAATGTACGGGCTGTAAAACCTGTCAATTGAGCTGTAAAGATGAGAAGGATAACTCTTTAGGCATCCATTTTCGTCGTGTGTATGAATATGGTGGTGGTGAATGGCAACAAGTTGATGGTCTTTGGCAAAATAATACTTTTACTTATTATTTGTCGATTTCTTGTAATCACTGTGATCAACCGACTTGTGTATATGGGTGTCCAACGGGTGCAATGCATAAACGTGAGGAAGATGGTTTAGTTGTGGTGAATCAAGATGTTTGTATTGGTTGTCGATACTGCGAAATGCGTTGTCCTTATGGTGCACCACAATTCGATCACCAAAAAAAAGTAATGTCTAAATGTGATGGGTGTTATGAGCGTGTATCTGAAGGATTAAAGCCTGTATGTGTTGAATCATGTCCACAACGAGCTTTAGACTTTGATGAAATTGGTAAGTTGCGTGAGCAATATGGTGATGAACGTAATATTGCACCATTACCAAATTCACAACTGACTAATCCTAATATTGTCATAAAACCACATGCACAATCTAAAGCATCTGGTGATACACAAGGTAAAGTACTCAATCCGGAGGAGGTCTAAAATGCATGAATTACCACTGGTATTTTTTACCATATTTGGGCAACTATCTGCTGGAATGGTGCTTTTAAGCGGTTTAAATTATTTATTGAATCGATCATCCCATAATGTGTTAATTATCGAAAAAATTAATTTAGTAGCCCTAATTTTTATGGCATTAGGTATGTTACTGGCGTCATTCCACTTAGGTAAGCCTTTACGTGCTTTGAATGTGATTTTCGGTATTGGTCGTTCACCAATGAGTAATGAGATTTTTACCTTTGGATTATTATTTGGTGTGACATTGGGTTGGGTAATACTTGCTTACTTTTCTCATCATAATAATTCAAATCGGTGGGAATTGATTAACGCTCTATGCCAGCGCATTAATCAAATTCCACATATTGGCAAAATTCTTGCTGTATTGTTAGTGATCTTAAGTTTAATTTTTGTGTGGACAATTGTGTTAACTTACATGTTGCCGACGGTTAAAACTTGGGGTTCTTACTATACGGTAATTCAAATGTATACCGCAATGTTGGTATTGGGTGGGAGTATGGTTGTCATGTTCGGATTCTATCGAACAGGGAGTATTGCCTTTTTTATTGGTGTTTTGTTAATACTGTTATTAAAGATTCCTTATATTAACTTAATGGTCGAAATCGCGCCTCAATTAGCTTATGATCAGTATCATTGGTTTGCACTACAGTGTGGATTATTGTTGGTAGCTCTAATTTTGGTGGGCTTAAATAGTTGGCGAAACAAAAAAATAACTATGATTTATCTAGTTGGTTTTTTATGCACTTTAGTTGCTGAACTTTGTGAACGCATGGCCTTTTATAATTTATGGACAATACCATTATAATTATCAAAAATATTATCAATTAGCGATAATATCTGAATATGAGAATAAGTAATTTGGATAATCTAACTTTAGTCACATTAGCAAAACTATTGGGTGCATTTTTCTATTATTCCCCCAATAGCGAGACAGTTAGGCCATTGATTGATGGGCTACTGCATATAGATAATTTGGCAAACTGGTCAGATTATAAATTAATTAATGAACAGTGCCAAATATTAGCTAATCAAATACAAACACCTGATCTTGATTTTCAGTTTTCAGTGTTATTTGAAGGGCAGGGTAATATGCCTGTCCCTCCTTGGGGTTCAGTTTATCTTGATCAAGAAAAATTATTAATGGGAGAATCTCAAGAGCGTTACCGTCAATTTTTACAACAAAATGGTCTAACGCTTAATAGTGGTATGAATGAACCAGAAGATCAATTTGGGTTAATGTTAATGGCTTTCGCTATATTAGTTGAAAAAAAACAATTCGTGGTGGCAAAGCAATTAATGACTGATCATTTATTGCTATGGAGTTCAACTTATTTAAATCATTTAAAACAAAACGAAATTAGTTTATTTTATCAAGCCTTGGCTGTGATTACTGAACAGTATTTACAGATGTTATTAACGAGTATTTAATTAAATCTGTTCTAACCAACTGAAAATTCAATTTTGTGCAAACAGTAATTTTATACATTATACCTAGCGTTGCAGCTTTTAGGATTAACGTTATAATTCTCCAATAATTTATTCGGATAACTTTATTTATGCTAGCTTATTTACAACTGATGCGATTAGATCGTCCAATTGGTACATTGCTGTTATTATGGCCAACTTTTTGGGCTATTTGGCTTGCTACCAATTATCCTCCTATTTATATCATCGTTGTCTTTACTTTAGGTGTGCTGGTCATGCGTTCAGCTGGATGTGTGGTTAATGATTATGCTGATAGGCATTTTGATGGTCATGTTGATCGTACTAAGAATCGTCCATTGGCGCGTGGGGTATTAACTGAAAAAAACGCATTGTGGACGTTATTACTATTATTAGTTGTGGCATTAGGTCTTTTGTTAACTTTAAACAAACTTTCATGGTTGATTGCTTGTTTAGCATTGTTAACGGCGATGGTTTATCCTTTTATGAAACGTTATACCCATTTTCCTCAAGTTATCTTAGGTATTGCCTTTAGTTGGAGTATTCCGATGGTATATGCAGCAACAATTGAAGAATTTCCATTAACGTGTTGGTTACTTTGTATTGCAAATATTTGTTGGACAGTTGCTTATGATACTGAGTATGCCATGGTTGATCGTAATGATGATATAAAAATTGGTATTAAGTCGACGGCAATTTTATTCGGTCGTTATGACAAGTTCATCATTGGAATGCTACAGACAATAATGATTATTAATTTATTGGCTATTGGTAAAATCAACCGGTTATCTGCTTTTTATTATTTTGGTCTATTTCTGACAATATTACTGTTTATCAATCAACAATGGTTGATTAAAGATCGTGACAGAACAAATTGTTTTAAAGCTTTTATGAATAATAACTATGTTGGTTTGGTCGTGTTTATCGGGATATTTTGCGCGTAAAAATGTATTGGTCATAACGTTATTATTAATTTTATAATAAAATAAGGAACAAAATAAATAATTTTAATATTAAAATAAGTTAAAAGCATTGAGGGTTTCTATCCAACGATTTTTTATATTGTTTGTTCATTTTTTATATTAAATAAGCCATAACGAATTTCAATTCTGTTGCTTTTTGACAAGATTGATTAATGGTATCCATTCATTCAAAGAATATTTACTAATATTCTCATAAAAAAACGTTTACCGGCACTAAATCAAAATCCAATAACACTCATTTTCTTGTTCAATAGATTTTTACTGTATTCTTTTTTTATATCCTATTGTTTTTTTATAATTAGAAAATTAATAAGATTATTTAAAATAAAGCACTTTTCAATCGAACCTAAAAATTTTAACTCATTTATTTTATTTGATATTCTTTATAAACTCTTTTCTACACTTCTTCATATTCTACATTACGTTAAAGATGAATTATCAATGAATTTCTTTGTAAGAAGGAAGGATTTGAAGTGAATGTAGCATTAGTGAGAACAAAATTAGTATGGGCAGTTACCAGTATTGATAGATAGGAAAAAGTAACACGAACTAATCTTACAATATGAGTAAATATCTTATACTAAATAATATTAGCTATTCTAAATTTATTGCTTACTTGATCATCAAAATTATTTTGAAGTAAAAACAATAACTCTAATATATCTAATTTAGAAAAATTTAAAAAAAGATATCAATAGATAATATTATTTATTGTGTATTTGGTTTCAAATTTATCCTTGTTCTACTAATGTTGCTTGCACAATCCTCAGTGCATCAAAGGTCTCTTTAACGTCATGAACACGAATAATTTGTGCTCCTTGCATAGCTGCTATTACAGCACAAGATATACTGCCTATCATGCGTTCTTGAGGGGCAACATTTAATACTTGTCCTATCATTGATTTACGTGACATTCCGACTAATAACGGTAAACCAAAATGGTGAAAACTGTTTAATTTAGCTAATAATCGATAGTTGTGTTGTAGCGTTTTACCAAAACCAAAACCTGGATCGAGAATGATTTTTTGACGTTCTATTCCAGCTTTCATACAACGATTAATGTGTTGGGTAAAAAATTGGTCCACTTCTTGGTAAATGTCTTGCTGATAATGTGGAGCATTTTGCATAGTTTTAGGATCGCCTTGCATATGCATGATACAAATTGGTAATTGTGTTTTTGCTGCCGCTTCGATAGCACCTGGCTCGGTAAGTGCTCGAATATCATTAATTAAATGAGCTCCAGCTTTTGCCGACTCAGTCATTACTTGTGGTTTAGAAGTATCGACTGATATCCAAATGTCAAAATAATGTGCAATTTTTTCAACCAAAGGTATAACACGATCTAACTCTTCTTCAACCGATACTTCAGCCGCTCCTGGGCGTGTTGATTCGCCACCTACATCAATAAAAGTCGCGCCAGCTTGAATCATATTGTCAACTCGGCGCATAGCATCATCAAGATTATTGTAATTACCCCCATCAGAAAATGAATCAGGCGTCATATTAACAATACCCATTACTTGTGGAAATGAAAGGTCCATTATCTGATTTTTAAATCGAATTTCCATAATTGTGCCTTATTTGATTGAATCTTAATAATCACGTTTTTAATTTATATTTTTTACTATGAAAAACGCGCCGTAGCGCGTTATATTTATACCTTTTGAACAAATTAACTTTCTGATTGAGGCGGTAGTGTGCTACTGCCTTCATTTGGAATTTTGTTAGCTGCTTTTTCATCACTTTCTGTCCAATCATCCGGCGTAGTAATTGGACGGCGGGCAATTAAATCTGCAACCTGTTTTGAGCCAATAGTTTCATATTTCATTAATGCATCTTTCATTGCATGAAGTACATCAATATTATCAGTTAATATTTGACGAGCTCGTTGGTAATTGCGATCGATTATGGCTTTGACCTCTTCATCAATGATTCGAGCTGTTTCATCTGAAATATCTTTAGGACGTCCATAAGCTGAATTTTCATCCATTTCATAAAATAATGGTCCTAAACGCTCAGAAAACCCCCACTGTGTTACCATTGCTCTCGCATATTGAGTTGCAACTTTAATATCATTTGATGCACCTGTTGATACTTTATCTGTACCATAAATTAACTCTTCTGCAAGTCGACCACCATACAGTGTTGCAATATCGCCTTCTAATTTTTCTCGACTCTCACTTACTCGGTCACCTTCAGGTAAAAAGAAAGTCACACCCAAAGCTCGTCCACGAGGAATAATGGTCACTTTATGAATAGGGTCATGATCAGGCATTAAATAGCCAATAATCGCATGCCCAGCTTCGTGATAAGCTGTTGAAACAAGTTGTTCTTGGGTCATGGTTAACGAACGTCTTTCTGTGCCCATATTGATTTTGTCTTTGGCTTCTTCAAATTCATCCATGGTGACAAGACGTTTATTACGTCGGGCAGCAAATAAAGCAGCTTCATTAACTAAATTAGCTAATTCTGCACCTGAATAACCTGGTGTGCCTCGCGCTAATACCGATAAATCCACATCAGGACCTAGTGGAATTTTACGTACATGGACAGCTAAAATTTGTTCGCGACCTTTCATATCAGGTAAACCAATTTGTACTTGTCGATCAAAACGACCAGGACGAAGTAAAGCTGGATCAAGTATATCTACTCGGTTAGTTGCAGCTATAATGATAATTCCACTGTTGGTTTCAAATCCATCCATTTCAACTAACATTTGATTTAATGTTTGTTCTCGTTCATCGTGACCACCCATAGAGCCAGCACCACGTTTACGTCCAACGGCATCAATTTCGTCGATAAAAATAATACAAGGGGCATGTTTACGTGCTTGATCAAATAGATCCCGTACACGGGAAGCGCCAACACCCACAAACATCTCAACAAAGTCAGAACCTGAAATACTAAAGAATGGTACATTGGCTTCGCCAGCTATAGCTTTTGCCAATAAAGTTTTACCCGTACCTGGAGGCCCAACCATTAAAATTCCTTTTGGAATTCGACCACCTAATTTTTGATATTTACCAGGGTCACGTAAGAAATCAACGACCTCAGTGACCTCCTGCTTAGCTTCTTCACTACCAGCAACATCGGCAAATTTGGTTTTGACCTGATCGGGGGTTAACATGCGAGCTTTACTTTTGCCGATCGACATTGGTCCACCTTTACCGCCTCCATTCATTTGGCGCATAACAAAGAACCAAAGACCAATAAATACCACCATTGGAAACCAAGAAATTAATATATTGGCTAATAAACTTGGTCTTTCATCTGGCTGGCCATATACTGCGACTTTATTGAGCACCAAATCATCCATTAATTTATCGTCATAATAAGGAATATAGGTAACATAATTTTCGTTACCGTTGGTTGTAGCAGTAATTTCACGTCCATTGATATGCACTTCTTTGAGCTTTTTGTTGGCAATATCAGAATTAAATTGGGTATAATTAACTTGAGGGAGGCTATTAGATATAGCGCTAAATTGGTTAAATACAGCAATTAGCACTATAGCGATTACTCCCCAAATCAGTAAATTCTTTACCATGTCGTTCAAAAGAAAAACCTCTCATAAAAATAATAGTTACGACCAAAATTAACGAAGTATGGTACTACAAAATTATTCAACTGGCTACTTCATACCCATTGCAACAATATAAACTTCTCGAGATCTTGCCCGAGAGGCTTCAGGTTTACGAATTTTGACTGTTTTAAACATCGATCGGACTTGTTTTAAGTACTCTTCAAATCCTTCACCTTGAAACACTTTTACAATGAAATTACCATTAGGTGCAAGCACATCTCTACACATATCAAGTGCAAGTTCGACTAAGTACATTGCTCTAGGTATATCAACTGCCGGTTGCCCACTCATATTTGGTGCCATATCAGACATAACAACTTGAACTTTTTCTTCGCCAACTCGTTCTAATAGCGCTTTCAATACAAGTTCATCTCTAAAATCACCCTGTAAAAAATCCACGCCAACGATTGGATCCATAGGTAGCAGATCACATGCAATAATGCGACCTTTATTACCAATCAGTGAGGCAACATATTGTGACCAACCACCAGGTGCTGCACCTAAATCAACTACGGTAATACCTGGTTTGAATAATTTATCACTTTTTTGAATTTCTTCTAGTTTGAACCATGCTCTTGAGCGCAGTCCTTTTTTTTGTGCTTGTTGCACAAATCGGTCATTAAAATGTTCATTGAGCCAACGCGTTGAACTTGCTGAGCGTTTTTTGTTACTCACAGATAATAAATCCTTAGTATAAGATGATTACTTCAATTGATTACTCATATATATAAGGGTAAAATAATAAAATTACAACTTAATGTGATAAAAAATTAATGAATTTATCGAATAAACAAAAACAGTATTTAAAAAGTGAAGCTCATCACCTTAAACCTATTGTGATGATTGGTGCTAATGGATTTACCGAGGGCGTTTTAGCAGAAATTGAAAATGCCCTGAATTTTCATGAATTAATCAAAATTAAAATATCCGCGGAAGATCGTGAAACTAAAAAGCTAATTTGTGATGCAATTATTCGCGAAACTAATGCGTTACCAGTGCAACAAGTAGGTTCTATCTTTACCATTTTTAGACCAAGTGATGAGAAGAAAATCTCATTACCTAAATAGAAATTATAACAGGGCGTATAAGCCCTGTTCATTTTTTTATTTAAATATATTCAACTTTCACAATATCAAATTCAACATCACCACCTGGTGTTTTTATTTGTACTGTATCACCATCTTCTTTACCTATTAAGCCTCTTGCTATTGGAGAGTTAACTGAAATAAGATTTTGTCTATAGTCCGCTTCATCATCACCAACGATACGATAGGTAGTTTCTTCATCAGTATCTACGTTGATTACTGTAACTGTTGCGCCGAAAATTATTCGTCCAGTATTTTTCACTTTAGTAATATCGATAATTTGGGCTTGTGATAATTTACCTTCGATTTCTTGAATACGCCCTTCGCAAAAACCCTGTTGTTCTCTTGCTGCGTGATATTCGGCATTTTCTTTTAAATCCCCGTGCGCTCTGGCTTCGGCAATGGCTGCTGTAATTTGCGGCCGTTTAACATTTTTCAGCTCTTCCAATTCCGCACGTAATAATTCTGCTCCCTTTACCGTCATTGGGATTTGTTTCATCTCTGTTTCTCCCGTTTTACTTATTAATAAATATAAATAACGATCCTATCATTGTATTAAAGCAGGAAAGTTATTTATTTTATTTGTTATTTTAAATACACCTATTTTTATATATTAACTTTAAAACTGATACAATCACAAATCATTTGTATCGAAATCAGATGCTATTTTGGTTAAAATGGGGTATCGTAATGTAATTATTAAATAATTTATTTTAGTGATTTAGTCTATTTATGCGGCGATTAAAACTTTTTATAATTATTTTTTTGACTATTGTTTGTTTTTTGGTTTTTTTGCCTTATTTTTTGCTACAGACATCATTTGGCGCAAAAATAGTTAGCCAACAATTGTCAAAATTAAGCTCTTATACTATATCAATTGATAATATGCATCACTCATTTGCAAATTTATATGAATTATCATTTGATAATGTCATTATTAAAGATGAAAAACAGGAACTAGTTAGAATTCCTAAATTAGTTATTGGGTTGGATAAAAATCACCTTTGGCAATTTAATCATTTTAAGTATATTACTGTTATAAATGGTGAAATTAATCATAATCAAGATATTAAATATGATAATTTTACAGCAGATACGTTAAAATTAGTTGATTCTATTGTTAATACTTCCTTTAATAATGGTAATGGGCAAATAAATTTATCTTTACAGCAGTTAAATGGTGGTATCAAACCATTTAGTTCATCCGGTGATATAAAATATCAGTTTGATTTAACCTCACAACACGTTTTACTTAATCAACTACCAATGGATAAAGTCCTTATTCAAGGATTTCATCGCGATAATATTACCTCTATTACTAACTTAGGTGGGAATTTTGATAAAGGTTTTTTTGTGAGTAAATTAAAAATATTATCAGATAATAGTTTGGATATTGAACAATTGAAAGTAAGCAATATTCATTTCCAAACAACGGATGATAATTATTTTGATAAATATCTTTCTGTCTTACCAAAATTAACGATTCGTCAGTTGTCAATTTTTGAAAGCAGTATCCAGTTGCCTTTTTTAATTATTGATAAAGGTAATTTTGAAACAGCTAACCTACGGTATGATGATCGATGGCACATTGAGGGCGGTTCTATTATTTTTAATGCTGATAGTGTTGTCTGGAATAATAATACGTTTTCCTCGGTATTACTTCAATTGGCTTTAAATGATCAGCAAGTTGATATCCCAAAAGCAATGGCAACTTGGAATAATGGTAATGTCAATTTTTCTGGTGTATGGAAGAATAACTCATTACATTTGAGTAAATTATTATTTTCGGGTGTTGATTATCAAATAACCGAAAAGTTAGAACATTTTTCATTGCCAGACGTCTTTAGTCAAGTTGTAATCGATGATTTAACCGTGTTACCAAGCATGTTAATTAATACTAATCCAACTTATCCATTTACATTAATAAATTTCGAGGCTTCTGGCTCTGATGTCATTTTAGTAAAAGATAAAAAATTAGGTTTATATTTTGGAACATTATTTTTAAAAGCTGAAAAAGGTACGATTAATCAGATCGATGTTAACTACCCTGATCTAGTGGTAAAATTTGATTCACAGTATAATACTTTATGGAATTTTAGTTCATTAGTGAGTGGTGGAATGGTTGAGGCTGTTGCCAAAGTTAATCCATCGCAAACCGAATTCTTATCATTACACCTCTCAGCATATGGTGTAAGCAGTTTACTTCTTGATGAGTGGAAATTAGTTCAGGAACCTCCTAGCGCGTTCAATTATCGTGCTGATTTACATGGTGATATTTCACCATTTGGTTTATCCGGTACATTTTTAACAAATGGCAATGAGTTTATTGTTAGTCCACAACATTGATTTTAAAAAAAGCAATCTTATATAATTTATAACAAGCCAATTTGATTGGTTGTATATGTTTATTATCAAACTGGCTTTGATAGTAAAACTAGATGAGGTGGTGATGGAGCTAGTAAGACTCGATAAATGGTTATGGGCTGCAAGGTTTTATAAGACCCGTTCTCTAGCCAGAGAAATGATTGATGGTGGTAAAGTTCACTATAATGGTCAACGCGCTAAACCAAGTAAAATTGTTGAAGTTGGGGCGATGTTAACACTTCGTCAGGGCTCCGAACAAAAAACAATTCAAATTTTGGCTATCAGTAGTCAAAGAAGAACTGCCACTGAAGCTCAATTTCTTTATCGAGAAACGATCGATAGTATTGCTAAACGCGATCAACTGGCACAAGCGCGTAAACTAAATGCATTAACTATGCCGCATCCTAATAGAAAGCCGGATAAAAAAGAGAGGCGAAATTTGCTTAAATTTAAATATGATAGACAAAAAGGTGACAACAACTAATATGGATACTTTAAATCGATTTTTATTTGATAATCATCCTATTCGCGGTGAAATTACCCGTCTTGAACAGACATACCAAGCTATTTTAGATGATCATAATTATCCAATAGCTGTACAAAAGTTACTAGGGGAATTATTAGTTGCAACCAGTTTATTAACTGCCACTTTAAAATTTGAAGGTGATATTGCTGTACAATTACAGGGTGATGGGCCATTAAGTTTAGCTGTAGTTAATGGTAATAATCAGCAAGAGTTACGTGGTGTTGCTAGAATCAATAGTAGCATTGGTGATGATGCTTCGCTTAAAGATATGGTAGGTAATGGCTATATAGTTATCACAATTACACCAAAACATGGTGAGCGTTATCAAGGTATAGTTGGTTTAGAGAATGATTCATTATTAGGCTGTATCGAAAACTATTTTATGCAGTCAGAACAGTTACCAACTAGACTGTTTATTAAAACGGGTCTATTTAAAGGTAAGCGAATAGCAGCAGGAATTTTATTGCAAGTTTTACCTAGCAATGAAAATACAACGGATTCATTTGAGCATCTTAGTGCTTTAACTGAAACGATTACTAGCGATGAATTATTCGAGTTATCAACTGAAGAAATTTTATATCGTCTTTACAACCAAGAAGAAGTCAGACTTTTTGAAACTCACAATATTACTTTTAAATGTGGGTGCTCTCGTCAACGTTGTGAAGATAGTTTAATGACGTTACCTGCTAATGAAATTGATGAAATTCTAAATGAAGAGGACGGAAAGATCGATATTCATTGTGATTATTGCGGAAAGCACTATCTCTTTGAGGCGATTGATGTTGCTCAAATGAGAAATAAACAACATTCTCAATACCATTAATCTTTTATTAAAAGAACCACTAAAATTTAAGGAATTTTAGTGGTTAAGGGAAATATAGGGAAATTAAACCCGTATTTAATGTATCAAAGTTATTTAAATATACCAGTCTTTTTTAGTCGTTTCCGATGATATTTTTGTAAACAATCTTTACAAAACAATTTTTAGTTAAATCTATTAAAACGTATCACTAGCCTAAAAATTTTTTACAAACGTTAATGTATTATTAGGATGATTTATTGGATCTGTCGTCAATCATCGATAAATGATAAAAGTTAAGAATTGGTTCTTTATCATTAACGAGTAACACATTTTTACCTATTTCTTATTATCCATAATAATATCTTCAACAATTGCATGTTGATTACTGATTTTACATTTTATATTGAATTGGTAAAGTCTCAGCCCATATTCTTGTTGCTCAATATTATTTTGTTTGTAAGCAGGTCTTGGATCTTGAGAGATAACCTGCGTGATTAATTCTTTAAGGTGTGGATAAGTTGATAGGTATGAAGTTAGAATCAATTGTGCTTGTGGTGAAAATTCCACTGTAATTTTTTTCTCAGGTTCTGATTGAGCATAACCTGCAACAGCCCAAGGATAACTATCACAATAGGGTAAATAAGGTTTAATATCGATAATTGGTGTTCCATCAACTAAATCAATACTGCCTAATTTCAAAATAATCTGCTTATTTTTGAAAACAATATCTTTTAATTCGACAGCTGAAAGTCCAATATGATTAGGGCGAAAAGGTGATCGGGTAGCAAACACTCCTAATGTTTTATTACCGCCTAAACGCGGCGGACGTACAGCTAAACGCCATTTTTCTGGTTCAATATGATGAAATTGAAATAATAGCCATAAATGTGAAAATTGTTCTAATCCTTTAACACTAACAGGATTATTATAAGGTGATAATAGATGAAGTTCACCTTGACCTGCGGTAACTAAATTTGGCTGTCGAGGAACAGCAAATTTTTCGCTGTAGGGAGAATGAATAATACCGATCGGTTTGATTTGATATGTCATTATTTAAGATTTTATTTATTGATAGCCAATTTTAAATAGTCTTATCGGTTCTTTCAGTAGTATTATTCCGCTGATTTATGGGTCAGCGGAATAATGTTTATAGTTAATAATTCATCGATCATTACCAACCACGAATTGCACCACCATTGAAAATTTGCTCAGCTTTTTGTGCTACAATATCAGTTTGATAGGCTTTAACAAAGTTTTTGATGTTTTCATTATCTTTGTCAGCTTCTCGAGCTACAATAATATTAACATATGGTGATTCTTTATCCTCTACAAATATGCCATCTTTGCTTGGTGTTAAATTTGCTTGTCCTGCAAAAGCATTATTGATAATAGCAAGATCAACTTGAGCATCATCTAATGAACGCGGTAGCATTGGTGCTTCAAGTTCAACAATCTTGTAGTTATAAGGATTACTTGTAATATCAAGAACAGTAGGTAGTAAACCTTTCGTTTTATCAACGGTAATCATACCTTCATGCTGTAATAAGAGTAATGCTCGACCTAAATTAGTTGGATCATTTGGAATGGTAATCGTTGAATTAGCGGCAATAAAGAAAGTTTCACCGCGAGGTGATGTTATTTTTACACCTTCTCCTGTTTCTGTTGTATTATCAATTGGTTTTAATTTATGAGAATAGCTAGCAATAGGGTAAACAAATGAGTTACCGACAACGGCTAGTTTATAGCCGCGTTCTTTTATTTGTTCATCTAAATAAGGCTTATGTTGAAAAGCATTAATATCAATTAAGCCATCATTTAATGCTTGATTTGGTGTGACATAATCATTAAAAATAACCAGTTCAACATCTAGATTATAAAGATCTTTGGCTTGTTGCTTAACCACTTCTGCGACTTCTTGTTCAGGACCAGAAATAACGCCTACTTTAATCATGCTAACTTTAGCCGGTTCTTCTGATTTATTATCTGAAACTGTTGATTGCTTATTATCACAACCAGTTAAAAAAAATGAACTTATCAATACGGTAATGAATGCTAGTTTTTTAATAGACATGAATTCCTCCAAAATTAGTGATGCGTAACGCGTCTGACAATCCTATTGCCAATAAATTGTATAATAAAAACAATAACAATTAATATAATTAAAACCGTATTCATTATAGCAGGCTTATAGCCGTTGTAACCATATTGAATTGCAAGTTGACCTAAACCACCAGCACCAACAGCTCCAGCCATAGCAATATATCCGGTAAGAGTAATTAATGTAATTGTCATGCTATTGACTATTACCGGTAATGATTCAGGTAATAGAACTTTATATATAATTTGTAATGGTGTTGCACCCATTGAACGAGCAGCCTCAATTAGTCCTTTAGGTACATCCAATAATGCATTTTCAATCATACGTGCAATTAATGGAGAAACCCCAATACTTAATGGAACAACTGCTGCTTGCTTACCTATAAAAGTTCCCATTAAAAATGTGGTAAATGGAATAATCCAAACGATTAATATAATAAAAGGTATGGAACGGAACACGTTAGTAATGAATGAAAGCGTACTATTAGCTGCATAACAATCTAAAATTTGTCCTTTACGGGTGGTGTAAAGTAATATACCAATAGGTAAACCTATCACTGTTCCCCATAAACCTGACAGAATAACCATATATAATGTTTCATCAGTTGCTTGTGCCATTTTGAATAACATAGCTTCATTAAATCCATTAAATGAAGAACAAAATGCCACAAAATTTGCCCAAAAGTCGTGTCCTGCAAAATATCGAAATAATGACTCAAAAGGTTTAAATGAAGGAATAAAATCAAACATAACCAAGCACCTCTACTTTAGTGTTATTTTTTTCTAAAAACTGAATTGCTGATGCTGTGCTTTTGGGTTTTCCTCTTAGTTCAGCCAACATTAAACCAAATTTAACACCTCCTGCATAATCCATTTGTGCACTAATAATGTTGCTATCAATATCAAACTCTTTAGCAATTTGAGATAATAAAGGTAAGTCTACTGAAACTCCAGTAAACTCAAAACTCACTAAAGGATTAAGTCCTTCTTTATATTCAGGCGATAGCCTTGCTAAATAATCTTCAGGAATATTAAGATGTAAAGTTGATTGAATAAATTGACGTGCAATATCCGTTTTTGCATGTGAAAACATTTCTCCAACCGATGATTGCTCAATTAATTCCCCATTACTAATAACGGCAACTTGATCACAAATTTGTTTAACAACATCCATCTCATGGGTAATTAATAAAATGGTTAAACCTAGTTTTTGATTGATATCTTTTAATAATGCCAAAATAGAGCGCGTTGTTTCAGGGTCAAGCGCACTGGTTGCTTCGTCACACAATAATACTTTGGGATCACTAGCTAAAGCTCTTGCTATCGCAACACGTTGCTTTTGACCACCCGATAAATTTGCAGGATAGGCATGAGATTTTTCAGTTAATCCAACTAAATCAATAAGTTCAGTGACTTTTTGTTTAATAACGGCTTTAGGTGTTTTATCTAGCTCAAGTGGAAATGCAATATTATCAAACACTGTGCGTGAAGACAGTAAATTAAAATGCTGAAAAATCATGCTGATTTTTCGACGTACTTCAATAAGCTTACGATTTGATAAATGAGTGATCTCTTGATTATCAAAAAATATTTTACCACTAGTGGGTTTTTCTAAAAGATTAACGCAGCGAATAAGTGTACTCTTTCCTGCACCAGACTTACCAATAACACCATAAATTTTGCCTTTGGGTACATGAATTGTGATGTCCTTTAATGCATGAATTGGCGTCTTATTATGTTCAAATGTTTTCGAAATATGTTGTAGTTGTATCATAATATATAAAGACAATGTGTAAATAGGTGAATATTAAGACGTCTAGACATCTAAGTCAATCAATAATATGCGATACAAATTCGCTGAATATCTAAGCAAAAGGGAAAAAAGTAAATATGAAACCAGCTATTTTTTTAGATCGGGATGGTACCATTAATATCGATTACAATTATGTACATACAATTGATAAATTTCATTTTATTGATGGTGTCATTGAAGCAATGCAAGAACTCAAAAAAATGGGCTTTTTATTGATTATTACAACTAATCAATCAGGGATTGCAAGAAATAAATTCACAGAAGAACAATTCAATGTTTTGACTGAATGGATGGATTGGTCATTACAAGATCGAGGTGTTGATTTAGATGGTATCTATTACTGCCCACATGATCCTTTAATCGATACATGTGAATGTCGAAAGCCGAGTCCTGGTATGATTCAAACCGCAGCTAAAGAGCTAAATATAGATATTGCTAATTCATATATGGTTGGTGATAAAATTTCTGACTTATTATCAGGTAAACGTGCAGGTGTTAAAAAAGCAGTGTTAGTAAAAACTGGCGACATAATCACAGATGAAGCATTATCCCAAGCTGACTGGGTCATTGACAGCTTAGCGGATTTACCAAGTAAGATAAAAATCGAGACTTAATTGGTGATTATTAAATGCAGTATTTAATATAAATACTGCATACTTTATACTTAAATTTAATTATTCGTGATTCTTTTCTTGTTAGGCAATATAGTTTAATCAAGTAAATTAAAACAGCATCCGATATAAAATGACTGGTTTTAGTATGCTTCGAGTACGTTTAGAGCAAAAAAAGCACAAACAGAAAAAAAATAGCAATAAACACTTGCAGTAAAATTTAAAGTGCCTATAATGCGCATCCACTGACACGGCGTCATCGACA
>NZ_JAFNMU010000019.1:0-8347 GCF_026537125.1 Gilliamella sp. B2828
GTTTTATTGGTATTGGGTTTGCACACCATTAAAATGGTGGAATTGAGGGAATATCGGGAATAGTTATGCACCACCACCCCTTGTAAATACGCCCAATCGTATTCTTTAATACGTTTTTTATTGGGATGCAAAAAGGTTAAAGGGTTGCGTAATATCTTAAAATTGAAGAAGTAGCTTTCATTGACATATACTTTACCTGTTTTACGATTGAAAATAATGGGGCTACCTCGGCGAGTAAACAAGTTGTGGTAAAATTCAGGAATAATAATGTAGATTGCAAAAAAACAAAGAATAAATGACGAAATAGATAGAATTGCTATTTCTGATTCATTTTCAGTATTATATACAAAAAATAAAAGTACTAATAACACCATTGTAGGAATTAACAAAATAATTAAAATCAAACTGATAAATAAATAAAAAATTTGATTTGATTTCGTTTTACGGATAAAAGCACAATAATTATCATTGGCATACAATAAACGTTGATCGGCTCCAGTTAAATAATTTTCGCCTTTATCTAAATCACCTATCCATCCAAGGATTTGGGGGTTATATTTTGATGGCATGGTTTTACTCCTGATTCCTTATTGTATAGCGTTATATCCAAGCTTATTATGACGCTTCAATATTATACTTTTGTTTGATTTTAGCTAGCTCCTCATGCGTGGTGGCATTAAATGCTTCGACCATCCAGTCTGGCCAACCTTGACCTTTTATAATCTCTTTTTTGAATTGAGTTTCTTGTTCCCATTTGTATTTGCCATCGTTCAAGCTGATTAAATCATTCGCACACATAAAATTATTGACCCAACCCCAGACCAGATAACTACCGATGCCATTGCGTAGTGGATCTAACATAATATGGTCGATGGTTTTATTGGTATTGGGTTTGCATACCATTAATATGGTGCTATTGAGAGAGTATCGGGAATAGTTATGCACCACTACCCCTTGTAGATACGCCCAGTCATACTCTTTAATGCGTTTTTTACTTGGGTGAAAAAAAGTTAATGGATTGCGTAATACCTTAAAATTGAAAAAATAACTTTCATTGACATACACTTTACCGGTTTTACGATTGAAAATGATGGGGCTTCCCCGACGTACAAATAAATTTTGATAAATTTCAGGAATAGATACATAGATTGCAAATAACGAAATAATTTGTATAAAAATAATTAAAACCAGTATTGAATACTCCTTTTTAGGATAGAAATCTATCATTAGTAAAATACAGACATAAATAACAGGTATCAAACAAACAAACACCATAAAAAAAATACATAAATATAAAAACTGGTTAGATAATGTCTTACGAACAAATGCACAATAATTATCGTTGGCATATAATAAACGTTGATCGGCACCCGTCAAATAGTTACCGCCTTTATCTAAATCACCGATCCAACCAAGAATTTGGGGTTGATATTTTGATGGCATGCTTTTACTCCTGATTCCTTATTGTATAGCGTTATATCCAAGCTTATTATGACTCAACATTATACTTTTGTTTGATGTCGGCTAGCTCCTCATGCGTGGTGGCATTAAATGCTTCGACCATCCATTCGGGCCAACCTTGACCTTCTATAATCTCTTTTTTAAATTGGGTTTCTTGTTCCCATTTGTACTTACCGTCGTTCAAGCTGATTAAATCGTTCGCACACATAAAATTATTAACCCAACCCCAGACCTGATAACTACCAATGCCATTGCGTAGCGGATCTAACATAATATGGTCGATGGTTTTATTGGTATTGGGTTTGCACACCATTAATATGGTGGAATTGAGGGAATATCGGGAATAGTTATGCACCACTACCCCTTGTAAATACGCCCAGTCATACTCTTTAATGCGTTTTTTACTTGGGTGAAAAAAAGTTAATGGATTACGTAATACCTTAAAATTGAAAAAATAGCTTTCATTGACATACACTTTACCGGTTTTGCGATTGAAAATGATGGGGCTTCCCCGACGTGTAAATAAATTTTGATATATTTCGGGGATAGAAATATACAATGTAAACAAAGAAGTTAGTAATCCAATAATAACTATAATAAAAATCAAATTTTGTTTTTTGGGATCCAAACCGAAAATTAACAAAAAAAACATATAAATTACAATTAACGAAAGAAAAAAAACAACTAAGAAAATAGATGTATAGAATATTTGATCTGATAATTTTTTACGAATAAAAGCACAATAATTATCATTAGCATACAATAAACGTTGATCGGCACCTGTTAAATAGTTACCGCCTTTATCTAAATCACCTATCCATCCAAGGATTTGGGGTTGATATTTTGATGGCATGGTTTTACTCCTGATTCCTTATTGTATAGCGTTATATCCAAGTTTATTATGATGCTTTAACATTATACTTTTGTTTGATATCAGCTAGCTCGTCATGCGTGGTGGCATTAAATGCTTCGACCATCCAGTCTGGCCAACCTTGACCTTTTATAATCTCTTTTTTAAATTGGGTTTCTTGTTCCCATTTAAATTTGCCATCGTTCAAGCTGATTAAATCGTTCGCACACATAAAATTATTGACCCAACCCCAGACCTGATAACTACCAATGCCATTGCGTAGCGGATCTAACATAATATGGTCGATGGTTTTATTGGTATTGGGTTTGCACACCATTAATATGGTGCTATTGAGGGAATATCGGGAATAGTTATGCACCACCACCCCTTGTAGATACGCCCAGTCATACTCTTTAATACGTTTTTTACTCGGGTGAAAAAAGGTTAACGGATTGCGTAATACTTTAAAATTAAAAAAATAGCTTTCATTGATATACACTTTACCGGTTTTACGATTAAAAATAATGGGGGATCCTTTACGAGTAAAAAGGTTTTGAAATAAACAAGGAAGAATTATAGCGTATAAAGCAAAAATACAAGTGATTAAACAGATTGTTATAATAATGAATACGAATAAATCTTCTTTATTTTTGAACCTTAAAAGGAGATGACATAATTTAGTACCAAAAAAAAGAACTGCACCACTAACACATAGCATTATGAAACATAATGATAGATAAAAAAGTTGATCGAATAAAGTTTTACGTATAAAAACGCAATAATTATCATTAGCATACAATAAACGCCGATCGGCACCTGTTAAATAGTTACCGCCTTTTTCTAAATCACCGATCCAACCAAGTATTTGGGGTTGATATTTTGAGGGCATTGTTTTACTCCTTATTTTATCTTATTTTTTTTGGTTATGATTAAAGGCACATCTTCACGGTTATTATATTGAATAATTATCTGATATTTTGGAATATTAATTGCACCTATAGTTCCTGCCATCCATTTATTTATGATTAATTCATTGGCTAATGGCGTGTCGTCATTGTGTTTTTCAGCTGTTAAGCCAGGCGTTGATTGGTTTAATATAAATTCGTCTGGTTCGTCAAGTTTATAGTAGTCGGTCATCGGGCGCCCTAGTATATCGCGATTACGATCATACCTTTCAAAATAGGCGGCTTTGTCTGTCCAGATAAGATTAAGATCCCCATAGTTTTTGCTGATTGCTATTAACTCTATTTTATGTGACGTGATACGGTACTTAAAGTCGATATATTTTTCTGGTATTGGGTCTGGTTCGGTTTTTAGATTTGGGTAATCATTAATAAATAACCGAATTAGCGCAGTGGCGCTTTCGTTTTGATGGTATTTCGCAAAGTCAGGAATATCCAAATAAAAATAGATATGGCGTTGAAACAGATTGGGGGCACCAGGCTGGGATGACGTTCCTGGTGGATGATACAGCGGTTTTAAACGAACAAAGGTTTGGATATTATAGGTCATAACCGCATAGTCATTGAGCGCCAAACCAAAACCACTGTGAGTGTATAACTCGTCTTCGTGGTAAGCTTGATAGTCTAAATAGTCAAATTCTTGTTGTACACCAAAGTAACAGCGATTTAACCAATGTTGAATAGCAGTAAAATTGTCGTACTTTTTACTAAATAAAATCGCAATGCTACCACCAACTAAAAAGATAATTCCCACAATTGCACTTAACAATGAACCCATTAATGCTACTATAGCGCCCAAAATTATAATACCAGCACCTGTAGTTCTCATATAAAAGTAAGAAGAGTCCTCCATATTCCTCATATCCCATGCACTTCTTAACTCACCAAAAGCTTCGAGTACGGTAATCGCTGCTGTAGCGACACCAACCGTTTTAGATATCATGGAATTCAATCTGATTTTAGCATCTAAGCTTGCTATATCTTTTCCTGCATTGATGCCTTGAATTAATTGCATATTGAGATGAATATTTTTATATTGACTGGTTAAATCTATGCCAGTCAATATCAGAGAAATTAGTGAATTAACCATTTGTGCTCTTAAATCAAGTTCGCCATTACCTTCTTTAAACTCATCCCACTCTTTAAGCATATCGCTCATATTCATTAGGGTAATGGTACCTAATATACCGCTTACCGCCAAATTCACTTTAAACGTTTTTTGACCAATCCGTACGTCTTTACTCGCTGTTTTTACTCTAATTTTACTGTCAATTGTGTCTTGTTTCTGTTCCATTTGGTTTATTGCTGTTGTTGCAGCTGAACTTTGTTTTTCAATATCCGCTTTAGCTTTGGCAATGGCTTCATCACTGGTTTTTTCTAATATATCAGCGGTTGTCGCTCTTCCTTTTTCATTAATGTCTATATTTTCTAACAGGTTTTTTTGTTTATAAATTAATTGGAAATACTGTTTGTAGTTCTGTTCTATAAATTGTTTTAAGTTATGCGGACTTAATGTACCATTAGTGCTGTTAATAAAGTCCACAAACACAGTTTTACTGGCTTGATCGGGAAAACATAATGTGAACTTCACTTTTTTAGTTTTGGTTGTTCCTGTTTTGGTGACCTGTTCATCAATTTCAATACTGTGTAAAAGTTCCAACTCATGCGGGTGATAGATGCCCCTGTTGTAAAATCCACGATGCATTTGCGTAAAAAGATTTTGGATTTTAACAATATTTTCAGGTCTAATCTGTACGTTAATCTCAACCGGTAGCGCTCCGAGTTTAGCTAGTTCGTCAAAAGCGTTTAATCGCATCCACTGAGATTCGATCGGTTTGCGTTTGATATCTTTTGCTAGTATTGCTTGTTTTTTCAATGCGGTACGATTGAGTAAACTTTCGCCTGACTCAGCCATGAAAGTTGGCGATGAGTTTGGATCGGCTATATTGGCTAACTCTTTATTGATCGCTTCGAGATTCCTCTTTAAATCAATAAGTTTTTTTTCATAAACCTGTTTTTGGCGCCTAAGTTCATTTTGCGCTATAGGATCACTAACTGGAATTTGTTTTTTTTGTTGAGCAAGTTCGTCTATTTTCTGTTTGTTTCGTTCGATTCTAATTTCAAGCTCAGCTTTGTTTTTTTCTAATATTTTGATTTTTTGATTGGTGTCTGTTTCAATTTTATGTTTTACCGAGGCATTATAAACCGTCCCCAAAAAGTTGGTTGCATTCGATACCACATCTTTAGGTGTTAACAATTGGTTGTTTTCTAAATCGACGTAAACAGTCTCATCACGATCGATACCTTTAACGTTGTTATATTCACTGATATAGTAAATGCTTTCAGAATTACTAAGTAGTTCGTCCCATAATGCGCTATCTTCATCCAATTTTATTTCGGAATGGGTGGTATCGAGTAACATATTTGTCACTTGCGATTGATAGACTAGCTGCGTTTCTTGACTGCTAAAATCAAATTCACGTTGCCAAAAATGGTTGATATTGACACTAAGCGGTTTTGTTTCAGTAAATGTTGAGGTAAAGCCGTCTTTGCCAAATAACCAACGTGCATACGTAAAATAGTCTATTGACCACTCTTTATGGTAGTTAACTACTTCTTTATATGCTTCTTCTAATTTAATAGTGAATTTTTCAATTTTACCTTGATCGATGCATTCATCAAAATCCTTAAGCTTTTCCCTTTTTTCTTCACCTAAACGGCTTACACGAGTGAGCATTCTTGTCGATTCGGGAATGCCATTATAGCCTACAGTGTCCAGACCCGAATTTTTAAAATTTTCAATCCTTCTTAATTCTCTTGCCATTTCTTGATTATAAGCGGATATGATAGAAGATTGGTATTGTTCAATTAATTGCAATATTATGCGTTTTTTGAACATAACCGGTTTATAATAATTAAATTGTCGCTGTAAATCAGGATTAATGGTTTTGAACATGTTTTTTGCGCGTTGCTCGTAAATTTCGGTTGCGTGTTCTAAGCTTTCAAAACTATCAATTTGCTGTTCTGCTAACGATATTTCGTTTTGTGTTAAGGGCGTTTCATTAAATATACGCAGATGCACAACGCGCTGTGTGTTAAGTTCTTCGGCAATGCCAAAGGTATCTTCTAATACCACCCCACACGATATTGCTTTTCCCTTTGAGTATAAGTTGCTCACATGCGTTGCAAATTGTTGTTTTTGCTGTTTAAAACTGTTAAAGGGATGCGCCGATTCAAAGAAAGGTAATTCATTATCATCAAAACGAAACTCTAATACTTTGCTGGGGGTTTCGGTATTATTTACCTGACCAAAGATATCGGTAAACGGGACAGCCCGGTTACCGGTTGCTTCTGCCGGTGACTGAGCTAAATCAGTAATATCTATTTTGGTAAAACGGGATAATACTTGATTGTCTTGCTCTTTTAGATAATCTTCAACGGCTGTTGTACTCCAAGGTTGTGCACTGTATGCTACCCATGCTTGAGTATAGTCCTCTTGTAGATGAATAAATGCTGCCGGAATAGTGTGACAGTAGTTTTTACAGGCTTTTGATATCGGTCTTGGTTCGGTATAAGTAAGTTGGTGATGGTTTCTTAATCTTAACGCCCCTTCAACACATTCATAGGTTTGCATCATTCGATTATTTATATCTTCGCCTTGTTGTTGCATCACATAGATGTAACCGTTTCGCAAAATCCGTAAAATATAACCGTATTCGATCAGTTTTTCATCGGGCATTCGTGATTTAAAATTTAAATTTTTTGGATAATTTGCCAATTCTTGATAATCGGGATTCGCCTCAACCGTTTTGTGACCTTTCATTTTTATCACCGCCTGACGCAATAAAAATACCGGTATTCCTGTTCGACCACACGCCAGGCAATTACCACTGGCTTCGTTTTTATTTTCAATGGCGATGTTTTCTGTTTTATTCATCTTATACTCTTTAATTCTTTATTTTTTCTTTATTCTGTCAGTAAATGGATTTGGCTTTCAAGGTTAATCTTGGCGTCAATGACATGTTTAGAAAATGTACCGGGCGCCAGTTGGGCTTTAGGTATTTGTTTCAGTACTTGTGGATGTGTAGTAAATAGATGTTGATACCGTAATCCATTTAATCCCCAAAACAGGATATCGGCGGCATCGGTTAAGCCTAATTTGTCAGCTTGTTCAATTAGTTGTGTTGCCTGTATAATTACCTGCTTTTCAAGTGGCACATTTTTTTGTTCTTCAAATTGTGTGCGGTTATTTGCCCATGCATTAACAAGCGTGCGAATGACCCTTAATTTTTTTAAACGCTCACCGTATTCCGTACTCCAACCTTGTTCTATTGTTGATTCGTGATCGCTTATATAAGGAATAAATTCGCCATTGTGTATTGACGGATAATAATAGTTTTCAATTTGTGAAAATTGCGCTTTAAGCCATGCGTTGTCTTGGTTTGAACCAAGTTCCTGTAAAAATTGCATCCGGAAAGGTTCAAAAAAGGGGTAATAATGTTGTCGCAATGTTTTAGCGATGTGATTTCCAATATTAATAATCTGTTTTGCCAATATTGACGGTTTAAGGTCAGTGACAATAAATGCACAGATATATCGTGTTGACCAAAAACATTCAACCGAGGCTTGCATTGTGATTTTATCAATGATTGCTTGCTCTAAAAATTGATAAGGTTCAGCAAGCGTAACTAATGTCGGGCATACGCTTGGATCATAATCTAGATCAGTGCGTAAAACCGTTGTAAGTTTTTTTTCACCAAATGATTTATCTTCACCATATAAACTCTGTAATCCTCTACGTGATAATGGACTGACTGAATTAAGTACGATTTTATTATCAACTAAAAGATAGCGATATTTGTTGAAACTGGCTCTTTTATTTAATTCTCTAAGCATATTTAATCCATTTCGGTACAGAGTTTAACATCTAACTCGCTTGATTTTAGTTGAATTTTTTTGTTTAGGGTCGCAGGCGACATTTTTTGCATTGCATTACATTTAAGATAAACATTCTCTGGCGAGCCAAGCTCGATCCCCGCCTCGCTGATTTTGATGTACGAGCCTCCACAAATAA
>NZ_JAFNMU010000002.1:0-21148 GCF_026537125.1 Gilliamella sp. B2828
GAATTTCCACAAAGTAGGAATATAGCAGTAACTTTTAAAAATGATATTATTATTGACAAACTAGAACCTGAACTAGATTGACATCCCCCCTCCCTAAGGGAGGGGTTTTACGGATCTACGGATAAAAAACAGCAGTTACCAATTAACTTTATTAGGCAACCCCTCGAACTATACTACTTACTTCCTCTCTGTTATTCCTCAATTGATTAAGCACTATTTGTTCACCGCCACGACCTGATAACCATTCACGTGCTTTTTCATCACTATCAACTAGAGCAATATTGATCACAGGCTGAGAGTTAATAACTTCAGTTTGTTGTGAGGCTGGGGAATAACTTGGTTGCTGAATGGTTGCATCGCCGCGCTTCAATAGTTGTAGAGAACCTACACCAATTCTTGATGTTGAGGCAGCATCCATAACAAATTCCCTGCCATGTACTACTCCTGCAATCTCGCTTATCCCTATATTGCCTGTATATCCCCCATTCATAAATCCTACTTATTGCGATCTAATTTGTTGAACATTTGCTATACCTGCGGCAATCGCAGCCGCTGCCGCCGCGCCAAATGCAGGACCAACATAAGCAATACCAGCCATCGATGCATAAGCTGCTGTTGGAGATTGATAGGTGTTAATAATCGCTTGGGATATCGCTGCCGCTTTGCTGAACATTGTCATTTTTTTATTATTAGAATATTGCATTTCTGCAAGACCACCAAAAAAAGAATCAGCTTTAGTTATTAAGTCTAGGACTAAAAAAGTTGTACTCAGTTGCCAAGTCGTGATGAAAAACTTAAGAGATATTTAAGGAGAGTTGTGGACGTGAAGTAAGAGAGGAGTTTTTATCTTGTCACTTATTTAATGATATGAAACAGTTTTCAAACACTGGCAACAGATTGGCTATGGATATGCAATTGGGAAAGATCTCCTTAAACAAATAATTTTTAAGTATGTAATGCTTGGAATACACTGTACAAACAGTAATGTTTTCCACACATTTCATATTTGTTATCAATGATTAAGGCTCTTTTAAGATCGGAAGGTCTTAAACCAAAACTGGATAAGCATGTTCTACTGAGATGAGCAGAATCAGAAAACCCCATATTACTCGCTAATGTTGTCAAAGTGGTTGGAGAATCAATAGTATTCATTACACCCTGTAATTTTTTCCATAAAAGATAACCTCTAAAATTAACACCTAATTTAGCACGAAATAGATGAAGGAAACGGCTTTCGGAAAGAAATATTTGATCAGCTACTTCCCGTGAAGATATTTGTTTTACGGGCAATGATGAAATGATTGAAACCGCTTTATTAATTCTGTTATCTGTATCACACTCACAATTTGGTGAATCTTCACACAATAACTTACAAATATGTCCTATATCAAAATTTTGATTAAGTGTGATTGATTTAATTAAGTAATAAGCTAATTTTAAAGCTTCGCTACTACTTAGAAAATAAACAGGATTAGCTTCGGTAAAATGGTATAATAAATGATAAAGAGGCTCTTCCGGTTCTATTAATAAATTAATACAGCATATATTTGATGCATTTAATTTATGACGAATATTCGCTTGAATAATAAATCCAAATACATTTTGTTTTGTATCCGATGTTTCTAACTCTAAAAAGACATTATGCAATGATATAGTCAATTGAATACAAGGATGACGATGCCAATCTGTTGTTATATTGTAAAGAAAATGTAATGTTGAAAAATTTTGATTATATACTTTAACTAATGAATCATTGTTTGACATGATATATTACCTTTGGTTATTTCATTAAATGATTATTACTAAATATTTTTAAATTTAGGTTATAGTAAACACCTCAAATTTTCACAATCAGGGTAACATAAATAATTCATAAAGTTAAGAAAGAACTACAGAAATATCTTTTTAGCTGCTTTCATCCTACAACTATAAATTTCATTAAAAAATCACATAAAATTTCTCAATCTTTTTGTCATTTTTCAATTGAAAAGTCAGTATAAATGCCTTGTTCATTTACCTGTACCACCAAAAAAATCTTAACGATTTCTTTACTAAGTAAATATTGAATTTAAGATTAGTCGAATATATCCTGCCAAAACTTAAGAGAAGTGTTTGCTTAATGGAAAATATTATGAAGATAATAAATGATAATGGGACCAATGCATGACCTAAAAATATTCCTAGCTCAATATTTTATACCAATCATATTGTATCGGAGACTATTATAAAATATATAAATAATAGCCAAGCAATGAAGTTGATATAGATAAAGTAATGTCTACCAAAAGAAAAGAATGTAAACCGAACAATCTTAAAAATTTATTCCACATAAAAACATGACGATAGATATAATTTACTACGTCACTTTGGCGTTTTGTGTTAAAGCAATTTTATGATGCCTTAGTTATATTAAAATGCCTATTTCATATGAAAATATTTTCTGTGTTGATGCAAACACAGAAAAAAGAATAAGCACACTATAAGTTGATACACTGATTAATAACGTTTTGTATATTGATTTCTATAGCTCAAAATCTTATACCTCTTGTCATACCATATATATTTGTTTAAATGATCATTAATCTACTCCACTACTGTTCTTAGAGGTAATGGTTGATTTTGCAAACCAAATAACTATGATTAATAGTAAAAAAATAATTCCATATAACCAAAAAATTTCGTTTGATGCAATTAATAGCCCCTGATTAGTGATGCTTTGCGCTAACTTTGCTGAGACCTGATTTTCAGACAAACCTTGTTGTTGCAATTGTTGATATGTGTAATCTAGAGCATACGTATTTTGATAGATTAGATCAGTCAATTGGCTATGATGAATTGCTTCGCGCTGCTCCCATATTGAGTTTGTTAAAGAAGTACCTACAGAAGTAGCAAGCGTTCTAAAAAAATTGAATAAACTTCCTGCTGCTGCCAATTTATGAGGCGGTATATCTGTTAGAATAATTATATTTAGAGGCATAACAAAACATGCTATTGCGAATCCTTGAACAAATTGAGGCCATGCAAAACTTGAAAAACTCATGTTCGGCTCAAACGAATAAGCTCGCCAAAAAAAGCAACAAGCAAAAACAACAAAGCTCACGGTTACAAATTTTCTCATATCGATAGAAGGAACAAAATGACCTATTATTGGAGAAAGAAGTATAGGAATTAAGCCGATAGGAGCTAGGGCCAGTCCCGCCCACGTCGCAGTATAACTGAAAACTCTTTGTAGAAGTTGAGGCTGTATCACCAATGTTCCAATGTGCAATAAAAATGCTAGACTGATGCAAATTGTTCCTACTGTAAAATTTCTTGACTTAAATAGAGTTAAATCAACAATAGGGTTATCTGATGTTATTTCCCATAGAATAAAAAAAGAAATTGTGGTGAAAGCTATTACAGAAAAGAGAACAATTTCAGATGAATCAAACCAATCAAGTTCTTTACCTCTATCAAGAACAAGCTGTAAGCTCCCAATACCTACTACTAATAAAACAAGCCCGATAGTATCAATTTGGGATTTTTTGTACTCTGTTTCTCTTCCTTTTAATATTATTTTAATGCTTATCCAGGCTATCAAACCAATAGGGACATTTAGTAAAAAAATCCAGCCCCAATAAAAATTATCACTTATCCATCCACCTAAAATAGGTCCACACACAGGAGCAATAATAATTGTCATTGACCATATTGCTAATGACATATTTTTTTTTGAATTTGGAGAATTAGCTAATAAAATACTTTGTGAAAGAGGGACAATAGGTCCAGAAACGGCACCTTGAAATATTCGTGAAATGATTAACGTTTCAAGACTATTCGAAATGCCACATAGCCAAGAAGCTATAATAAAGAATAAAATTGAAAACGAAAATAATTTTACTTCTCCAAAACGCTTAGCTAGCCAACCAGATAAAGGAATTGAAATAGCATTAGCAACAGCAAATGATGTAATTACCCATGTTGCTTGACTAGTTGATGCACCTAAGTTTCCTGCGACAGTGGAAAGGGCTACATTGGCTATAGTCAAGTCTAAAATTTGTAAAAAAGCCACTGTTGCCAGAACAACAATAAACCCTATTAATTTCATTCCTGATAGAGGTAATTGTGACATATCATATCTCACTGGTTAGATAATATTAAGTTAGTTTGCATGATTTCTCGTATCAACTCTTCAAATTCTTCAGAATCATAAGAAAGTACATCTGTTTGATACTTAACTTCTTTAGGTGAAACATCTGTAAGTAATTTTCCACTGATATCACTGGTATCAACTTTCACTTCCATAGATAATCCTAACCGTAATGGGTGCTTTTTAATCTGTTCTTTATTTAATTCGATGCGAACCGGTAAACGTTGAATTACCTTAATCCAATTTCCTGTTGCATTTTGTGCAGGTAATAATGAAAAGACACTGCCTGTTCCCATAGCAATACCAGAAATGATTCCATCAAATTTAATATCACTTCCATAATAATCACTTGTTAATGTGACTTTTTGACCTATTCGAATACGTTTTAATTGAACTTCCTTAAAGTTAGCTTCTACCCAGACTTGATCAAGAGGAACAATAACAAATAATCGCTCCCCTTTATTTACCTGTGCTCCAATTTGGACCTGACGTTTTGATACATACCCTGTTACAGGAGAAACAATTTTTATTCGTTTTAAGTTAAGCCATGCTTCCTTAAGTTTAAAAATAGCTTTTTGAATATTTGGATGTTCTAATAATGAATTTTGCATTAATAAAGCATTATTAATTTTTAATTCTTGCTTGGAAATATTCAAGTCATTTAAAGCTAGTGAGACATCTTGCCTAGCATGATCTATTTCTTCTTGTGAAATAACATGACGTGACCAAAGATTTTCTCTTCGTACTAAATCTTTTTCTAATCTATCTAATGTCACTTGTTTTAACTGAATACTGGATAATAGTTTTTCCGTAGTTAATTTTATTTGTTGAGTTTCTCTTATTACTTTTGCCAATTCATTTTTTGCATAACCAAAATTATTTTCAGCATCAATTGATTCTAATTGAGCAATAACATCTTTTTCCATTACCAAATCATTATCGTCAACATAAATGGAAGATATACCTCCACTTATTTGTGCGTGAATGGGAATTTGATTTCCCATGACATACGCATTGTCTGTAGATTGAACAAATTGATAAAATAGACTCCAAAAGATATAATATCCTAGCCCAATACTTAAGAAAATTATTGATAAAATTATCAACTTTTTCTTTCGTCTGGACGTCTTATTAGACGATTGGTCATCAATTTTTTTTATCATTAGATCCTCCCTTCTACATTCTTAATCAAAGTCATTCTTTTTGATAATTTGATAAAATGTCCTTATAATTATGCGGACATTCCACCATCAATAATTAAAGTTTGACCTGTAATATAACTGCCACCTGGGCCCAGTAAAAAACTTGCTGACATTGCTACTTCTTTAGTGGAACCTACCCGAGCTAACGGAATTTGTTTGAGCATTTTATTGTATGCACTATTTGGCAATGCTTTACTCATATCCGTTTCAATTAAACCTGGCGCTATTGCATTGACCCTAATATTGAAACGTCCTAATTCAACAGCTAAAGAATGAGTCATACCAATCATTGCAGCTTTTGAAGCTGCATAATTTACTTGGCCAATATTTCCTTTAAAAGCCGTTACTGAACTAATAAAGAGAATACAACCATTTCCTTGACTAATCATATGAGGTAAAAAAGCATTATTTATCAAATAACTAGATAAAACATTATTATTCATTACTTCTAACCATGCTTTTTGATCCATATTTATAAACAAACTATCTTTCACTATACCTGCATTGTTAATTATTGCATAAGGAGCACCAAATAATGAAATACATTTATCTGCTAATTCATTCACTTCTTCCTGTATCGAAACATCGCATTGAAAAGCCGTGCATTGCTTTCCTTGTGAAATTAAAGAATCACATAATGCAATTGCATTTTCCCTACTATTTTTATAAGTGAATACAACGTTATATCCAGATTCAGCCAGTTCAGATACAATTTCAGCACCAATGCCTCTAGAACCACCCGAAATAAAAACCCATTTATTAGAATTTTCCATATTTAATCTCTCTATTTTAATTTAACTATTCGTTTTTATGCCCATAATATTCATTGTTATAATTAACGATATTTCATTCATAATCCAAACAGGGATAACAAAGCTAATTAATAATGATTCTTCATGAAATGTTGTTTCATTGATTATCACGTCATACTCCACAGTTTCGGGCAACTTTTCTAAATTTTGATGGCTTATATGCGGACTTACAAAAACCTGATGATTTGTGTGTAAAAACATAACTTTATCACCAATAAACTGTTCTTGCCCTTCCATAAAGCTTTTAAATTTTCCGGTACATAAAGGAGTTGCATGTTTGGATATAAAAAGAGAAAAAATAAGTGCATCAAAGTATATCCATAATAAAGAAATTCGAGGAAAAATTGTTTGAAATTCTTGTAGCTTTTGCTTCATTAATGCAAACGAAATATTAAATTTTTGAGTCTCTGAAAAATCATAATTTTGCATCGTTTTTTCAAACCTATTTTTTTGAACACGACCAATAAAATATTTTTTTGTTAAATTTATATCTTGTAATGCAAATGAGAGCTTACTGTCCGTATTTTTTAATGAAAGTTGATACTCTTTATCAACATCCAAAGGAGCTCGCAAAGAAGAATACCAAACGTACCCTTCTTGTTGCTGCTTCATAAATAAAGATGTTGTGTGCTGTTTCAGAGGAAGCATAGCAAGCATGCCATGAACAGCTAGATTGTCTAACCCTATTTGTCTTGCTTTTAGTTCTTCAAAATGAATTGGGTTATAATCACTTGAAAAATTAGCCCATTCCTTTAGGGAATTTTTGTTAAATTTAAATTTCATTGTTATACCTTTCAAAAATCAAAGCACTGTTTGAACCTCCGAATCCATAATTGACATTTAAAACAGATTGAATACTTTTTACCTGACGATGTTTGTTCGGTACATAATCCAAATCACAATCTGGGTCCGGATTATTTAGATTAATAGTCGCTGGAATCATATTAGTTTCAATTGATTTTATACTTAGGATTGACTCTAACGCACCTGCCGCAGCGATAAGGTGACCAGTATAAGATTTAGTACTTGATATTGGCACTGAATACGCTTTTTCACCAAAGACACTCTTTAACATATTTGTTTCATTGAGATCATTTAATTGCGTTGAAGTACCATGTGCATTTATATAATCAACTAACTCTATATCAGCTTGTTTTAGCGCATTTTTTACAGCATGATATCGACCACCACAATCAGGAGCTGGAGTTGTTACATCATAAGCATCTGAGCAATTACCATAGCCGGTGACTTCAGCTAAAATGACTGCCCCTCTTGCTAACGCTGTTTCATATTTTTCCAGGCAAAGTATGGCTGCTCCTTCGGATAATACAAAACCGTTTCGCTTTTTATCAAATGGGCAACAGGCATTTTCACGATTTTCCTGTTCTTTACTTAAGGCATTGAGAATATCAATGCTCCAGACATTTAGAGCATTATTTAAACTTTCCCCACCTCCAGCTATTATCATATCTGCTCGCCCACTTCTAATTATTTCTACTGCATCACCAATTGCAATACCTCCTGTGGCACAGGCTGAAACTGGAGTATTTTGATAACCACGTAAATTCCAGTTCATTGATATCATTGCAGAACCAACATTATGCATCGATTGGATATTAGTTAGCGGTGAAGCAAAACCTTCTGAATTATAAGAAAGGCAATTCGAAGCCAGTTCATCAGAACCGCCCCAACCCGTTCCAAAAATGACACCGCGTTTAAAAGGTGAATAATGCTTGTCCAGTTCACTTAAATCGTTCCCAAAAGCCATTTTCAACGCTTCATCAGCAGCAATCAGACCTAAACGACAAAAACGCGGTGCATTTTTTAAAACTTTTTTGGAAAATGGAGATAAATCTAATTCAAATGGAATTTTACCGAAAAACTTGGCTGTAATAGATTTATCTTCATATTCATATTTAGAGTATCCAATTTTATAATCTATGATAGCATCCCAAATTTGAGCTACATTTTGGCCTAAGGAAGTAACAGCCCCATAACCGGTAACAACTACACGTTGTTTAGAATTTTTATTCTCCATGTTAGTTCCTTAAAATTATAAAGATTGTGACAAGTAGTCAATAAATTCACCAACTGTACTGATTTGTTTTTGTCCTAATTCGGCCATATTAACGGACACACCATATTTTTTCTTTAGTGCAACTTCAATTGATACATAATCTAAACTCACAAGGTCTAACTCTGTTAAAAGTGTATCTCTAGTAATCATTTCTGGATCAAAATCCGTTAATTCAGTAATTTGCGTAACAATAAAATTAAATAATTCCATACTATTTTCCTTTTTTATTAACTTGATAAACTTCAATTATTTTTTCCAGATAAAGAAAGTAAGTAACAAACTTCTATATGAATTGCGTTTGCTAATATATCGATTTCCTGCAAAGTTGTGTCATGACCAAAACTGATGCGAACCGCACTATCAATTTGTTCATTAGAGAGTCCCATTGCTGAAAGAACATAAGAACGATGGTTTTTTTTATTATTGCTACAAGCAGATCCTAAAGATAAAGATATACCGTGCAATAAACTTAGCCTGCTGGCCAAAGATTCGGCTCGAATACCATCAAAACTAATATTCAATGTCCAAGCTGCCTGAGATTTCAAATTGTTATTTCCATTAATCACATATTGAACAGACAATAAATTTAATTTTTCTAAAAGAGCCTTTCGCAATTTACGATAATGTTCATTTCTCAAATCTAACTGACTTTCTGCCTCTTTGGCAGCCATACCCAAACCAGCTAAGCCAATCGTATTTTCAGTTCCACTACGTAATCCTTTTTCTTGCCCTCCACCATGTAGTAAAGGCGTTAAGGAAAGATTTTTCGAAATAAACAATCCACCGATTCCTTTAGGACCATTAAATTTATGCCCTGAAAAAGATAATGTAGAAATTCCAGGTAATTTACTTAATGGTATTTTAATTTTTCCCACTGCTTGGACAGCATCAACATGAAACAAAATCCCTTTCTCATACGCTAAATGAGAAACTTTTTCGTAATCTTGAATAGCACCTGTTTCATTATTAATAGCCATCATTGAAATTAACTTTGTATTCGGTTGGATTGTTTTCTCAATATCAATAAAACTGATTATTCCTTCTTTGGAAGGCTGTACTAAGGTTAGCTGCATTCCCTTTTTTTCAAAAAAGTATAAAACTTCAAGAATAGAGGGATGCTCTATGCTAGTACTAATCACATGAATTGAAGTTAAATCCGATTCTGAATATTGTGATAAAATGCTTTTTAATGCAAAATTATTACTTTCTGTTCCTCCTGATGTTATAACAATCCTATCTGATTGAGTATCTAGCAACTTTGCACATTCCTGATGAGTATTTTGCAAAATTTCTTGGGGTATTTTATTAAGTAAATAATGACTAGATGGATTTGCATAATACTCCATCGCATCTTGCATCTTTTTTTTTACTGCATTACTCAAAGGAGTAGTTGCATTGTGATCAAAATATAAGTTCATTACACCTTTTCCTTAATTTGCTTAAATAAGCTTATTAGCATTTCTACACAATGTTGTTGGGATGGTTCAAGAACTCCTAATAATTCTCCTATTTCACTGTCTGAAATTTTTCTGACTTGAGACAAAGGATTATTTTCAACATATTTGCAAAAGATATTAGACATAGCTAGGGATGTTGTACATCCCCATGCTTGAAAACGAGCTTTTTCAATCTTATCTTCTTCTTTATTGTAGTTAATAAAAATATCAACCTTATCCCCGCAAACCGGATTTGAAAGCGCTAATTTAATTCCGGACTCCGTCATCTTTCCTTGATATTTTGGATCACAAAAATTATCTGTAATGATTTTATTGAACATGTTGTCTCCTGATTGATTTGTACAGCATGAATTTAATTTTTTGCATTCTCACAAACATCATTTTTATTCATGTTTTTTTCCAAAGTAACAGCACAGCAACCAAACTCTTTTGCTGTTGGAGTACGACTTACAAATTCAATACGTTGAGAATTGCGCCAAGATTTTGTTTCATCGTTACGAATAAATACTAAATCTTCAGTTTGAATCATTGCCGGTACGGAAAGAGAAAGGGGATCAAAAATAGCAAGTTGTCCAACTTCTCCATCTGGTACTTCTTTCGATAAGTCATTAGGATCTCGAACGGAAAAATGAATATATGGGGGGACATGCTTATGGTTGAATTCATCTTCAATGGCCATAAAATTGGCTTCTACCATACCATACATATCTCGAACATTTGAACTAGGGATTCCTAACCAAGTTTCAATATCTTGATTGAGTTCTTTTCTGGAAATCATTTCACCAGTGAATCTTTTCCAACCTCCCATCATTATGACTAAACTCTGTGAATCTAATTTCAACTTAATATTGTTAGTTTTTAGATAAGTGATAAAACGATTGATTAAAAATGGAGGACCAATGATATGTCGAGAAAATTTATTTTCCCAATTCATTAACGCTTCTATTGATTTTTTAGCATCAAACTCATAGTTATCACCTAGTGCATAATATCTAGTATCCAATAAACCTGTTAGAAAATTAAAAATTTTCACCATCGCCATTTCGGGTACATCTTCTGGTGATGGACATAAAAATAATCCAGCTCCTGTCGATATTTGAAACATAGAACGGTAATTAGATACCACAGCAAAAGCAGTGTTAGTCATGGTATCATGGCAACGTCTATAAACACTTGGGATACCACTAGTACCAGTTGAGCGCATTTCATGTTCAATTTCTTGAAGTGGCTTACTTAATAATTTATAATTATCGCCCGACTTAAACACCGATACTGGGATCAATGGAATTTTTGTCAAGTCTTCAAATACTTTTATATTAGATGGAGTAAAGTTCTGTTCTTCACAAATTTTTTTATAATAGGGGTTGTTCTCAAAATGATGCGTGACGGTATCTTTAATCAAGCATAATTTAAGTTCTTTTTGTTCTGATTCCGATAATTTATATAATTTATCGACATCAGCAATTAAAAGCCTTAATGGATCAAATCCACTCATCTTTATTTCTGAATATAAACTCGCTATATTTTGCATAATTTAACTTCTCCCTTTATTAAATGAATTTACCTTTTTTGTTAATATTTCGTTAAATAAGAGTTAAGATTTTATAAATTATTAAATAATATTGTCTTGAATAAATTAGCTAAATTTGTAAGTTGCAAAAAAATCGCTGAATGTTTTATTAAATCTAATAACAGGCTAATTCTGCATGTTTTGTTACTTTTGGTTGTATTGAAAATAGCTTCAAATAAACAAAACAGTCAGTTTATTCAAGTCAGTAACTTTCGAATTAATATACTATTTACACGATATATTAACTAGGAATAGGAAGAGAAAACTGATGATTTACGATTGTTTGATAGTTGGTGCAGGTCAAGCTGGATTAAGCCTAGCATCATTCCTGAGTCAAAAAAAAATCTCTGTTATTATACTAGAAAGAGATAAACGGATAGGGGATGTTTGGCGAAGACGACCCGATAGTATGAAATTATTTACGCCAAGAATAATAAGCCAGTTACCGGGTTTAGTGCTAAAGGGAGACCCTAAAGGATATCCTGATAAGAATGAGATAGCTGACTACTTAGAACTTTATGCTCAACATAATAAATTAAATGTTTTATTGAATAAAAATGTGTGTTCAGTAGAGTATAATGAAAATATTTATTCCATAAAAACGCAAGATGGCGAAATATTTCATGCAAAATGTTTGGTCAATGCAACGGGTGCAAATCAAAAGGTTGACGTTCCTGAAATAGCTAAATGTATTTCGCCTGAGATTAAGCAAATCACCATAGATCAATATCAAAATCCAGATCAATTGAAAGAAAAAAAAATTGCGATCATTGGTGATGGTTCCGGTGGTCGTCAAATTGCTAAAGAATTAGCAAAAACACATAATGTCACTTTATTTTGCGGTGCGCCTCGTCCATTTTTTCCAAAGGAACTGTTTGGTGTAAATACATTAACTATATTAAAAAAATTGTCTATTTTAGATGCTGATACAAGAAGCATTATGGGGCGTTGGCTGATGAGAAGAGGATTTATTCCTTGTAATGATATTGTAAATAAAGTTTTACGCAAAATGGGAGTACAATTCTATTCTAAGCTTATCAGTGTAGATAATAAAACATTGATATCTGATAGTGGAGAAAAATGCCAACCAGATGTTATTATCTGGAGCCTTGGATATGCAGAAGAGACAAACTGGTTAACTATTCCTAATACTGTTGATTCCGCAGGTTTCATCTGCCTAATCGGTCATGATTTAGGAGGTAAAACATCTTATCCTGATTTATTTGTAGTTGGGAAAAAATGGCTCAGTTGTCGTGCATCTGAACTAATTTGTGGGTGTGTTAATGATGCTAAACGCGTAGCTAATTTTATTGAAATAGCTCTACATAATAAATGATTCATGTGTAAAACTTCTATCCATGTAATTAGGCTTATAACGATTTAATTTTTTTGATTTTTCATTTTTGCGTGTTATCCTTCCACAAACTAGCCCTGACGAAGATAGAGTAAAATTTTATTTGATTGCGTTCATTCTTAACTTCTAAGGGCTTTTTCATCAAAATTATTTTAATATAAAGTCTCTTTTATTTGATTAGCGACTCACATTAATTGAATTAAAAATAACAGATATGATATCACGTATTAAAATTGTGATGAACACTAAATTTAGTGCAATTAAAATAGACAAATCTATATATATTGCAAAAACCTTTTTCATCGAAATAAATTCAATATTTTTTTAATTAAAATAAATCGATCTTAGCCTGACATAATGCCAGTATTTTGGAGTCGTTAAAAATGACATTAATAACTTTTGATATTTATATTTAAATAATTATTATAAAGATTAATTAATTTGGATATCACCAAACTGATTTTGGTTTTGATATTTTAAATACAAAGGACGATAGCGATATGAAAAAATTTTTAATAATAGAACTTAATGAATAATTATACGGTTGAGTATACTAGTATTAAAAGAAATGGAAATAGGAATCATTCTTTATGTAGAAAATGGTTTATAAAATAAATTTGAATAGAAGAATGAATAACTTTCTAATGAAGATTGTCTTATAAACTTTGAAAAGATAAAGACAAATTTATAGCCATAAAACTGTATTTTTCCTATTTACATTGTTATCTTTTTTAAAATTAAAGTCCGTTATATTTGAAAGGAAGTCAGAAGTGGGAGTGGGAAGTGGGAAGTGGAAAAATGGCAAGGCTTTTTAATAGGCCTATCCATAAAAGAGAACTAAGTAATAAAAAAAGTCCATATCAAGTATGGACTTTTATTAAAAAATATTAATTTACCTTTTACAGTAAACGTTCATATTTTGTAAAAATTTCATGAATTTTGTTTACATCATCAGCAGTTAAATCCCCACGACTGAATGCCGCATACATTTTCATAGCGCCTGTGGAATGATTATTAAGTGTTTGATAAGCCATCAAACGAGGACGAAAAGTATCCGTTGATTGTCTATTGAATCTTTTACTGATAGTACGTGCTTTATGTTTATATACTAATGAATTTCTATTTATATGAATAACATATACACCATCAGTAGATTGATTATCTTCTTCTTTTTTAATTGCATTTTCTTTAAAGCACCATTGAAATATGATACCGTTAAGATGTTGTTCATTTCCTGCAGTAGAGAGTACATGTGGATGGCCAGAATTTTGTTCTGCCCCCCATTCAAAACCGGATGTCGAGCCTTTAGACATCATGAAAACCAGACATAAATTTGAATCAGCACCATTTGGATAATAGAAATTGTTATCGTATAAATTATAAATTGCAGAAGATTCAGATTCAATCCCATCATTTAATATATTTGGTTCCCCACTTTGACAATTTAAATAATTATTCCCTATCACGCTATACTTAATATTTTCCATATTTTGATGTTTTGATGCAAAATAGAATAATCCTTTACACTTTTGATCTAATTTTGCTTTCACTAAATCATCAATGAGTAATAATAAGCACTGATTATCTCGTCTCTGTGATTTAGTGATGTAATTGTCATAAATTGCATAGGCTTTATCACTTACTGTGTCCAATGGTTGATCGTTCTTATCACTGCCATAATCAACAGTGCCTAAATTATTTCTACTCCAATTGACATTTGGAACTTTAATTGCTACACCTGACATAAAAATCTCCGTTAATTTTTGTTTATTAAAAGACTTGTTTAACTCATCATCTTTAATTTTAATTATTGAATCGTAATAAATTTATTTTGTTATTAACCTAAATGATATTGAAAAATGGTACACCAATTATGTAAATAGTAATTATTGCCTCCTATATAAATAGATACGTTATTATTATCGCGTAATTGACCCGCATTTCTTCCGTCAGTATCTGAAAAACCATAATTGATTATAAGATTAGCAGGGCTTTCTTTACATGTGATCTTAAGCGTATTACAACTATTACTATTGTTAAGCATTTGAACATTCTCAATAATATCTATACCTGCAGAGTTTTTTATAGAAAAACCTTTGTTTTGAATTTTGTTATGATTTAGTAATTTTTCTGGGCTATCAAATATCAAACCCATTTTGTTAAATGTCAGATTCAATACATTACCATTTATGGTGTGGGAAATTGGATGCAATGGCTGCCAATCTTCACCTGACATGACTTTATTCAAAACATAACCGTAATAGGCACCTAATAATTTAGAACTGTATCCATCTATGTGCCACCTGTCTAGATATTGTAACTGATATATTGGTGTAGCTAGATAAAATCCACTACCTTTTTCAAGCGCTAATTCTAATTGTGCTAGAGCAACATCAGGACAATATGGAACACCTGTTTGAGATAGATAAGAAGAAGATACTTGGTAAGTAATAAATGGCAAATCAGAATAGTCATCGCCCGTGATCTTTTCAATGTCCTCAATTAAATCAGACCGTAATTTTCTAAGAGCAGTTCTATAATAATCGATGCCAAAGTTATAATTTGCTTCACCTTGAGTGTAGGTTATTGCAAGTAATCGGTACGATTTACCTTGTTGAGCTGCAATTCGTTTACCATTTTGAACATCATTGAGAATGTTTTGATAGTTAGAACTACCTTTGGACAAATTAGATATTGGCTGACCTCCCTCAGAACAATTGGAAGATAGAATCACTTTATTTTTAAAATTATGAAGTTTAATTTCTCGAATAAACATCTCGGCAGTACCAGCAGATGGTGACTCATAATTATCATCGTTTTGCCATTCAATGTGATTTACCAATGTTTGATATTTATGATCTCTAGCATAACGAGTTCGAATACCATGATTAAACATTTTGGCGTATTGAGAAAATGGCGTTCCAGAAAGGATAGGATGTGCAGTCGATCCTTCACCTAATGATTGACCATAAGTAACGATATGATTAATATCAGCAAGCCCTGAATCAGGTGGATAGATTAATGTTTTTAATTTGGCAGCAAATTGTTTATCAATATTAAATTCTGAATTACCCTCTTCATCAATTTTGAAAGAGACATTGCCTTGCTCATCAGCAATAGTAAAACCATTTTTTTGAGTATTATTGAATGAAAAATTTTCTGGAATTGACTTTTCAGGATCCAATAAATCATCCAATGAATCGTTTAAATTTACCATAATTGCTATTTGTCCTTAATTATTATATAAAAAGCAAAATACAGTTATCAAATTAAACAAGGTTTGTTATAACAAACAAGTAACTAAATAAACCTGTTTTACTTTTATTTAATTTCAGTTTAAAAAACCTAAAATGAATAGCAGATACAACCATATGATTTGCTTTTAACATTTTTAAGTTATTTTTTAGACATCGATGTTGATGATCTATGTTGTTATAATTGATTTAAAATCACTCTCAATTTGAGAGCAAATTGGCGATTGATTTTAAATTCTGAAAATCCGTTTTCATCGATTTTAAAAACAACATTACCTAAACTATCAATAATTGAAAAACCATTTTTTTTGGTACTCGTAAATGCCGAGGGATCTTTATTGATAGAAAAGAATTTACCGTTATTGTCAATTTTTAAAGTCCTACCATTATTACCAATATAGCTTCCATCATCCTGGTTTACATCATTAAAATTTTGTGGAAGCGTGTTTGTTTGATCCGATATATCGTTCAATGTTTCATTTGAATTTGTCATATTATTTTCACCTTTGTTATTCATATAAAAATACAGCTAAATAATTAAATTAGATTTGATATTACTTTTCACAAAAAAGAAGATACTATCTTCCACCATACAAAATTTTATTGTTCTATTTCTTTGAAAATATGAAGTCTATAGTGATCTGATGTAGATAAATTATTTTTTTAAGACAATATAAATACTTCTAATTTAAAATTGAAAAAAGCTAGGATTTTTTGATTGGCCAAATTTGATTTGCTAAAACGCGAAAAATTATTTTAAACTTCCATTTTTATTAAATATAACTTATCTATAAAGCACACCGAGTTTGAAACAAGTAATACTATAATTCATTTAATGTTTAGCTATTAAATATTGATGCGAGCGCATTTATTCAAATTTTGCTCACTTGAGGGTTGAATTGTACTTTTAAAAAATTCGTAATAACTGCTTAAAATATTTAACAATCATTTCTACTATTCATCATTTAAAAATATGATAGATAAGCGGTTGTACCCTATTTGGGAACGTACTCAAGAGTTTGTCCCGCATAATAAAAAATAAATTTTTTCACTCTACTATTTATTTAGCATTAAACAGTATATGAAAAGTTATTTCCCAATTTTCAATGAATTTAAGAGCTGAATTTATTTTTTAATCATTCATCCGCAAGAAAAACCCACAATAATTGTGGGTTTTTAATTTTAAAATGAACTAAACGATTATAGAAATGCTTCGAATTCAGTAAAAATTTGTTGAATTTTAGTAACTTCAGATGGAGTTAAACCTTCTCCTTCCATACCACTACTAAATGTAGCATACATCTTCATTGTACCATTACCTGGATTTTTGATAGTATTATAATTTAATAAAGATGGGCAGAATTTAGCACATGAACGCGGAACATATTTTGTTAAATTAACAGCACGATGACGGTAATCTAATGAATTTCCATCAACATGAATTACATAAACACCTACAGGATCTTGTGGATCTTCAGATTTTGATACAGCAGCGTGTTTAGAACCATTATTCCATTTAAAGATAGAATTTTCGAAGTAATCTGCATTACCGGCAGAAGAAAATGCATGTACGTGGTTTACTTCGTCTTCTCCACCCCAATCAAATCCATAAGTAGAAGGTTGAGACATCATAAACACCAAGCATAAATCATTGCCTTTTGAACCATCAATGACTTGATGATCATAAAGATCTGCACGGCTTTCGATTTTTGTTCCATCATAACGAACTGTTGGAAAATCTGAATATCGATCTATAACATTATTGCCGATTACACTATACTTAACATGCTCAAAGTTATTGTGAGGTGATGCTAAATAAAATAAGCCAGTACATTTGTGATGTAACTCTTCTTGGACTAATTTATTAATAAACAATGCTAGAGCTACATTGTGTGGACGAGCTTCTCGCTGATTACTAAAATCGCCAGTTTTTTCAATGTATTTCTTATAAATGTTAAGTGCTTCTAAGCTAATCATTTTTTCAATGTCAGCGATTGAAATTAAATTACTGTTTTGAAGTAAGTCTTGTAAATTTGACATAAAAATTCTCCATTTTTTATTATTTAAATTAAATTAAAAAGAAATTTGCGTTTAACTTTAAATAAAAGTTTAATCCGCAAGGTTTTTACTAATGTTATTACTCAAGGTAATAATCGAAATAGCTCACTACTGGTTTAAAGTCAGTCAGCTCTATCGATAGGGTAGATAACGATGTTGTATTGAACATTTCGTTACTCGTCTCTTTTTTATTAATAAAAAAGAATTTATATAGATTTTTACCCAAAATGTGAGTTTTCAGCTTTTATTTTGGTTTTGAAGTGATAAGGATTTACATTGATTAATCAGGTCAATTTGCTTAGTAAAGAATGTTGAAATAGTAATAATATTTATTTGTATTAGACATAATTATGCCATCACAGAAAAATACTAATTTCATGAATAATCAATGCAATAGCGATAGAATAAGTATTTATTTCAGTAAACAGACTTGTTTAGAGCTCTGATGGCTTGCTTATCTTGATTGCATTTTTCAATAACATTTAATAAATGTTCGTTATATTTAATGCTATCAGCAAACGTTAATAATTTAGGCGGTAATACTGGCAGACAATCAGTTAATAGACTTTCTGATATCGGTTGATTGACGTATACCTTTCGCTCTTTGGTACAACCTGTTAGCAATATCATTAGGAATATACTCATTAGCGCAATTGTTATTTTTAAGTAAATCATCGAGTTTTTCCTGCATTTGTAATGATTGATTTTCAAGTTTCCGTTTTGTCATTTCATTATTTGCAATAATTTGGTTATCAATTATATTTTTTTGCTCAAGTTGAAAAAGTTTATTGGTTAATTCTTGTACTTGAGCTTGTCGTTCCTTTGATGTACGAACTTCACCAATATACAAATAAAGTAGCATTAACCAAAGAAAGATAAACATACCAACAAATTTATTCATTTTTTCCCACCATCAATCATTCTTTATTAAATAGGTTCTTTTCTGCTTTCCTGCGATTTGTCAAGCCAGTTGAAGACTGTTTAATGCCATCAACTGTAATTTTATTCCAACGTTCGAACTCATTTGAAGCGCCGATATAATTACCTACATTCAATTTTGCCAACAATGTCGATTGAGTAAATGCTAAAACTCCTACATTAAAGACAAAAGAACACAACGCATCATATTGATTTTGACTTAGTTCGACTTTTATCAATTGATTAATCGATTGCTCTATAAAATAAAGATCTTGTACTAAAAAACAATCAGCCTGCGAATTACTGATTATGTCTTTTTCTTTTACATTTTTTGTATGACCATAACCAATAGTCCATACTCCTGCTGGACATTTATATGCATTTAATTTTAGACCTTCAAAGCTTTTTATCAGATCGATTCCTTTTTGACTAATATTCATGTGTTTTCCCTTATGCTTCTATAATTTATTGAATTATTTGTTAAATAAGATGTTTATTTTGATAATGAATGGAAATTAATAACTTTTAGATTAGCTCATATTAAAAAATACTAATGATTTAAATTGACTGTTTAAGTAATGATAAAAAACCATTTTTTAATAATCCTAGATATAAACTTTATTCAGATCTATTTCAGTCTTTATTTGTATTAGTGTAATATTTTAATTAGCAATGTATTATTTATTATCAATTTGTTTTATCAATCTTTCTTCAAGAACTTTAATTAAATTTGCACCTGACCAACCAGCTAAACCGGCAACACCTCCAGCTATTTCAAAAGCCCAATTACAATAACTTGCAATAAAGATGACCAAAGCACCAGAAAAAATTGATATAAAAATTTGTGCAATAAGTGTCCATAAAAAGAATTTACTACCATTGAGTAAGTGGTAACAATAACTGGCTAATGAACCTAAAAAAGTGATAAAATATAAATATACGACAACGGTCCAATTTATGTTGTCTGGATCTTTTATTGGCATATTATGTGACCCTTTTACGTATTTAAAGTTAGATTGTTAAAAGAATATAAATTAAGATTACATTAATATAAAAACTAAATTCTTAAATTCATATGTTGTTGCTTAACGTTTCATGATGCAATATATGAGTAATATTTCTTGACTAATAGAATTTAGTATTTATAATTTGATAAAGGTTTTATCAATCATTACCATTCTATATTTTCATTAACGTTAATGATTTCTTAGTTAAATGATTTGGCGACTCAGTTATTTTTCATTAGTAAGTTATTTGAATATTGATTCGTCATTTTATTTTTGATAGAATGCTAGATTAATAAATATAAATTTAGAATCACTGTTCTTGGCTTTAGCGATTTGAAAGATTCAAAATTCTAAAAATAGATGTTATGTCGATGAGTATCAATATTTAGAAGGTATTGTTGTAAAAAATATCAATAAAATTGATATAATATTAATTGCAATAAAAATAGTAAATAAATACAGAGTGCTATTTTTAATATATTAACCAACGCCAACTCTATAGCAACCTAAAACTATAAGTTTTAAAAACAAAAAAGCCCAGCTGATTAGCTGAGCTTTATGTATACGTAATAAATCACATTATAGAGTAATAATATATGCTAATTTGCGCAATGTCAAGAGATTAATATGATTTATCTATAAAAAGATAAATGCTGCAACATACTATTAAGCTTAATTAAGTATATTAATAACCTCATGAGAGTCTTTACCGATAGTTTGGACTACACTTCACATGCAATATTTTTAATATAACAAACCATTAAATCGTCATTGCTCAAAGTTATGAACTTTTACATTCAAAATAACATTATCTATTGTTACCCTCCCTATTTCTTTGTTAAAGATTAACGATAATTTCAATTTATCCGAATATAAAAAAACCCAGCTAGTTTTAGCTGGGTTTCGTTCATATGCATAATAAATTGCATTATGGGGCAATTATATTTGCTCATTTGCGCAATGTCAAGCGTCTAATATGATTTATCTGTTGAAAATCAACCGTGATCATCAATTAACCCACTGCCTGATAAAGTGTTTTAATAAAACCATGAGAAAATTTTTACTTATTCTATGAAGCAGTTTCAAATAATAAGTCTTTAAAACACCATTATCCGAAGATATGAACCTTTACATTCAAAATTAATATTGTCTATTAATGCGTTTACTTCGTTTAAACTTGACGATAATTTCAATTTATCCGAATATAAAAAAACCCAGCTAATTTTAGCTGGGTTTCGTTCATATGCATAATAAATTGCATTATGGGGCAATTATATTTGCTCATTTGCGCAATGTCAAGCGTCTAATTG
>NZ_JAFNMU010000002.1:21242-349063 GCF_026537125.1 Gilliamella sp. B2828
ACACCATTATCCGAAGATATGAACCTTTACATTCAAAATTAATATTGTCTATTAATGCGTTTACTTCGTTTAAACTTGACGATAATTTTAATTTATCCGAATACAAAAAAACCCAGCTAGTTTTAGCTGGGTTTCGTTTAAATTTTATAAAATAGCGCAATAGTCTGCATCTGATCTAACTCATCTGAAAAAAGGATAAATGTACCCCCCAATAAAACTTTCTGCTTGATTGAGTATATTAATAATATCGTGAGGACGTTTACCAATAACTTTAGCTTGTGCATTACATGAAACATTTTTTGTATAGTAAGTCATTAAAACTGTCCAATGCGCTAGATTATATTCTTTTAGATTTAAAATAGCGCTATCAACGATTTCCGCTTCTTCCTCTGTCAAGTATTGACGATAATCAAAATCTCTTGCAGCGCCAGTAATAACTGCTGATTTTGATGGATATTCAGTTCCGATACGTTTAAGTACGCGAGTATTTTTCCATGCGGTTAAAATTTCTTTGGTCTCTTTCATTGTTACCTCTCACCATTAATGCTTTAATTTAATTATTTATAGAATACTTTTATTTAATTATTTATAGGTTTTATATTTATTTTTCTTATAAGATTTAATTTGCTTTATATCCAAAAAATACCGTATAGAAATTCACTTTAATTTCTCACCAAATTTCACGGCTATTTTTTTGGTTATCGTTTAATAAGATGCTATCTTCTAATCGGTAACTCATTTACGATAATTTATATTATCACATGATAACCAATATTATCGATTAGATCAATAACTATTATTATTTGATGACCGATAACTTAAATTATATACTTACAACATCGATAACCATGAGATAACGATATGAATACCTTTACTGATAGAATTAATTGGGCTCTAGAAGCATCAGGCATGTCTCAGCATCAACTCGCTGAGATAGTAAAAATTAGCCAACCGGCCATTCAAAAACTCGTTTCTGGTAAATCCAACACATCCCGTAAAATCATTGAGATTGCTTCTGCTTTGAACGTTGATCTCCTTTGGTTAACAAAAGGAGTTGGAAACCCCGATATAGGGGAAAACTTGTCCAATGCAAAAATAGTGGGAACAATTGATGAATGGGATAGTAAGACACCACTTAATGATGACGAGATTGAAGTACCATTTTATAAAGATGTCAGATTATCTGCTGGAAGTGGTTTTGCTGATGACATTGAAGATTACAATGGTTATCAACTACGCCTATCGCGTTCAACCATGCGTAGATATGGTATTGATAAAGACTGCACGGTTTGTTTAACCGTTTATGGCGATAGTATGGAGCCAGTTTTTCAAGATGGAGCAACAGTTGCCATTGATCAAGCCGACACCATTATTCGTGATGGTAAAATTTATGCAATTAATCATGCTGGCTTACTAAGAATTAAAATACTTGAAAAATTACCTAATAACCAAATCAAAATCAGAAGTTACAATGCTGATTATGAAGATGAAATTGTTTCACAAGATGAAATTACTATCTTAGGGCGTGTATGGTGGCAATCATCAATACTTAATTAATCGGTCAATTTATCATTCAGATCAATATGATAATTTACATTCAATTGAGCTTGTTATGATTCTACCTTTAAAATGCATAGTATCAATGCATCATGGCGCTTATTTAAGCCCTTAAATGGGCTTTTTTATGATACATTTTCCCTTAACTTGGTTATAAACAATAACTTTCGTTATTGACAAATCTGATAACTTATATTATCATTACCACATCAATACCAATCGAGTTAACAGAGTCATTAAACAATACTACGAGTTATTTAGTGGGTTAATAAGATTCAAGTAGCTAGCAGGGGCTTATGAACATACTGCGGTCTTGATGGATGTCTTGGGCATGACGCTAAGCTGTCTAATTGGCTGTTTTGATTCGTTAACACTTAAATCAGCCAATTTAACACCTAAGCATGAAATAAAATTTATGTATAAGGATATCAATTGCTATAAAAATAGCAATCAGTACATCAGTTGCCCCGCTAGCAGGGGCTTTTCTGATAATAATAACTAAAAAATGATTATTATTTTAATTTTTTATCAATCCACTTGCATAAAACTTATTAAAAAATTCAAGTCTATTGAGCTCTCTATGACAGGGAAATAACCAAAGTTTTATGGAAGATAAAAATTGAATAAGATTGCCATAAATTACTATAAGTAACTTGGTGCTAATTATGCGTTACAAGTAATGGAACAAACCATAGAGTAACCAGAATTACCCATTATAATGGCAATAATCGCTATCAACATTAAAAAACTAAAGAAATAAAGGAAACACACGAAATAGATAAACATTAAAAACATCAATCTATGCTAACGAAATTGATATAAATAACAATAAGCAAAAAGCATAACAAAGTAATGAATAGATTCGGTCCTATTTATTTGTTAAGCAATTTAGGATTTTTGAAATTAATATTATTGCCATTGAGCCAACATTAATACCAAATACTTTTATAAAAATAGCAATATTTAGCAATGACCAACTATCATCAACAAATATTAGCGATAATGGATCATTAGTTGGAAGGAAACTCAAGGACATAAGTAACTAGATAATTAACCCATTGCTTTTATCTTTTAAATGATCATTACATTTTTTCAATATTTAGGGTTATTGATTTTGAAAATTGGCTAAATTTTGCATCAACGGTACCCTTCAAAAAATAAAATTATCACGCCACCACTAAAACTATTACCTTCATTGAATAACTTGTCTTGGATACTTAACATAAGATAATGTTGCACTGATAAAAATGGTGCACACCTATTTAGGTATGGATAACTCTAAAATTATAATCATTATCGAAAAAATAAATATAATGATTAGTCAATTATGATGATGAGATAATCGTCTTTATAAATATTCATCAACAATTAATGTCCATTAAATTTTTAAACCATTAATAACATCATTCACGGAATCAAATTTAATGGGGTTAATTCATTTTATCTTTTCTTAAAAGTGAAGTTTAAGCGATAGTCACAAAATCGATACCAACATAATCGGTGTTAAAACAACTTACGAAAAGTAACCATAACTTTTCGACTGACTAAATTTTATCTTTCTTAATGAAAAAAATAATATTCATATTAACTAATTGATTGAAATAAAAAACCCTAGATGAACTAGGGTTTGATAAGTAAGTTAACTAAAGGATTAACTATTTTTCTTCGCTTTACTTTTGTACTCATCATAATACTCTTGTGCAAGTTTACGCATTGATAAGCCAATCGCAGCGTATTGATATTCATTTAAGTTCGCTAAAGATGCACGAGCAGAAGGATGTTGTACAGCAAAACCTTTACCAGGTAATAAAACAACCCCAGCTTCATCAGCTATTCTAAATAGCATTTCAGATGGATTTTTATTTGTTAAGATCCATTGAGCAAATTTATCGTCATATAATTCACGACAAATATGTTCAAGATCAATTAGAGTATAATAATCAACACTATTTTTATCGACAGGGTGTTTAAGACCTAAATGTTGATAAAGAGACGCAGCACGACGTCGGATCAATGATTTTAATGCTGCCTTATAACTTTGATCGGTGTCAATCATTTCGCACAATGCAAATAAAACCATTTGTACTTGTTGTGGTGTTGAAAGACCAGCAGTGTGATTTAACGCAACCGCTCGGCTATCGGCAACTAAACGATCAATAAATTTTAGATTTTCTGGTTCTGTTACAATTGAACTATAACGCTTATTTAAGACTTGTTTCGTTTTGCTAGGCAATGCATTAATTTTTTTATCTAAAACATTATCTTTTGTTGTGGCAATAACACCTAAACGCCAACCTGTTGCTCCAAAATATTTAGAAAAAGAATACACCAAAATAGTATTATTAGGGCAAATAGCAAATAATGATTGGAAATCGTCAGCAAATGTACCATAAACATCATCGGTTAATAGGATGAGATCTGGACGTTTTTTTACAATATCTGCGATGATTTTTAATCCTTTATCGTCAATTTTTACTGAGGGTGGATTGGAAGGGTTGACTAAAAAGAACGCTTTTATAGAAGGATCTTCTAACTTACGCAACTCAGACTCTGGATACTGCCAATTAGCATCAGGATCAGAGTTAACTAATACCTCAACCAACTGATAATCATTGAGTTCTGGTATTTCAAGATATGGCGTAAATATTGGAGCACCAATGGCAATTTTATCACCTTTTTGAATCAAATTATTTTCTTTCATTGAATTAAAAATATATGCCATAGCGGCTGTTCCACCTTCAACAGCAAATAAATCAATATCATCAAGATCAAGATATTGAGCGCCCATTTGCTGTAGCACATAAGATTTTACAACTTCTTCACTTAAACGAAGCATCCTATCAGGAACAGGATAGTTACAACCTAAAATGCCTTCAACCATCTCTTGTAAAAAAGCATTTTCATCCAATCCAAGTTGATCACGAATGTAAGAAAAAGCTTTACCTAAAAACGAAACGCCCTCTGTATTATAATTTTGACGAATAAAATGTTCAAAGCGCCCTGTTAAACCATCTTTGATTGGAAAACCACCAACGCCCTCATTTAAGTAAGAGTAGGACATTTCCGATTCTTGCATTGCAAAGACACCTAATTGGAAAAAAGCTTGTCTTGGCCAAATAGCTAAAAAATTAGGATTCCCTCGACCTGCATTTAGCATAGCTCGATCGGCATGACTTTGTGCCAATTTAATTAAGTTATCTTTTAACTCAAAAGGACTTAAATTAGCATACTTAGCATATTGTGTTTGGTTCTTCATAATCTGTATCCTTAAATTAATATTTTAATTAAACAAAGGCCACAACCAATGGTCCTAATAAAGTCAGAAATACATTAGCTAAAGCATAAGTAATAGCGAAAGAGTTTGTTGGTGTAGAATTACCCGCTTTGTTAAGAACTTCACCAAATGCAGGGTTAGCACTACGAGCACCAGCTAAAGCACCTGCAAAAACGGCAGCATTTTTGTAACCAAGAACATATTTACCAAAATAAATAGCAAGCAACATTGGTAAGACTGTAACGACAACACCAATTAAAAACAATGATAAGCCTTGTTCCCGAATAGTATTGATGGCCTGAAGTCCAGAACTTAACCCTACTACTGCAACAAAACCAGCTAACCCGAAATCTTTTAATAGTTGCACCGCACCAGTTGGAATATTACCTATAGTTTGATGCAGTGAACGGTACCAACCGAATATCAAACCTGAAAGCAATGCACCACCACCAGCGCCTAAGGTAATTGGAATCTCACTAACCCGGATAACAATTAAGCCAATAATCAGACCAAACACCAAACCTAACCCGTGAAATATCCAATCCGTTTTTTCGCTTTTAGTGATTGGTGCACCAATTTTATCAATTACTCGACGAAGATCACTATCGGTACCATAAATGGTAATTACATCACCCAATTTGAATTGGAAGTCACTGTTAAGAGGCAGTGATTGTCCATCACGATGAATAGCTATAAGATAAATGCCATGTTTTAATTGCATTACTTCCTCAGAGGATAATACCTGGGATAAATTCTGACCAACATAACGCGAGTTACGCATTTCGACATCTTGCGTATTCATTACAACATCCATACCTGAAGCAGAATTTACTTCTGACCCAAGAAGATCATTAGCTTGTATCATGGCATCACGGTGACCAACTACCAAAATAATATCTTTGGCTTTTATTACTGTATCAGGTGATGCTTCTAAAATTTTATTGCCACGTTTAATTCGTTCGATACTAATACCACTAACGGTTTTTTCAATATCAGAAACACTTTGATTGATTTTATTAGTGACTCGATATAATCGACCACTAATATCGGATAATGCTAAGTTTTGGTTCGCACCTAATAACAGGGAGCCATGAAGCTGCTCTCCTTCAGCCTTAATCGCATCATCACCAATATCTCGCCCCATTATTTTCGGTAAAATATTCACGCAAATGATAATCGCACCGAGTGAACCAAAAATATAAGTCACCGCATAACCTATGGTCACATTGCTTTGTAAATGACTTAGCTCTTCAGGACTTACACCTAATTGACTTAATGCATCGGAAGCTGTGCCCATAATGGCAGATTGCGTTAAACCACCTGCTGCTAAACCTGCTGCAAGTCCTTTATCTAAATTGAATATTTTTGCCAGAACAACAACGGTAATTAATCCAACAACTGCAATAAAGAGTGCTAAAAAGATTTCACGAAGTGTTTTAACACCTAATGAACGGAAAAACTGCGGACCACTTTCGAATCCAACAGCATAAATAAAGAGAGCAAAAAGAACGGCTTTAACGCCAGCATCAACAGTAACACCAAAAATACTTAAAGCAACAGCCACTAATAATGATCCTGCTACACCACCAAGTTGAAATTTACCAATCCGAATACCACCTATTAAATACCCTAAACTTAATGATAAAAATAAAAGTATTTCTGGTGAGTGTTTGAGTCCATCTAAAATCCAGTTAAAAAGCCAGTGAAACATAATAATTGTCCTCAAGCGCTGTGATTAATGATTTATAGAAAAGATATTTATTAAGGAATGGAACTATATTCATTGAATTTATGAATATGACTATATATTAAACTTCAATGCAAAGAATAGAAAGTCTATTTTAACGATTAATATTATTGTTAGGAATAATAATAAACTTTAAAAAAACGCAATTAACAAATACGAAAAAAATAATGAACATAAAAATAATTATTATTCATTGATATGACTATTTCAATATCAAAATTTTCAAGGAACAGAATGCTAATTGATATGGCGGTAAATTAGAACAACAAATATATTTAATAAAGTTGTTTTTTTATTTTTTTCATCTTTACGAAAGCTAATCAGATTTAAATTTGGAAATGATAAACAAAAAAATCCGCCGAAGCGGATTATATTTAAAGCAATTTAAGAAACAATAATCCTATAAAGGGTTATTCAATACCTGATTTAAAGTACTTAGTTAATAGATTATTTAATATTGATATTTTCTTAATTTTCGCTATGGTCTTTGGATCTATCTTTCTTTCGACATTTTTTCGTGAGCCATAAAATCTCACTATTACCTGATCTTTATCATTTAGTGAATTGATATAAGATACAAATTGATTATTTAGAATAAATTTAGTCCATTCATATACAGTGCTACCACTTTTACTCTTAAAAGTTAAGTCACTAGATGATTCATATATATCATCATTTTGAAAGATCTTAAAATGATCAATAAACAGTCGTTCTTTACTACTAAATATAGCAGTAACCGTTGTAGTATATAATTTTTCTTTAAAAATAAAGGTTTCTATACTCAAAGGTTCGCTTTTTAATTCGATCTTAATAATATTATTTTGAGAATTATAGGTGAAATTGATATCATCCGTGTTAATAATATCAATGAATCGATGTAAATCATTTGGATTAGTTATTTTTTTTGATAGGGATAATAGCCCATAAAGGTTAGCATTACGCAATCTTAGACCATTTGAAAAGGTAATAATATAAATATCTTTCGATTTTGAATCTGTCTCTACTTTTGTTACATATAAATCGTCTATATTGGGAAATTTAATTTCTTTTAATTTCTCTATCTCATCTAATCGCTTTTGGTAATTTTTTGCACTAACTATCTGATTATAAGAATTGAGATCATTGAGATAAAGCACTTCTCCATTTTTCAAAACTATCTTATAGTAAATTTTATTTCCAACTTTGACTTCTTTGTCCAAATAACCTTCCATTCCGTTATATTTTTTATAAGAAGGATAAAAAAGTGAACGTGCATTGGGTTCAGAATATAAACCACTATATTTTTTCAGGTTTATTGCCTCAGCAGAATATTGATCAAAAACAAAAATATCTTTATCTGCTGGATTATATTTTTCTTTTTTAATTAATGCAGATGAAGAAAACGAAACAACCGTCAATATAAGAAACAAATAACAACAAACCTTTTTCATACCATTATCCTTAATCCTTTTTATTTTTTTGTAATAGTATGTTATTTAAGCTTTTTTGGCAATAAAAAATCCCATTTCCATCAAGAATTTTAAGGTAATAGGGGATAAAAAAATTGTGCTTGATAACATGTCTATTTGTGAAATTTAAGCGAGCTGATATGAGAGTTTGCGTATTTACTTATGCTTAATGAATAGCTATCTGAATTTTGTATTATTAAGAAAATGGGCTACTATAGCCCATTCCCTTGTCTAAACAATAACCTTTCAACATTTTTGACCACATTTTTTGAGATTTTTTCAGACAGCTTTTGTTTACGTTGAAAACTCACTGAAATAATTTTATGTGTATCAAGATGCGATAAAATAAAATCATCACTAGTACTGATTTCGTCAACTAATCCTTTATCTTTTGCTTGAGCAGCAAACCAGTGTTCTCCTGTTGCCACCTGCTCAATATCCACATTAGGACGATACTCTTTAACAAAATCTTTGAATAATAGATGAGTCTCCTCTAATTCTTGCTTAAATTTCTGGCGCCCTTCATCAGTGTTTTCTCCAAACATGGTCAATGTACGTTTGTACTCACCGGCTGTTTGTAGTTCTATATCCACATCATGCTTTTTAAGCAAGCGATTAAAATTTGGAATTTGAGCAACGACACCAATTGAGCCTACAATAGCAAACGGTGCAGCAACAATTTTACTGGCGGTACACGCCATCATATAACCTCCACTTGCGGCTACTTTATCAACGACAACAGTAAAAGGGATATTGCGTGCTCTAAAACGTAATAATTGTGAAGCCGCTAATCCATAACCATGTACAACTCCACCAGGGCTTTCTAATTTAATCACGACCTGATCTTCTGGTTTGATAATAGCAAGTACAGCAGTGATCTCTTGACGCAACTCTTCAACCTCATGAGCATCCATACTACCATTAAATGATAATACAAATAGCTTAGATTTAGTACCATGAGTGATTGTAACCTTTGTTTGTGGATTAGAATCATCAATAATGTTATTACAATCAGTTTGGTTACAATTTTTATCCTGTTTCTTTTTTTGTTTGACGGCTAATTTTGCCTGCTTTTTCTCATTTTTTTTCTGTTTTTTAAGATCTTTTGTATACTGCTTAGCTTCAAGTTCATCCATGCTTGACATCAATATATCATCTTTAACTTGTTCATATTCCTGACTGATATCCTTAACAGATAAGCGCCCAGCAACGATTGATAATTTGCGACGTTGACTTACTATAAAAACAAGGATAGACAAAATAGCAATGACCACTGTTGCGGTTTCTGCCAAGAAAAGAGCATACTGTGAAAACCAATTCATTTAACATTTTTCCTTAGATTGAATGTATTGCATTATTATAACAAGATAATTAAGAATTGTGCCGAAAATCAACAAAGATAAAATTGTCGCTTTATTCGGCAATTCAAATTAATTATACTGATACCTCAACATTATCATTCAATGAGAATCTTTATGTCTTTACGTCCAATTACTGAAATAGCACAGCAATATAATATTCCTAAACAATATGTTTTACCTTATGGTAAACATGTCGCAAAAATCGATTTATCCATTCTTAAAACAAATCAAAACAAACCAAAGGGTAAATTGATACTGGTTACTGCTATTACCCCAACTCCTCTCGGCGAAGGTAAAACTGTTAATACGATTGGACTTAGTGAAGGATTAAATTATATTGGTAAAACAGCGATAGCGTGTATTCGTCAACCAAGTTTAGGTCCGGTATTTGGCGTGAAAGGTGGTGCTGCCGGTGGCGGTCAAGCCGAAGTTTTACCGATGGAAACCCTAAATTTGCATTTAACTGGCGATATTCATGCTATCACCGCAGCTCACGATTTGGCATCAGCTGCATTAGATGCACGTCTTTATCATGAAGAACGTTTAGGTGACGAATTTACCACACAGACTGGTTTACAACGTTTAAATATTGATGTCAATCGTATCGTCTGGAAACGTGTCATAGATCATAACGACCGCGCATTACGGCATATCAATGTTGGCGTCGGTGGTGGCGTAAACGGTATTGAACGCCGTGATGGTTTTGAAATTACTGCTGCATCAGAACTGATGGCAATTTTAGCATTGGCTTCTGATTTACATGATATGCGCGCACGTATTGGTCGAATTATTTTAGCGTATAATACTCAAGGCGACCCCATCACAGCGGAACAACTTGAAGTTGCGGGTGCAATGACTGTACTATTAAAAAATGCCATTAATCCAAATTTAATGCAAACTGTTGAGCATACTCCTGTACTAATTCATGCTGGACCTTTTGCTAATATAGCTCATGGTAACTCCTCGGTGATCGCTGACCGCATTGCCTTGCAACTGGCTGATTATGTTATTACTGAAGCTGGATTTGGTTCTGATATGGGAATGGAAAAGTTCTTCAATATCAAATATCGTCAAGCAGGTATAAAAGCGTCTTGTGTGGTGTTAGTCGCTACTGTTCGCAGCCTGAAATCAAACAGTGGTAGATATAACATTAAACCAGGACAAGCCATCCCTAAAGAGATCTCAGAATCGAATGTAGAACTACTCGAAATTGGTGCAGCTAACTTAGCATGGCACATTAACAATGCTAAAAGTTATGGTTTAAAGGTAATTGTTGCTATTAATCGCTTTCCCCATGATAGTGAGGAAGAACTCACTTTCTTACAAAAATATGCTATTGACCATGGTGCGTTTGCTTGTGAAGTGAGTGAAGTATTTACCCATGGTGGTCAGGGCGCTGAAAAACTGGCACAACATATTATTAAAGCTTGTGATACGCCAAGTGAAATTAAGTTACCTTATCCGGATAATATGCCTTTAATTGAAAAAATTCAAACCATGGTAAAAAAATATGGTGCCAATAAAGCAAATCTTTCCAAAAAAGCGCTTGACAATATCAAAGAGATCGAAGCATTAAAACTCGATCACCTGCCTCTTTGTATTGCCAAAACGCCAATGTCAATCAGTGCCGATCCCAACTTAAAGAATGTACCAACGGATTTTGATGTTGATATCAGTCATTTAGCGATTTCTGCTGGTGCTGGATTTATTCGAGTCTATGCTGGTAATGTAATGACTATGCCTGGACTGGGTACCAATCCGGCTTATCGACAAATTGATATTGACAAGGATGGTAATATTATAGGTTTAAGTTAATGCAAAAAGTAATTATGCAAACCAAACAACAATATAAAGCTTTTATTGACGAAGAAAATTGTATTGGCTGTGGTAAATGTATTCGCGTTTGCCCAACCGATGCTATTGTCGGCAGCAAACAAGTATTACATACCGTATTACCGCAGTTATGTACTTCGTGCAGTAATTGCATCAATACGTGCCCAACAGACTGTATTACATTAAGTACATTAGGTATAGCATTAAGTGAAAATGAAGAGTTACGACTGACTGAGAAAAAGCAACAACGCTTAAATTACAATCAACTTGTACCACCTACGATACTATTTCCACACACAATGCCTGTAAATCACAGCAGTCAAACTAGCCCAAGCGATCGCAAACAATCGATTGCTGATGCGATTGCTAGAGTCAAAGCCAAAAAAAACCTCGCTAAATAGCGAGGTTTTTTATTCAGTTATTATATCCTATCTTTCAGATTAATAACAAAGATTAGTCTTTATTACTGCTTCTAAACGCACGTTTACGATCATTCTCAGTAAGATGACGTTTACGTAAACGGATAGATAATGGTGTTACTTCCACTAATTCGTCGTCATCAATAAATTCTAATGCTTGTTCTAACGACATTTTAACTGGCGGTGAAAGTGTGGTTGCTTCATCAGTACCTGATGCACGCATATTAGTCAATTTTTTACCCGTTAAACAGTTAACGGTTAAATCATTTGAACGAGTATGAATACCAATAATTTGACCTTCATAAACTTCAGCACCATGACCAAGGAATAATTTACCACGATCTTGTAAGCTATAAAGTGCATAAGCTAATGCTTTACCCGTACCATTTGAAATCATAACCCCATTAATGCGTTGACCAATTTCACCCGGTCGTACATCGTCATAATGACTAAATGTAGAATATAGCAAACCAGTACCCGATGTCATGGTCATAAACTCCGTTCTAAAGCCGATAAGACCACGACTTGGAATGACATAATCCAAACGCACTCGACCTTTACCATCTGGTAACATATTAGTCAGATCACCTTTACGTAAACCAAGCGCTTCCATCACAGAACCTTGATGTTGTTCTTCAATATCAAGGGTTACTTGTTCAAATGGTTCTTGTCTTTTACCGTCGATTTCTTTGAAGATAACTTTAGGACGAGAAACCCCAAGTTCATAACCTTCACGACGCATATTTTCAATTAATACCGATAAGTGTAATTCACCGCGACCAGAGACTCTAAATGCATCAGGATCAGGCGTTTCTTCAACTCGAAGTGCCACATTATGTACAAGTTCTTTCTTCAAACGTTCAAGAATTTGGCGAGAAGTCACAAATTTACCTTCTTTACCTGCAAACGGTGAACTATTAACATTAAAGAACATAGTAACAGTTGGTTCATCAACAGTTAATGCTGGTAATGCTTCAATGCAGCTGTTATCACAAATCGTATCAGAAATACCTAATTCACCAAGGCCAGTTAACGCAATTATATCACCGGCTTCGGCAACTTCTGCTTCATAACGTTGTAAACCTAAATGACCTAAGACTTGCCCTACTTTACCAGTACGTTTATTACCTTCACTATCAACAATCGTCACTTGTTGATTTGGTTTTACGCGACCTCGTTTGATTCGACCGATACCAATAACCCCAACATAATTATTATAATCAAGTTGAGAAATTTGCATTTGGAATGGCCCATCTAAATCCACTTTTGGAGGCTCAACATGTTTAATGATAGCTTCAAATAATGGTGTCATATCTTCAGCCATATTTTCATGATCTAAACCAGCGATACCCATTAATGCAGAAGCATAAACAATAGGGAAATCGAGCTGCTCGTCAGTTGCACCTAAGTTTACAAACAGATCAAATACTTGATCAACAACCCAATCTGGACGCGCACCTGGACGGTCAACTTTATTAATTACTACAATTGGTTTTAAACCATAAGCAAACGCTTTTTGTGTGACAAAACGAGTTTGTGGCATTGGTCCATCCATAGCATCGACTAACAATAACACCGAGTCAACCATCGACATAACACGCTCAACTTCACCACCAAAATCAGCATGACCTGGGGTATCGACAATATTTATACGATAATCATTCCAGTCAATCGCTGTATTTTTAGCTAAAATGGTAATACCACGCTCTTTTTCAAGCGCATTAGAGTCCATTATACGTTCATTGTCGTCACCACGCAGATTATCTAGCGTACCTGATTGTTTTAACAATTTATCAACCAAAGTTGTTTTACCATGGTCAACGTGCGCAATAATGGCAATATTTCTTAAATTTTCAATCACAATTAAAATCCCAATTAGGAGATAGATTCTTTAGGCGCGATATTGTACACCTTTTTAGCCCAAATGTTGATCTATATCACAAAGTTTATTTAAAAGAACGTCATTACTTGATAACATTACAAAAATATTAATCTATTTTGACAAGAAGTTTAGGGTTATCTATACGTTTGAGTATAAAATTGTGTTGCAAACTGATCAACTTTAGCCCAATCGGTATACTCAATGATAGGTTTTGTCACGTCTGTATCACCCTTACCTAGCCACATAATAAAACGAATCATATTACGATCAAACCAATTGTATTTGGGATAATAAAGTGCGCCAGCAAAAACGGCTTTAATTGTTGGTTTCCATGCGATTTTAGCTAAGAATTTTCTCGTGTACAAATTGGTTTCAGGGGTATTTTTATGCGGCTTTCTGGCCACAACATTCACACCAAAAAAACCCGATTTAATTTTATTTAATTGCTGATAATTATCATCAATAAATTTTTTCATTACTTTATTGTAAAATCCATAACGAATAGAACATCCTAACAAAACTGCTTGATATTTTGTAAGATCGATATTCATCGTTGGTAAAAGCTCAATGACATCACAATCACATTTACCCGCGAGTTGATTTTCGATACGCTGCATAATTTTAAATGTTTGCTTTTCGTAAGTAGTATAGAGTAATAAAACTTTCATTTTTAAATTTCCTATTAAAGGGTTTATACCTGCAACTTTTTAATTCATTTAGTCGTAATTAACTGAATATAGGATAGCAAGCGAAACCTATTATATATAAACGTTAAAGATTAATCAGTACTTTATATTTACTTAAATCATCATATCTAATCAGAATGGCTAACTTAATTTTGTTGAATGGATTTTCTTTTTTTGGTTAAAAAGTAGATTATAGTTTTGAACGGTTGCCCACTGATCTATGCATTGAAATTATCGGCTATTTGAATCATAACTAAACCTTTGTGGCAAATCATAATAGCTTTTTTGACATTTCTATATCACATTGATGAAATCTGAATGGAAACAGGACTAATTACCTTTTTATTACTCATCGAAACATTGCCTCTATTTATTATAGAATTTGAAACATCGACTTAAGTCTTGAATCTATATTGAAAATATTTTTTAGAACACAATTTTCATAATTAAAAGAGATAATCATTAAAGTAGATGTAACTTTTTTTATGATAAAAATTAATAAATTGTGGATGATTTACTAAAAAACTTTGATTATAGTATTATACTAATTTAACCTGATCGGAAATGAATATGGCAATTTCACCCCCAAAACTTAGTGCAATTATTTTGGCGGCAGGAAAAGGCACACGGATGTATTCCAACCTTCCTAAAGTTTTACATAAAATCGGTAACAAACCGATGCTTCAACATGTAATTGATACAGTTAAACAACTTAATACCAATCGCATCAATGTTGTTTATGGTCATGGTAAACAACAGCTTAAAAATGCGTTTAAAGATCAACCTGTACAATGGGTTTATCAAGCTCAACAGCTTGGTACTGGACATGCAGTACAACAAGCTATTGCCTATATTGAAGATGACGAAGACATCTTAATTTTATATGGCGATACCCCACTTATATCAATACCAACCTTACAAAATTTAATTGCCAGTAAACCCAAACAAGGTATTGCGTTATTGACTGTTGTACTTGATGACCCTACCGGTTATGGGCGTATTGAGCGGAAAAATGGCAAAGTCGTTGCGATTATAGAGGAAAAAGATGCTTCATCAGAGCAGCAAAAAATCAATGAAGTCAATACTGGGATTATGTTAGTAACGGGCAAACTATTAAAAAATTGGCTAACGCGATTAACCAATAATAATGCACAAAAAGAGTATTATTTGACTGATATCATTGCTTTTGCTAATCAAGATGGTTACGAAATTCTCACCTCTCATCCAATAAAGCAATTCGAAGTTGAAGGTGTGAATAATCGATTACAGTTAGCGATATTAGAACGACACTATCAACATCAACAAATACAAAATCTATTACTTTCAGGTGTAACCCTACTTGATCCAAACCGTTTTGATTTACGTGGCACTCTTACCCATGGTAAAGATGTCGTAATTGATAGTAATGTCATTATTGAAGGTGATGTAACACTCGGTAATAACGTTACTATTGGCGCAGGGTGTATCTTAAAAAATTGCCGTATTGATGATGATTCCGTTATCAGCCCATACAGCATAATTGAAAATTCAACCATTGCTAAGCAATGTACAATTGGACCTTTTGCACGATTAAGACCAGGTTCAGAACTTGACGAACAAGTACACGTTGGTAACTTTGTTGAACTTAAAAAAGCGCATTTAGGCAAAGCAACCAAAGCTGGACACTTAAGCTATCTTGGCGATAGCCAAATCGGTAGCAATGTCAACATTGGTGCAGGCACGATTACCTGTAATTATGATGGTGCCAATAAATTGACAACCATCATTGAAGATGATGTATTTGTAGGCTCAGATACCCAACTCATTGCCCCAGTTAAAGTTGGTAAAGGTGCAACCATCGCTGCAGGTACTACTGTCACCAATAATGTTAATGATAACGAATTAGTAGTAAGCCGAGTAAAACAAAAGCAATTTGCTGGTTGGAAACGTCCAACTAAATTAAACAACGAGGAATAGACTATGTGTGGAATTGTTGGTGGTGTGGCCAAACGTGATGTTGCTGATATATTACTAGAAGGTTTAAAACGATTAGAATATCGCGGTTATGATTCTGCTGGGCTTGCCATTATATCGCCACAAGGCGAATTACAACGCGTTCGTCGCGTTGGCAAAGTTCAAGCCCTAAAAGATGCCGTCGATGCGCACCCACTCAAAGGTTCAACAGGTATTGCCCACACACGCTGGGCAACACATGGTGAACCGGCTGAACATAATGCCCACCCACATGTTTCCGGATTTATTAGTGTGGTGCACAACGGTATTATTGAAAACTTTGAACCATTACGAGAACAGCTCATTGCTAAAGGTTACCAGTTCCGTTCCGAAACCGATACTGAAGTTATTGCTCATCTAATTCATGACATCATTGCAACTGAAGATTGCTCATTATTTGATGCTGTCCAAAAAGCGATACCACAGCTACGTGGGGCTTATGGCACTGTGATAATGGATACTCGTAACCCTGATATATTAGTCGCTGCACGTTCGGGCAGCCCCTTAGTGATTGGTTGTGGTATGAGTGAAAATTTTATTGCCTCAGATCAACTTGCATTATTACCAGTCACACGTCAATTTATCTTTTTAGAAGAAGGTGATATTGCCCTTATTGGCCACAGCGCGATTACAATCATAGATAAAAATTATCAACATGTTACCCGTCCACGTATTGAATCCGATGCCAGATATGACGCTGGGAGCAAAGCGGGACACAACCACTATATGCAAAAAGAGATCTACGAACAACCTAATGCTATAAAAAATACGCTTGAAGGTCGTATGGCACATGGAAGAGTAGATTTATCTGAACTAGGGGAGCGTGCCGAAAATATTTTAAAACAAGTTGAACATATTCAAATCGTGGCATGTGGTACTGCTTATAATGCTGGTATGGTTGCTCGTTATTGGTTTGAAGCTTTAGCCGGTATTGCTTGCGATGTCGAAATAGCGTCAGAATTTCGCTATCGTAAACCAGCACGTCGAAAAAACAGCTTATTTATCACGTTATCGCAATCAGGTGAAACTGCAGACACTTTAGCCGCACTAAGGCTAGCAAAAGAAATCGACTACCTAAGTACACTCGCAGTGTGTAATGTAGCAGCATCAACCCTTGTTCGTGAAGCAGAATTAGTACTATTAACTAAAGCTGGGGTAGAAATAGGTGTTGCGTCCACAAAAGCATTTACTACTCAATTAACGGTATTGCTGTTATTAGTTGCCAAATTGGGGCGACTCAATGACATGGCAGAAAGCACAGAACAAGCCATTGTTCACGCATTACAAACCTTACCAAATCGTATTGAACAGGTATTAATGTGTGAACCACAAATTAAAAAACTCGCCAGTCAATTTGTTGATAAGCATCACGCTCTATTCTTAGGGCGAGGCGATGAATACCCAATTGCTATGGAAGCATCATTAAAACTAAAAGAAATCTCATACATTCATGCTGAAGCTTACGCTGCTGGTGAACTCAAGCATGGTCCTTTAGCATTAATTGATGCAGACATGCCGGTAATAGTTATGGCACCAACTAACGAAATGTTGGAAAAATTAAAGTCCAATATTGAAGAAGTCCGTGCTCGTGGTGGTCAACTTTATGTATTTGCTGAGCAAGATGCCGGTTTTGTCAGCGACGACACCATGCATATTATTAATTTACCCCATATTGAACAGCTTACCGCACCAATCTACTACACTGTACCAACTCAATTACTGGCTTACCATGTGGCATTAATCAAAGGCACAGATGTCGACCAACCCAGGAATCTAGCAAAGTCGGTAACAGTCGAGTAAAACCAAACCCATAATTATTAAGACCATAAGGGTCAATTATTATGGGTAAAGATCAATAAAAATCAGACAAGCATCACAAACCATTGGCATAAAATTTATTCCAAACATCCTTCCAAGCATTTAACCATTTTGCAAGTGTGAACCACATCACATAATCAGAAAATACCCTGTTTTTTGAAGTGTGATAAGGGTCACATTTACTCATTATTCCAGATGAATATTATGAATAAATCCCTATAAAATAAAAGCATAATAATTATATTCATCAATAAGGAAAGATGCATTTTATGACAACATTAAATATTAAATTAAAAGTCCAAAACTTTGGGCGATTCTTAAGTAATATGGTGATGCCTAATATCGGGGCTTTTATTGCTTGGGGATTTATAACGGCAATTTTTATTCCAACGGGCTGGTATCCTAATGAAAACGTTGCCAAACTCGTTGGTCCAATGATCACTTATTTATTGCCACTGCTCATTGGCTATAGTGGCGGTAAATTAGTTCATGGAGAACGAGGAGGTGTCGTTGCAGCCGTAACAACTATGGGTGTGGTTGTTGGAGCATCCATTCCAATGTTCTTAGGGGCTATGATTGTAGGTCCATTAAGTGGCTGGGTGATTAAACAATTTGATAAGACCATAGACGGTAAAATCAAAAGTGGCTTTGAAATGTTAGTCAATAATTTTTCAGCCGGTATTATTGGTATGCTCCTTGCTTTATTATCATTCTTTGCCATTGGACCTTCAGTAGTTGTCGCATCTAAGGTACTTGCAAGCGGTGTTGACTTTATGGTGCAACATAATTTATTACCACTCACTTCTATTATTGTTGAACCAGCAAAAATCTTATTTTTAAATAATGCAATTAACCATGGTATATTTTCACCACTTGGTATTCAACAAGCAGCCGAACATACACAATCAATATTCTTTCTAATTGAAGCTAATCCTGGACCAGGTTTGGGATTATTACTTGCTTATATGCTTTTTGGTAAAGGCGCGGCAAAAGGTTCAGCAAGTGGTGCTGCAATCATTCACTTCTTTGGTGGTATTCATGAAATTTACTTCCCATATGTGTTAATGAATCCTCGCTTAATTATTGCCATGATTTTAGGTGGGATGACAGGTGTATTTACACTTACCCTTTTTAATTCAGGCTTAAGTTCCCCCGCTTCACCAGGTTCAATTATTGCCCTATTAGCAGTAACGCCTAAAGATTCAATGCTTGGTGTGATTACCTCGGTCCTAGCCGCAACGACAGTATCATTCTTAGTATCAATCGTATTATTAAAAACAACTAAAAATATCGATAAAAGCTTTGAAGATGCAAAATCAGATGTCATAGCGATGAAGGATGAATACAAAGCTTTAAAAACTGAAACATTTAATCTTGATAATGTGAAAAAAATTGTTGTAGCTTGCGATGCAGGGATGGGATCGAGTGCAATGGGTGCAGGTGTACTTCGCAAAAAAATACAAGATGCTAATTTAGACATTTGTGTTATTAATCTTGCCATCAACAATCTAACCTCCGATACCGATATCGTTATTACTCATAGAGATTTAACTCAACGAGCAAAACAATATGCACCCAATGCACATCACATCTCATTAACTAATTTCTTAAACAGTGATTTATATAGCCAACTTGTAAACGAATTGATTGTTGCACAAGGTGTTAGCAATACTAATCGTAGTAATATTGAAACATCAACGCATAATATCCAACCATTATTTCAATTCACAGAAAAGGACATCTTTTTAGGTTTAACCGCTCAAAACAAAGAAGAAGCAATCCGTTTTGCAGGGCAAAAATTAATGGATAACGGCTATGTTAAATCCGCTTACATTGAAGCAATGCTAGAGCGTGAACGGCTAACTTCAACTTATCTTGGCCAATCCATTGCTGTACCTCATGGCACAATTGAAGCCAAAGATAGTGTCATCAATACCGGTATCGTCTTTTGTCAATATCCAGCTGGGATAGAATTTGGTGAAGAAGCGAATGACAAAGCCAAAATCGTTATTGGCATCGCTGCACGCAATAACGAACACTTAGATGTCATAGCCAAATTAACTAACGCGCTGGACGATCCAAACCTTATTGCCAAACTATCCAATACCTCTCGTTTTGATGAAGTGTTAGCAATATTAAGTTAAGTATGACATCACAATGACTTCCTTCACTTTACTTAAGGAAAGTTGTTAAACCAATTATATTAAATACAAATTAAAGGTAAAAAATGCAAGCATTACATTTTGGCGCTGGCAATATTGGGCGCGGATTTATCGGTAAATTATTATCAGACGCAGGTATTCATGTAACATTTGTCGATGTTAACCAACAAGTGATTGACGAAATTGCCAAACGTCATCAGTACCCTGTTAATGTGGTGGGCGAGCAATCAACCACTGAAATTGTTCACAATGTTGACGCGATTAATAGCTCATCGTCCGAAGTGATTGACTATATTGGAACAGTCGATTTAGTAACCACCGCAGTGGGTCCACAGATTTTAGCTCGGATTGCTGAAGATATGGCAAAAGGATTGATTGCAAGATATCAACAAACCAACAACGCACCACTTAATATCATTGCTTGTGAAAACATGGTACGAGGAACCAGCCAATTAAAACAAGAAGTATTTAAATACATACCTTATGAACTCCACTCATGGATGAACAGTCATATTGGCTTTGTTGATTCAGCCGTTGACCGCATCGTACCACCAGCAACATCTAAAATAGGCGATATTTTAGAAGTCACAGTTGAAACATTTTCGGAATGGATTGTTGATAAAAATCAATTTATTGGCGATATCCCATCAATCAAAGGTATGGAACCAGTCGATAATTTAATGGCATTTGTCGAACGTAAATTATTTACTTTAAATACAGGTCATGCCATCACCGCTTATTTAGGATTTTACAATAATATTGCAACCATCCGTGATGCTATTTTAGTTAATAGCATTCGCACAGTTGTACAAGGAGCAATGCAGGAAAGCGGTCAAGTACTGATAAAACGTTACAATTTTGACCCTGCTAAACACCAAGCCTATATTGAAAAGATCCTTACGCGCTTTGAAAATCCATATCTCCAAGACGATACAGCTCGCGTTGGTCGCCAACCCATTCGTAAATTAGGATCTAGCGATCGATTAGTTAAACCGCTACTTGGCACATTTGAATATGAACTAAGCAATAACAACTTGCTCATCGGTATTGCAGCAGCACTTAATTATTACAATGTTGATGACCATCAAGCTATTGACTTAAATAAACAAATCGTTGAAAAAGGCTTAATTCAAACATTTTGTGATATTTCAGGTATAGAAATCAATAATCCTATTGTTTGTCAAATTGAACAACTTTATACTTCCATGCAACATCATCAATACTAAATGAATAATGCTAGAATCAACATTAGCAGAAAACACAATACTTGAAAAACTCAACCAGCAAGCTGACATACACAGCTTGCTGGCGGAGGCGATAAAAATGATCAATAGCATTATTAGTCAATTGCTTATAAAGTCCTTTCGTAAAGAACCTCACGCTATAAAATTTGTCATACCTTCACTCATTGATAAAAATGGTCCGCTCAATGATACATCCATCTGTTTAAAATTACTTTATGTGTTTGGAATCATAACGCACGAAGAGTATGAAGATGTCGAGCTATTAATTGCCATATTAGACGAACTTGATCATGACGATAAAAAATACACTTACCTCGACGATGAAATATTAGGTCCGATTAGTCTATTACATGATATGGTACTGCCATCAAATTGGGATTCACAACATCAAAAAGCCAAAGATTCTGGTATTGTCGATACATTAAAGTCATCCATCTATCAAAATCGATATCAACAAATGATACGCTCAGCACTGATTATCGCTATTACGGATCTGACGGTACGTATGATTAATAAACAAAATATTCACTGCATCCCTTAAAGAGAGAAAATTCATCTTTAAAACAGTTGGTTAATAAAAAACCAAGGACTCATCGAAAAACAAAAACTGGTCTTAATCAAGATCACATAAAGGGAGAACTATTATAAACATGGTTCCTTACCAATGGCATTAATTTTGAAACAATTTACCTACACATTCAATCCTTCTATTAAATCATAACAAACTAAGTTAAGTATGGCTCTCAGTTTGGCAAAAAAACTGTAATAGTTTCTATCTATTGACACAACAAAAATTTTCAATTTCAGGGTGATTTATATTTCATTATGCTATTCAAATTTTGTCGGTGACAGACAAATCATTTACTTTTTTATAGTCTCCTCCTTTTGAATTAAGATTCGTACATTCGGGGTTGAATGTAAGTTTGAATTTCTAATGAAACGGTATAGACTCCTAAATATTTTTTACAAAATTTACTGTTTTCATACTCAAAAATCATCAAGATCCAAAAAGGATTATCCTTTATTTCCCACAATAAAAATAACTCGCTATAATGCATTCAATTTTATTGTTAAGTGGATTATGCATGAAAACACTATTTGCCAGCACGTCGCGCGGGCTTGAAGAGTTATTAAAAAAAGAGTTAGAAGAGTTAGGTTCGGTCGATTGTAAAATCGCCCAGGGTGGTGTTTTTTTTGACGCGGATGAAAAAACACTATATCAATCATTATTATGGTCTCGTTTGGCATCGCGTATTTTATTGCCCATTGCGGAGTTTGATATTTACAGTGATTTAGATCTTTATTCGTGTGTATTTAATCTTAAATGGCCAGATATTTTTGCAGTTGATAACTCCTTTGTCATTAATTTTGTTGGTGTCAACGATTTTATTCGTAATAGCCAATATGGCGCACTCAAAATTAAAGATGCAATTGTTGATCACTTTTCTCGTCATTCTAACGAGCGTCCTAATATCGCTAAGCAAGATCCAGATATTCGTATTCATGCTTATTTAAATAAGAACCGTGTAACACTGTCATTAGATTTGAGTGGCAGTAGTTTGCATCAACGTGGTTATCGTCAGCAAACTGGGCAGGCTCCATTAAAAGAAAACTTAGCGGCAGCAATCATTATGCGATCAGGATGGCAGATAGACTCGCCATTAATCGATCCAATGTGTGGTTCGGGAACACTATTGATCGAAGCGGCAATGATCGCTGCAAAAATTCCACCAGGTTTATTGAGAAAACAGTGGGGATTTTTCGCCTGGAAAGGTTTTAATGCAAAACTTTGGAATGAACTCTTATTTGCTGCTAAACATAATATTAGTAAACCAAATACACCATTTATCGGTTACGACAATAATGCCGTTGTTTTAGAGCGAGCAAAACAAAATGCCATTCAAGCTGGTGTAGGCGATTTGATTACCTATGCACTGCAAGATGTAACGCAGTTAACCAATCCACTGCCTGATGATGCAATGGGTATGATAATCAGTAACCCTCCTTATGGCGAAAGATTAGAAAGTGAACCTGCTCTTGTTGCATTGCATACAGCGCTTGGTCGTCAAATTAAACAATATTTTGGTGGCTGGCGACTTTCTTTATTTAGTGCTGCGCCACAATTATTAGACTGTTTACAAATGCGTGCCGAAAGACAATTTAAAGCGAAGAATGGTCCATTAGATTGCGTACAAAAAAATTATACAATTGCGCAACGTTCTACCGAACAAGTCAGTACCCCCATATTGCCAGCCGCTGATTTTGCTAATCGTTTACGAAAAAATAAGCAGAAGCTTGAAAAGTGGGCTGCACAAGAACAGCTAGAATGTTATCGCCTTTATGATGCCGATTTACCTGAATACAATGTAGCTATCGATCGTTATAAAGATAAAATAATAGTACAGGAATATGCAGCACCTAAAAATATTGAACCACAAAAAACTCGGCAACGACTGTTTGATATTATCAACGCCACAATGTCAGTGCTAGAACTTACTGCCGATCAGTTAGTTTTAAAAACTCGTGAAAAGCAAAAAGGCAAACAGCAATATCAAAAGTTGAGCCAAAAACAGGATTATTTTTTAGTGCATGAATATGCCATTAATAAACACAAAACTCAATTTTGGGTAAATGTGACTGATTATTTAGATACTGGGCTGTTTTTAGATCATCGTTTAGCACGCAAAATGATTGGTGAGATGAGTTCTGGTAAAGATTTTTTAAATCTGTTTGCTTATACTGGTAGTGCAACTGTTTATGCTGGACTAGGTGGCGCTAAATCAACAACGACAGTTGATATGTCACGTACTTATTTACAATGGGCCGATCGTAATTTGAAACAAAATGGTTTAACTGGTCGACAGCACCGCTTAATTCAAGCTGATTGCTTATTGTATTTAGAACAAAGTGATGGTCAATTCGATCTAATTTTCATTGATCCGCCTACATTTTCGAATTCAAAAAGGATGAGTGATACTTTTGATGTACAACGTGATCACTTAAAAATAATGACACATCTAAAACGGTTATTAAGACCAAATGGAATCATTGTGTTTTCAAACAATAAACGTGGTTTTAAAATGGATAATACTGGTATGCAAAACCTTGGATTGACTTATCAAGAGATCACCAATAAAACATTATCTTTGGACTTTAAACGTAATAAGCAAATTCACTGCTGTTTTATTGTCCAACATCAAAAATAAAATATCACTGAAAATGAAAAAATTTTGACGGAATTCTCCTTAAAATAAATCAGTATAGATCTTTTTAAGGAGAATTGTTTTAATTTAAACTCTTTTTGAAAAATTAAACAAATAAATTCAATGGTAAAAATAAATTGAGTATTACTCGTTTATTTTACCTTTAGTAATGGAAATATTTATAAGAATTCAACCATTATTCGAACAACATCTAAAGCAATTTTTTAATACTTAATCATTTATAAGAGAGAATTAATTGAATTCTAATTACGTTATACTAAAAACTTATTTACAGATTACAACAATCATCAAGGATGATAAATTAGTAAAGAGAATAAATATTTAGAACTTTTATGAATATCGTTATTGATTTTTTATTTCACGAATACGAATACTACTGGTTACTTCACGCCATATGACCATTAACTGATCTTCACTATAGGCTTTACGGCTATCAAGTGGGACAATATAGTACATTTCAACCAATAAGTTGGGGTTTTTATTATCAGGCTCTTCCATATTAATGCCTAAATTAAAGATATAACTCTCTTTTTTAAATTCATCGAGGTTTTCATCGTTAAAATCCTTACTTTTAACAATTATTTCCTCTAAATGCAGATTGTGACTCTCACGTGTCCCTTTATAAATTTTTTGCCCTTCACCCTGAATAATAAAATAGTCAGGAATATCAAATAACGAATAACCTCCAGCATAATTATTAAATGTAATACGAAAATAAAAATCATCCCTATCTTCATAACGATAAATGAAATCGATTTCTTTTGGTTTGTCATCATCGCCTTGCATAAAGCCATTTGTAAAACAAAAACCGGGTTCGTTTGGAACAGTAAAATCATCACGAACACGAATGCGTTCAAACAATTTTCGCATTTGCACTATCTTTTCCGGCACATCGTTATTATGGATATCTGGATATTTTTTTCTATCCTCATCATACCGACTGGCCGAACCATTGGTAGCTTCCATTTCAATTTTGAAGGTAACTTCGTCCTGCCAACGATAACCTTCTAAAATTCGGGCTACATCAGGAACTCCCTCACTCTGCATCCGTTCAAAAATAAGACCTTCTATTTCAGCACTATTTGCAACTGACAAAGGGTAGATTGCTTTTAAAAATTTACCATCAATAGGATCGTCTGGTTGAGTGTTTTTTAACTCTTGTTCTCGTCGGGCTAGCATCTGTTTAAAAGGGGGAAAATATTGCTGATTGGTTGCGATATTAATGCCTTGATTATAATCATATTTGAATGAATTTTCTTTGGATGATTTAAATTGTTTTGGTAAATCAATTAAATAGGTTCCTAAGCAACGGGTAGCCGTATCAGTAAGTAGCTCATCGACCTGTTGTTGTTGTTCAGTTGATAAAGTTGCCATATGTATATCCTTGCTAAAAAATTGGTAACTAAAGAGGGTAATCACGAATAAAATAACAATTAAAAAAAAATGTTTTTTATTAAGTTTTAAGTTATGGATCATTATATAACCTTCTGAATAATATCGACTATTGCACGCAAAGCAAACTCTTGACCGATTGCATTTTGATACGCAGGTTCATGTTCAACGGGTATATGCATACGAGCTTGAATCTGATTAAGTGGAATTTCACCAGAACTTTGTGGTACGGTACCATCGCCATTGCTATCGGCTTTTTTTAATGTGTATTCTTCCGCAATATTGCCTCTTTTTTCCGAAACGGTTTGGGTTCCCCAAAAAAAATGATAATCGCGTTTAACCTCTTTCCAATCATTAAAGCTTGCTTTAAGAGTTCTGATTTCAGTTATCTCGTTTAAATCTAATCGATTATTAGCACCAATATGATTCATTGCTGGTCGTTTTTCCTCTTTTTGATACCCTTTAATAACCTTACCTTGCCAATGTACAGTTTGATAGGTAAAAAACTGTTTACGCATTTTATTTCTGTTATTTTCTATTCCGAAAAACACATAGGTATTGGGATGATATTTATTAGCGATCTTTTCATGAAAAGGTTTAACATCTCTATAAATTAACTTTTTATAGTTTTGCCAATCAATTCGCATTGTAGCTAAATCATGCTTTGAATTTAATGGATTAATTAAATGCGGTTCACAAACGCACCACCAGTGATCTTTATTTAAATAAATATCATCATAAGGATTCTTTTGAGGAAACGAGTATGATTTTCCGTTAGGAGCAGTAATGATTAACCATTTTGATACATATTTTTCGCTAGGTAACAATTGTAATGGACCAGGAGCTTGAGCACACACAGCCGTCATTTCTGCAGCATCTTTCCCTAAAACATTTGCAGTAGCCCAATTTATCATAGTACTACTACCATAAGCTTCACTTCCTCGTTTCATGCGGGTATAAGCGGCAGCAGCTCCCGTCGAAGGTTGTACACCGTTAATCACACCGTATACTTTTTCACGCCCACCCAGAACTTCAGTATAATAACGCGCAACCAATCCGCCCATAGAATGGGTAATTAAAATCACTTTATCGCAAGTTCTGCCTCGTTTTTTATAAAATCTTGGGATTGTCTCTTCAACTAGGATTTTAAGTCTTTTTGCACTTTTTTCATTAGATTCTAGCCAGTTATAACCCATCGCATAAAGAGGGAAATCATAATTTTTAAAGATCTGAATCTGATCATTATTAAACGTTAACTTTGCTTTTGATCCTTTTTCTAACTCAAAAGGTAAAGCTTTAATCAGACTTTTTACTTTACTGGATAATTGTCCATTTGGTTGAAATAAGTATGATTGAAAGGTTTCTAAAAACTTGCCATAACTCTTATAACCAACGCTTCCCCATCCTCTTGCTCGACGAACACCAAAGAGCCGATTTTCAGGATGGTTATTGATTGCTTGCTTTATTTTTTGATTTCTTATTACTGTTTCGTCATAAATTTTATTAACCTGATATTTGCTATACTTAGCAATATCTTTGATGTATTGTTTTTTTATATTCGAAATTTCCTTTTCTGCTGCATCAATAACAGTTCCACGGTAATCTACCTCTGTTTTTTCAGGATCAAGTTCTTTTTTTCTTGCTTTGGCTCCACCAACACCCCAAAGTGCCCAACCAGCTACTGAAGCCGAACTATCTAAACGCCAAACTTTTTTCGTATTTGAATCCTTACCGTTTGTAGATTTTACCTTTAAATTACTTCCCATTACGCCAGGCAAAAAAATAATAGGTATAACTTTACGCTCTTTTTCAATATGAATTTTTTCCATTTTCTTATTTGAACGTGGTACTGTGTGAAATACGGCACTTTGGGGATCATTATTTTTGTCCATTCTATTTCCTTATTCCTTTATTGGTTACATCATTTTTTGATAAGTGATTAGTTATAAAGTCACTTATCCAATAACTAGGATCGTTACAACTGACTTAGCATAATTTTACTGCTGACTTGTAAATCCCTAACACAGTGAAAAACTATCATTAAATCTGCGTACCTCACGCTTCACTCGACAATGTGCTTGATCTTCGCTCTCTACGACAATAATAAATTCAGTGATTAATCCGTACAAATTGCTTATTTTTACAACATGACCAAATGAGCTGATTTTTGTCACTACTAGTGGAAATTGGTTAAGAGGAAGAGTCAGAAAGATGGCTTGGATATGGAAGGATGCAATTGAAATTTGCTTATCTTTGCAGGTCAAATCCATCTGATATTGCCAAAGTGCATTTGACCACGCTTGACCTTTAATTGATACGACAAAAATACCGGATAACCCGTCGAGCTTATCAACTGAAAACAGATAGTTAGTGTATGATAAGTGTCCGGTAAGCGAAGCTAAGCTATCGTCCAGTTTCTCCATTATGCCCATACAATAATCCTTCATTTGCAAAATGCTATATTGATCTTCATAAAAAACAAGGATACATATAGATGATAATCTGTATTATATAATAATAATTATTTCTTTTTTGTGAGTCAATTAATCTGTTCGTTATGCCAAATAATGACTAAGTCGAGTAATAAATCTGGTTTTCTATTTTATCGATACCAATATTAAGAATTATGCATAAATACATCTAAGAACAATGTGTCATTAATAAAATGAATATTCATAACATGTACAACCTATAATAGATCGCATTGTTATCGATTTGAGTATTCACAAAGATCCTCTGATTACAAATTATTTACGAGGAGTTATTCGCTCCTCGCTATAGATTTAAACAATACAACTCTAAACTAACGAACGACCAAAACTGAGGTTTGCGCGCTACGAACTACACCTGCTGCATTTGATCCTAATAAATGAGTGGTAATATTAGGGCGGCGAGATCCCAGTATAATTAAATCGGGTTTTAGTTCTTCCGCAATATGAAGAATTTCATCCCTTGGGTTACCAAACGCGATAGAAAACGACAATTTTTCTTGCGGTAAATTAACCGAAGCCATTAATTTATTTAACCACTGTTCAGTTTTTACTGTCGCTTTATCTTTAAATTCATCAAATCCAAATGAGTAAGCATTCACAATTGCTGACGCGACAGGTAAAGTATGAAAGAAAATCACCTCAGCATTTGATAATTTTGCTAAACATTCAACATGTGGGATGACTTTTTGGGTCAACTCATCTTCAAGCACATCAATTGGTACTAAAATTTTGTTGTACATAAAACTTTCCCCCTTGATAAAAAACCGGATAAAAGATCATTAACAATATGGTTTAATTGTTCTGTATTTTGATAATCGTGATTTTGATTACTAGGATACACAATTTGGATTCATTTTTTTATTTTAATAGTTAAGTTAGTTGATGCTCACTATAATATCCTAAATCCAATTTAGAAAAATGAAACTTTTTTTTTGCTCATTTCATGACGGAGATCACCATGAGTAATATCATTTACCGTTCTGACATCAAACCAGAACTCGAACAAGCTATTGAGCTTTATCGTCACTGTTCACTAGGTGAACGCCGACCACTTGCAGATTCAACACGATTTCAAGCTATGTTAAATAATGCTAATTTAGTTATAACCGCGTGGCATAATGATAAATTAATTGGTATTGCCCGTTGTTTAACAGATTTTGTCTATATAACTTATTTAGCTGATCTCGCTGTGGATGAGAATTATCAAAAACAAGGTATTGGAAAACAATTGATTAAAGAAGTAAAAAACAATACTCATGAGGGATGCTCAATCATTTTACTAGCAGCACCAAATGCAGTTGATTATTATGAACATATCGGATTTAATGCCCATCCTTCAGCTTGGATTTTAAGAGACTAATCAATATGAGAATCATTTTAGCATCAACATCACTATCACGTAAAAAAGTACTTGAAAAATTCGCTATACCTTTTGAATGTGTCCCACCAATTTGTGACGAAACGCCACTTTCTGGAGAGTCTGCCGAGCAATTAGTGGTACGTTTAGCGAATCTGAAAGCGCAATCCTTAGTCGACATATATCCAAATAGTTTAATTATTGGCTCAGATCAGGTGGGGGTTTTGGAAGATAAAATTGTTTGCAAACCACATACGGTTGAAAATGCTCGTAAACAACTTGCCAATAGCAGTGGCAAAACAGTCTATTTTTATACCGGTATGACGGTTATTAATACTCGTTCGGGTCAATCAACAACTATTTGCGAGCCATTCAAAGTCACTTTTCGTCAGTTAAGTTGTGCAGAAATTGAGGCTTATATCGCAAAAGAGATGCCCTTACAATGTGCAGGTAGTTTTAAATGTGATGAGCTCGGTATAACGCTGTTTGAGAAATTAGAAGGTGATGATATTAATTCTTTAGTCGGATTACCGCTGTTAAAACTTAATAAAATAATGATTGACATGGATTGTAATCCATTATTTCTTTAATAAGTGATGCAAACTCAATAAGTCAGTGTTCACTTAATATTAGGTGAGTGAACATTGACTTATTTATTTATCAATCAACCGTCCTGCCGATAGGTTCATAATATTTTGGCTATAACTTGCCACATCATTATCATGAGTAACAATCAATAAAGTGGTACCTTGTTGATTAATTTCTTTTAGCAGTTGCATAATATCGTTAGAACTTTCCTCATCAAGATCACTGGTTGGTTCATCGGCAATGAGAATTTGTGGCTGGCAAATTAGTGCTCTCAATATCGCAATACGACGCATTTCACCGCCCGACATATTTGCTGGATATACATCTTGCAAATAACTGACTTTGGCTTTTTCCAATAATTTCTGTGCATAACTTAAGCTATTCTGGTTGGAACGCTTAGTTAAATAAAAGGGTAAGCGAATATTATCTATTGCAGTGAGATTAGAAAGTAAACTGCTGCCTTGAGGAATATAACCAATATGCTGATTACGAAACGCCGATACTTGTTGATCATCTAATTCAAATAGATTTACATCATTGAAGGTTACTTTTCCTTGTGTTGGTGTTAATAAACCCGCAATAATATTCAGAAGCGTGGTTTTACCACTACCGGATTTCCCCATAATGCAATTAAAATCGCCTTGTTTCATGCTAAAACTGATATTATTCACTGCTGCAAAAGTTTGCTGAGCACGTTGATAATCTTTACGCAAATTTTTAACATGCAGTTCCATTATTCCCCCTCTCTGAGCGTACTATAAGTATCAAATTTTGTCATAGATAAAGCCGAATAGATACTTGATAATGGACCAATAATTACAGTTAATGCAAATACTCCTACGGCATAGCCTATCGCATCAATAACAGAAAGATTAATGCATGGCAAACCAATGGTTTGGCAGATTAATAAACTAAATGCATATAATAATACGCCTGCTAATAAAATTCCCATTAAGCCACCTAACGCACTAATAATCAAAGATTCACGCAACAACATTTTTACCAAATCTCGACGTGACGCGCCTAAGATACGTAATAAACTGATTTCTCGCTTGCGCTCATTTAAACTTGACGAGAAAATTACAAAAATAATCACTATTGCTAATACCCAAAAAATTACCGATAAACTATATACTACAGTCGAAAAGCCATTTAACCATTTGGAAATCTTACTTAACATACCTTTAGTTATAACAAAATCGAGTTTATAGTCGATAGCATATTTTGGCATAATTTGATTCACAATATCTCTAGGCTGAAAATCGGGAGCAACTTTGATAAAAATTGAAGAAGCATAATCCGCAAAATGATCCACATCGCCTTGTACTAATCCGGCTTCTTTCATTAAGGTATGTGCCGCTTGCATCGTCATGAATACCGAAGTATCAAAGCCCATACCAGTACTGTCCATTTTAGCTGCTATTTTAAATGGATGATTGAAAAACATAACTTCATCGCCAATATTTGAGCTAATTTTCGATCCAACCACTATTTGATTATCAGTAAGAGGCTCAGCTAGTTGCGATTGTAACCAAGGTTTGATCACAAAATCACTTTGCTGATCAAAGCCAATTAGTTGCACTTTTGCAGTACAACAACCTGCGCTGAGAGAAGCGATAAATAACTGAGGTGATATTGCTTGTATTCCTTTTATATTCTTGATTTTATCAACTAAATCAACCTTTAAATAAAAGCTACTTGGTTCACCACGTAATAAGGCTATTTCTAGATTTTTTTCGTAACCATAAGGAACAACCAAAATATCAGCGCCAAGGCGATCTGCCATACCTGAAATTCCCAAACTGAGGTTTTTCATAATGACACTGCCACCAAAAAGTGTGGCAGAAAACAACACAACAATGATAATTAAACAACAACTGCGAAATGGCCGCCGTTGAATATTTCGCCACGCCAAATTAGCCAAAGTAATGGGTTGTTCTTGCATGTTTTTATCCTGTTTCCTAACAAAGATGGAGCATATCTAAAAAATGCTTCGTCTGGCTGCTTTATTTAGATAGAAAATATTAACAAGTGATACAATAAATAATAACACGGACAATAATACTAGCGCTGGTTTAGCGCCCATATTACAACGCATCATCTCGTTACTGCATACGCCAATTAAAATGGTTGGAATAGCCGCAGCAAATAACGAAATACAGGCGACCGCCATACTCAATCCCATTCGCAGAAAAATTTTACGACAAAATAGCATCAAGATGCCAATTGCAATAATCATACTCCCCACGCCAATCTCAGCTCTACCTGTCCAAAAGCATTTCATAATTTTTCCAACTCCCGCATGCACATGCTCTGCTTGACCATGCATGGTTACAGTGGGTAGGTTAACTGTTTCTGGTGGGCAAACGGGTAAAATATACAGAGGAAATAAAATAAATAATATGCCAATAATGATATAAACTAATGATGAAACAATACGATTTTGCATAATTTAAAACCTTTTTGTTAATTATTAATTACTTGGGCAACCTTGCCATGTTCAAGCACAACAGTTGTTTGTGCATGTTTTGATACTTCAAGTGAGTGAGTCACAACAATAATAGTACTCCCTTCTTCGTGCAGTTGATGCAGTAAATTCATAACCATTGCTTCATTGCTTTCGTCTAAATTACCTGTAGGTTCGTCGGCTAATATTAATTTTGGATAATTGATTAAGGCTCGGGCAATACACACACGTTGCTGTTCCCCACCTGATAGCTGATTTGGCAAGTGCTTAGCGCGAGCAGCAAGACCGACCCTTTCCAATGCTTGCATGGCTTCTTTTTCATCAACCATGCTGTGATAATACTGTGCCACCATAACATTTTCCAGTGCAGTTAAATAAGACACTAAATGAAATTGTTGAAAGATAAGACCAATTTTATCACGGCGGATTTCGGTTAATTCGGGTAGAGATAATTGGGTAATGTCTTGTCCATCTAAAATGACTGATCCTAATGATGGTTTATCCATACAACCAATAATATTCATCAAGGTCGTTTTGCCACTGCCTGATGGTCCCATAATAGATAACCACTTGCTCTCTTCAACTACTAAATTCACCTCTGATAAGGCATGAAGAGAACCATAAATCTTAGATACATTATTAACTTCGAGTATATTCATACTTTACATCCTATTCGCCACGCAATACTAATGCTGGCTCAACATCTAATGCACGTTTAACGGGAATTAAACAAGCAATAACCGTCACAATTGCTGATATTAAAACGGTACTGGGTATCAAATAAAATTCAATAATGATTGAACGACCAAAAACGTTAGAACTGATCACCTGCGCAAAAATAAGCCCACAAATCACCCCAATTATCCCCCCAGTAATCCCCAAAACTAATCCCTCCGCTAAAAACTCTTTAGCGATACTTTCATTCTTAGCACCAATGGCCTTTTTAAGACCTATTTCTTTACGCCGCTCCATTACGACAGTCATCATGGTGGTAGCCACGCAAATCATGGTCAAAACTAATACTATAAAAGTCACTAAATAAAGTAATGATGACAGCTTACCTAATACTGAAGTTTCCGATTGTGTCACCCATTTAATTAAATGTGGTTCAATTGTGGCTGATTGGCTTTTAATGACTTCTATATAATGCTTTAACTCATTTTGTGATGCAGTGATACTGACTTCAACAACGTCGGCTTGATCACTCTCCTCGAAAAACTGTTCTAAATCATAAAGATCGACAAAAATAAAATTATCTTCTGCTCTACCGGTTTTAACAATACCGGTAATAGTTAACTCTTCATCAAAATGAGAACCTTGCTTAGATTTACCCGAAATTGATATTTCATGACCAACGTTTAAATTGGTAAAGTTAGCTACATCAGTACCAATCATCACTTCATGGTCTTTTTTGGGCAAACCGCCCTCAATATGCCAATAAGGACTGGTTTTAATAATTTGATTGAAGTTTGTACCGACAATGGTATAGGGTTGCTGATTAACGCGCACATTACCATAGCGAAATGGTGTGACGCCAAGTAGTTTATCTTGTGGTAATAAGCTTACAGCTTTTTGTACATCAACCATTGACATCGTTGGTTGATTATTACCAGGTAATAATAATAAATTCGCACCATAAGAACGAAACTCCTGCCCCATCTGTCTTGGAAGATCAAAACAAAGCGTAACCATACCTAATAATACCGTTGCGCCAATCGCCACGCCTAATAATGCAATAGTAATACGTGAGCGTCGACGAATGAGCGAACTCAATACAGTTTTAATAATAAAGCGTCGATTTTTATTCATCATCATATCTACCTTTGCCCTTATCGTCCATGCAGTACTTCAGTAGGGCGTAAAAACATCATAATACGCAATGCAGGTAGACTACCTAAAAAAGTAATTAGGGCCACCATTATTAATACTAAAGGAACAATAATCATTTTAGGTTCGACAAACGAACCGAATACGGTATGACCAATAATTTGCGCAAAGCCAAGACCAATAAAGTAACCAAAAATACCACCAATTAAGGCAATAATTAAAATTTCGATTAAAATGAGCATGGCAACTGCCCCATTAGTCGCGCCGAGCGCTTTGAGTAAGCCAATTTCGGTACTGCGCTCAATCACATTTGCCGTTACTAAATTTGATATAGCTAAGGCAGAACACATCAATGATAAAACAGTTAACAATAGCATTAATAACTGAGTTTTTTGTAAAATAGAACCTTCTGAATCAGCCACTTGCATAATGGCTTTAACGCGAACATCTGGCATTAGCTCTTCTAGTTGATAAGCAATTGAACTTATATAAGCAGTACAATACCAGGTATCCCATTCGGTGCGGGATAAGCTATTAGGATCTTGCGCTGCTTTACGGGCTAATTCGTTTTCAGGAGTGGTTAATGCGCTCACATCAACTCGTTCAATCAGTCCATTTTTATCAGCTAACTGCTGTGCGATAGGGAGTGGAACATATAATTGTGAATCTTCAACACCACCACTATGAAAAATATTGTGTACGGTTAAAGTTATTTTTTGTTTAGTTAATGCAGAAGTAATCTCGATACGGTCACCTAATTTTAAACTCCACTGTTTAGCCACCGACTCACCAACCATTACACCTTGCAGGTTATCATCAGTCATCTTATCGCCTTCAATTGTCCACCATGATTTCATGGCTAACATACCAGTATCGACCTCATCGCCAGTTGGTATTTTAAGGTGTTGATTAAACCAAGTTCCGACAAGTGTAATGGGTTTATTATTTAACATTGCTTGAACATTAAGATAAGGAGCAAAATCGACAATATTATATGCCCAGAAAATCATCTTAATTTTAACTAAATCTTCTTGTTTGATGTATTGTATCGTTTGTTGATGATCATTATTATCCAACTTGTACATTTCGCTTACTAATGCGGTACTTTTAGGTACAATATTTAGGTTGGCACCATACGCTTTTAATTCTTGATTGACTTTGTCACCAACATCAAACATTACATTTAACATGGCAGTGGCTAAAGAAACACCCAAAGCAACAGTAAGCGCAATTAAAAAGAGCTTCTTTTTTTGGCGTACTAACACGCTTAGTAACATTCTACGAAACATACTCTATTCCTTGGATACTCTTTATTTAAAACGACCTTTTTCGGCTTCAAGATGCGCAGGACGAATCACCATATTGCCGTCAATAATTTCATATTTAAGTGGTACTGGGTTACAACCTCCAGCAAAACCAATAGTAGCAATGTTCATTACGACATCACACAAAATGCAAACGACTTGATTACCACGTTGGTAGTAACCACTTGCGCCACAAATATCACAAGCATCAAAGCCAACACCATAGGCATTTTCGCTTTTTTTAATCACAATAAAGCGAACCAAAGTACCATCGTTTGCTTGGTAACCATAACGATGCAAATTACCATCATTGATGTGATCAAGAGGAATAACAATTAAATTGTCCGCATTGGCTACAATTGGTTCGGCAGGTGTCAGCTCTACCCCTTTTTCAAAAATATAACGCGCTCGTGTCACTGTATAAGCTGTCATAGCAACGCCAGCCATCAGCAATAATGAGGTTCTTCTATCCCGAAGTAATTGCGATTTAAGTTTGCGAATTTGTGCTGGATTGCTACCCACTAACGAGGTTGTTTTTGATTTAAAGTAGAGAATAATCGTTAACAGCGATAAGATTGACATAAAAATAAACGTGAAAAAATTGACATGACTTAAAATAAACATCACCCATTCCATCATCCATTTTTGTGAAGCAATAAATCGTCTAACAATTAAAATTTGCATAATATTAATACCATTTTGAATGGTAAAAATAATCATTAAAAGCATTGTGACTATTGTAACTATCCGATTAGATAACCTGCCACACAGTCGATAAGTAAATAAACCAATTAATACACAAATCAGTAAAGCAAAACCATATCCGACCCATTTGAACAAATATTCATTATTAAAAATAGATTCCATTCCGACAGAAAATTCAAATGGATAAAGCATTAAATTCGGTAGGTATTGTGCCGTAATTAATCCACAAGCCAGCACATATAACATTATCAATAAAACCTTAGTCAAGGTTTTATAACAAAAATTTTGCATCCAAATGCAAACTAATAAAGGTAAGGCAATAATGACCCAAGGTATAATTATACCAAGATCATAAAATTCACGGACTGCAAATCCAGTGTTACGTTTTAAAATGGCATAAATTAATGCTGCAATAAATCCTAATATGAAACCAACAGAAATAATTTTTTTTTGATGGAAGGTGTTTGATTTGGCTATTATTGCACTGAGAAGTGCAATCATAATTACAGGAATAAACGTATTGTCGGTAACTTTGATAAGATATTGAAGCATAATCATTGCCTGGTTTTTATAATATAGATCGGCGAACTTAATGCTCGCCTTAAATCATCCTAATTTAAAAAACATTATACTGCTTTTTTATAACACATTACCATGCACGAGGGAGATAATCAAAATCCCAAGAAACTTCAATTGGTTTACTCCAGAAACGTCCTTCAACACCAGTCTCTTTGTCTACATGCAATAAATAACCTTGTTTTTCTGGATTTTCAATAATAAAGGTCACTTTATATTTACCTGCACCTTCAAGTTTAATGTTATTACCATAATGTGGACCATCTGATGCACTCATAGGCATAAAGTTACCTCCAATGGCTTTATTACTGCCTTCTTTTTGGATTTTATATTTTACGGTTAAATAAGGAACAAAACTGCCCACTCCATAACCTAATTTATTGCCTTCTGCTGCTGAAATATCAGCTTCAATATGCATGTCAGCCTTTGATGCTGGTAAACCACCAATACCAGCTGGCTCCATATCAACAGGTTGGAAATATACTGCACCAATATGTAATGGACCAACTGTCACTTCGTCACCGATTGGAAATTCTTCAAAACCTTTTTGTTCACCTGGTGCAGGTGCCGCAGCATGAGCAAATGAAGATAATGCACATATTGATGAAATACCCACGGCTATAAATAATTTTTTCATTGGAGACTCCTTTACAATTTAAATAGTAGTTTAACAATCTTATTGATCAGTTTTAGCTACTTTTGATTAACTATCTGTTATTACTCTTTGATAACAGCACTATCACTTTCAGTACATTCTTTGTTTTGTCAAAACAAGGTTACTAAAATAGTCTGTTACTTTTCCACCTTTGTGATTTAATCGTTAAACCTTAACAAGAAAAATTTTTATCTATTGCTCTTTCTGATTATTTTTACTTTTTTTGTAGTACATCACTGACAGTACCACAATAAGTACCATAATTACCTGTGGTATCAATGTCTCGACAGTTGGATAGATACCTAAAATTTCTACCGAATGTACAAAATCAACGGGTGTAACAGGGATAATATCAGCTTCCTGTAACTCTTTTACACCACCGCCAGCAAAAGCTACCGCCATCACATACATTAGCATGCTTGTGCAAATAAAAAATGGTTTAAGTGGTAATCTCACTGCTCCAAAGCGAATGACAATAAAGATAATTGATAAAATGATTGTTCCTACACACAGACCATACCACACCATATCCATATGTTCTTTGGCATCCGCTAACATGGCTTGATAAAAGATAATGGTTTCAGCACCTTCCCTAAATACGGCTAAAAATGCAGCAAATCCTAAGGCAAAACTACTGCCAGTCGTCACCGCTGTTTGGACTTTACCTTCTACATAGCTTTTCCAAGCTTCCGCTTCAGATTTTGAAACCATCCAGTTACTGATAAATAACAGGACAACAGTAGCTAATAACATGGCACCACCTTCCATAATTTCTTGGTTAGCACCGCTTAAACCAACAACAGTATGCAAGGCAATTGCTGCAAGAATGCTAGCAAAAATGGCTACTAATGAGCTAACATACACCACCTTCAACATTGGTTTATTATTAGTACGCACTAAATAGGCAGAAATGGCTGCAATCACCAATATGGCTTCTAAACCTTCACGGAAGATAATGATGAAAGAAGCAAGAAAGACACTCAAACCACTCTCTTTTTTACCATCTAATTCGTTTGCATCTTCATGTAACATTTTTAAAATTACATCGATTTCAGCACGAACTGTTTTATTCGGTGCGCCGTTGGTCATTAATCGCTTAATTTTAGCAAATTGATATTCAGTATCTGTTCCACGCTTTCCTGAAATATAAGACATTACCGCTCGTTCAACGCCATGCTTTTCATAAAAACCAAAATAGGCATTATTAACTCGAGCCTTAGCTCGTTCGACGTCTTTTATGAAATAGATATCATAGGCATCATTTAAGATTACATCCATTTCATCAATAATTTCGTTCCAGCTTTTGTATTGTTTTTCTTTGGCATAAGATGAGGGTACAAAAGCAACCAAGCTAGCAATAAGCAGTAAAGCTAGCGTAAAAAACTTTTTCATAACGTCCTTTACCTTTTTACTTACCTAACAAAATCATACTTAACGGTACATCATCCTTTGGCAATTGTAATGCTTGGCTTATTGCTTCTGATTTAATGGAATGAATATAACGAGCACTTAATTTTAAAGCCGCCGCTGCTAAATACACATTTTGGCTCATAGCACCAACTGCGGTATAACTAAAGTTAGTGATTTCCTCTGGTGTAATATCAGTTAATGCACCTGCATCTAACACAAAGATCAACGAATAAGCTGCACGTTTAGTAAAACTTTGCTGACCAATATCACCACGGATATCTTGATTATTGATTTCGTGCAGGTAATGACCTTCCCATTCATATAAAAAAGTGCCCTTTTCACTTGCAACATAAATGCGCACATAAGGAGCTTTGCCTTTTGCCATCGGTACTGTCCAACCTGACTTACCACGGTTTAATCCGCTAGCAGCCCAAAGTACTGTAGATAATTCATCAACTGTAACTTGCTCTGAAGGAAATCCACCGCCTGGGGTAGATGCGCGTTTTTTAAGACTTTCAAACAGGCTCATTCCATCTTTAGTTTGTGGTGTCGGTAAAGTAATATCGGCATAACAAAATGATAAAGAAAACAATAATAAAAATAGAACGGCAACGGTCTTCCGTAAACCCCAAGGCATAGCACACCTCTGACCTTTTGGTAATAATGTGGTGATATCTTATTGCTAATGATCATAATTATCAATATCAAATAATAATAATTATCATTTTGAAACAAAATTAAACTGATTATAATTATGAATAATAATCAAACCAATTATCGTTATCGAACATACTCAAATCTCAGCTTTATAGCATTTATTAGCTAGTTATAAAAATACTAATCAAAACAAATTCAATAAAAAAATGCACTAGAAAGTTAATAAAGGTTAATGTTAATATTTAATTATAAAACAGATAGTTATAACCATAATCTCTTTATGTACCGGAATAAACCATTGCAGTTCAAAACGGAAATAGAAACTAAGAAAATGTTTCCAATACATACACGGAGTTTTCTTTTGAGTAAAATTCATTCATCTTTTTCAAAAAGTTTCAGATTATACCTATGTTTCAGTATAAAGACATCGAAAATTCACCTAATCAATTTAGAAATAAAATTATTTAATAACAATATGTTAATAAGATACATAATAATAATTAATAATTAATGCTTTAGTACTTTTACTAAAACAGAAGCAGTAGTGAAAGTAATGTTTTGTCAGTTCTTGATGTTCATTAGTTATCTTCGTACAATAAACAAAATTTTTGTTTTGGTTTGTTATGCAATTACATTTAGTGATTAATACGTTTGGATCCGATTTGCAGCGCCGTTATGGAGAAAAAATCTATAAATTGACGTTACATGGTGGATTTAGTTGCCCAAATCGTGATGGTACTCTTGGTGTTGGTGGTTGCACTTTTTGTAATGTGGCGTCAATTATCGATGAATCTATCCAAGTCAAATCAATTTCGCAGCAGCTTGCCACACAAGCGCATCAAATGAAAAAATCGAAGCGCTACCTTGCCTACTTTCAAGCTTATACCAGTACTTATGCTGAGGTTGAAATTCTTAAAAATATGTATCAAGAAGCACTCAATAGTGCTGATATTGTCGGTCTTTGTGTTGGTACACGTCCAGATTGTGTACCTAAAGAAGCATTAAACTTACTTGCTCATTATCAAGATCAAGGATACGAAGTTTGGTTAGAACTGGGTTTGCAAACCGCTAATGATCAAACATTACACCATATTAATCGTGGGCATACCTATGACGATTATTACCAAACAGTACAAAAAGCTCGCCAACTGGGGATTAAAGTTTGTACACATTTAATTATTGGTCTACCGAAGGAAACCAAACAAGATAATTTATTTACGTTAGAACAAGTATTAAATTGTGGTGTGGATGGCTTAAAACTGCACCCGTTGCATATTGTTGATGGTAGTATTATGGCCAAGGCATGGCGCGCTGGACGTCTTGATGTGTTGTCATTAGAAGAATATGTAGATATTGCTGGTGATATTATCAGGCAAACTCCAGCGAATATTTTATATCATCGAATTTCAGCCAATGCCAGAAAGCCAACTTTACTTGCCCCTGATTGGTGTGAAAACCATTGGCAATCGATGAATGCCGTCGATCATAATTTACGTCAATTTGGCGTGCAAGGTAGCGCCATCGGTGATAATTATTGTTTTAAATCATAGGATGATTTAATGGATAGCATTCAAATAGTAAATCATGCATAAAATGATTTACTAATCATCCTATCTTGATATTAATGAATGAATTGTAAAATATTTTTCAACGGATTATCAGCAAACTGTAGATGGTAAAACAATGGGCTTGAGTGAACTTGCTGCCCATTTGCAATTATTGCGTAGTGTGGTCAAACAATGCTTCGGCAGTTAGAATTCCTCTTTTAAATTGGTTGGTATGAATAAAAAATAGAGAAATTGAGACTATGATGTCAATAATTGAATATTAAAATATCTGATAAAGCCTTTTTCAAAGGAAAAATTATTCAACTAATTTAAAGGGGTCAATAAGTTGGTTACGATTCAAATGATTTTATACGTAAAAACTCATTTGTATTAACCGTCATAATAAACTTGACTCTTAAAATCAAACTTTGCGCAACAATCAATACTAAGTATATAATATCCCTTTATTACTCGAGGCAATTTGCATGCAATTAGCTTTTTGTATCTATAAATATTTTCCCTATGGCGGTTTGCAACGTGATTTTTTGCAAATTGCTAAAGCCTGTCATGATCGAGGTCATAAAATTCGTGTTTATGTAATGGAGTGGAAAGGCGATATACCTGACGAATTTGAAGTTATATTGGTTGCCAAAAAAGGCCTTTCAAACCATAGCCGAAATCAAGCTTATTACAATTGGGTTAGGGATCATCTTAAGTCTAATCCAGTCGATTGTATTATTGGTTTTAACAAAATGCCCGGCTTAGATGTCTATTTTGCTGGTGATACTTGTTTTGCCGAAAAATCTGCACACAAAGGTTTTTTTTATAAACAATCCAAACGTTATAAACACTATTTAACATTTGAACAAGCTGTTTTTAATCAAACCTCAACCACTAAAATCATGGTGTTAACAAAACAACAAATTCATGATTTCAAAAATTATTATCATACTCAAGATGAACGCTTTTATTTATTACCACCAGGAATTGCTCTAAATCGCAAATACAATGTTTATGCCCCAATAAAGCGTGAACAATTTCGACAAAAGAATCAAATAAGCCAGGATGATTTTGTAATAGTACAAATTGGTTCAGACTTTAAACGTAAAGGAGTTGATCGTTCATTAAAATCCATTGCTGCTTTACCTAATGAATTAAAACAGAAAGTTACCTACTTGGTTGTTGGACAAGATAAACCTGAACCCTATCAAAAATTGGCTCAAGAATTAAATATTACAAAACATGTACGATTCTTTTCAGGTCGCGATGATATTGCGGATTTTTTATTTTCAGCCGATCTTTTACTTCATCCAGCCAGACAAGAAGCTGCAGGTATGGTATTGATTGAAGCATTAGTAGCAGGTGTACCTGTAATGGTTTCGGGTATTTCTGGCTATGCTTTTCACATTAGCCAGGCTAATGCTGGTATTGTATTAACTGAACCTTATCATCAAAATGATTTAGATCAAGCGTTAATTCAGTCAATCAATAATAAAGAGCAATGGCTGAGTTGGCATAAAAATGCCATTGCCTATAGTAATAATGAAGATTTATATCACCTAGCACAGCGAGCAGCAGACATTATTTTAGGATGTCATCATGAATGAGATTAAACTTAAATCACCCTTTAAGCAGTTATGGCAAAAAAAAGATCCCTTTACTGAGGTTGAACGAATTTCAGGTAAAATCTTTCGTGCAGTCAAACAACGTAAAACTTTAAACTTTCAATTAAAAGGTAAATCATATTTTATAAAAATTCACCATGGTACAACAATTAAAGAGATTGTAAAAAATCTAATTGCGCTACGTTTACCTGTTTTAGATGCTAAACAAGAATGGGATGCCATTCATCGTTTAGAACAAGCTGGTGTAGATACGATGAATGGTCGCGCATTTGGACGAAAAGGTTTGAATCCACTCACACGTCATTCTTTTATTATTACCGAAGATCTTAACCCTACCATGAGTTTAGAAGATTTTACTAAACCATGGTCTACTCAGCCTCCGAATTATCATTTAAAACGTTCATTGATTGTTAATTTAGCAAATATGACCGCTAAAATGCATGCTGCTGGGGTTAATCATCGTGACTGCTATTTATGTCATTTTTTGCTAGATTTACCGTTATATGAAAACCATCAGCATATTAAATTATCAGTAATTGATTTACATCGAGCCCAAACTCGTAATAAAGTCCCTACGCGTTGGCGCGATAAAGATCTAATTGGACTTTATTTTTCATCAAATCATATAGGCTTAACGGATCGGGATATTTGGCGATTTTTGAAAATTTATTTTAATAAGCCACTTAAAACAATTTTACACGATGAAAATGAATTGATTACAAGTGCACAACAAAAAGCAGAACGTATTGGTCATCGGACAAAGAAGTATCAACTGTAACAATAAGGAAATACTATGTTTATTGAGAAAATTGATATTACAGGATTTCGAGGTATAAGCCAGTTATCTTTGAAATTTAACGCAAGTTCAAGCGTACTAATCGGCGAAAACCGTTGGGGACGCTCTAGTTTAATTAGTGCGCTGTCGTTATTATCCCTAAACAATAAGTTTTATCAATTTGTTGACACTGACTTTTATCACGACCAAAATCATGTTTATGGTGATAGCATAAGCATCAAAATTACTTATTGTGAATCGACCTTAAATGAGCTAGATAATCAAGCTTATCATTCATTAATCCCTGTTAGCTTGTATTCAGAACAAGATAAGTTGCGTCGTATTACATACCATATTAGCGCCGATAAACAAGGTGATGATATTATGAGTCAGCATTTGTTGATTGATGCAAAAGATAAACCATTTGATATTGAAGATCCTAAATTATTGATTGCTCAATTAATCGAATTAAACCCAGTAATGGCGCTAAAAAATACAATTAACAGTAATGATTTACCCATTACTAATCAACCACTGTCACAATATTTTGTTGAGAAACTGTCTACTCAATTAAAAAAACATTCTTCACAATTAAGTCAAAATGAATTACAACGTGGTTTGCAGGCTGCTCGGGCACTTTTGGAGTATTATTTTGTGGATCAGCAGCATCGTTATCACTATAAACAAGTTGCTAAAAAAACGAGCCCACGCAGTGAAGACTGGGATTCGCTTGAACATATCAATAATATTTTAGATGATTTAGATGATGATTACTTACGTACAACTTTGTTGGGGGTATTTGGGTCAATTATTAGTGCCAAAGGTAATAGCACCTTATCAGAAAGTTCAGTACCAATTTTAATATTAGAAGAGCCAGAAAGCCAAATTCACCCAATCATTTTATCGGTTGGATTTCGATTACTTAAACATCTACCGACTCAAAAAATTATTACTTCTAATTCAAGTGATTTAGTATCACTTTTTCCATTAGATAGTATATTTCGCTTGATTCGTCTGCCCAGTAAAATTATTGCTAAATACATTGAGCCATATTCTTTTGGAGCGGATGATAGTCGTCGCATTTTGTTTCATATTTTCTATCGACGTGCCAGTGCCATATTTGCTCGTTGTTGGCTATTGGTGGAAGGTGAAACTGAAGTTTGGTTATTACGAGAACTGGCAGAACAAAGTAATTATCATTTAAGTTCGGAAGGTATACAGTTAATCGAATTTGCCCAATGCGGTTTAAAACCGTTGATAAAGTACGCAAATAGAATGGGCATTCATTGGTATGTAATAACCGATGGTGATATAGCAGGTAAAAAATATGCCGATACCGTAAAATCTCTCTGCCCTGAAGGCAAAGATTTAAGTGATTATTTAACCGTATTGCCTGCTCGAGATATTGAAAATTTTTTATTTAAACATGGATTTAGCGATGTTTATAAATTAGCGGCGTATAATACCGTACAATATATTGATATGCCTATATCTAAAATTATTCAAAAAGCTATCCATCGAAGTTCTAAACCGGATTTAGCCATTGCTATTTGTGATAACGCAAAATCCCGTGGTGTAAGTGCTATACCTAATTTGTTAATGGATACATTTGCTAAAATTGTCAAAGCATCAAAAGATTTAGCTTAAGCGTTTATTAAATAAGTATTATTAAATAGATTAGTTAAAAAATATGGTAAATAATTGCTTGGATAACAGTTCAAAACATAGTGGTTATGTCCCGTTATTTTTTTATTTATTGATTTTCCGCCGAATCATTATCGGCGGATAAGCTTTATTAATAAAAGTATTAGCAATTATTTAGTGATACGTTTGTACTTCGCGCGTTTTGGCTCAACAGCATCTGCTCCTAAAGTACGTTTTTTCCATTCTTCATATTCAGTGAAGTTTCCTTCAAAAAACTCAACATGCCCTTCGTCTTGGTAATCCAAAATATGAGTTGCAATACGATCAAGGAACCAGCGGTCGTGCGAAATCACTAAGGCGCAACCAGGAAACTCTAATAACGCATTTTCAAGCGCACGCAATGTCTCAACATCTAGGTCATTGGTCGGTTCATCAAGCAATAACACATTACCACCAACTTGTAATAATTTGGCTAAATGTACCCGACCGCGCTCACCACCTGAAAGTTCACCAACGCGTTTTTGTTGATCAACGCCTTTAAAATTAAAGCGACCGACATAAGCACGACTTGGAATTTCGAAATTGCCAATGCGCATAATATCTTGTCCGTTGGATATTTCATCCCATACGGTCTTTTTATCATCCATGCTATCTCGGAATTGATCAACCGATGCTAATTGTACAGTATCACCTAAGTTAATAGTACCTGAATCCGGTTGTTCTTTACCTGACAACATTCTAAACAGGGTTGATTTACCCGCCCCATTTGGGCCAATGATTCCCACAATTGCCCCTTTTGGAATGGTGAATGAAAGATTATCAATCAGTAAGCGATCACCATAAGATTTACTTAAATTACTTACTTCGATAACTTTGTCACCTAAACGTTGCCCAGGTGGAATAAAAAGTTCGTTTGTTTCGTTACGTTTTTGATAATCATTACTGTTTAGCTCTTCAAATCTTGCTAAACGGGCTTTACTTTTCGCTTGACGACCCTTTGGATTTTGCCTTACCCATTCAAGCTCTTTTTCAATCGATTTACGACGTGCAGATTCGGTTGCCGCTTCTTGTGCTAAGCGTTGATCTTTTTGTTCAAGCCAAGATGAGTAGTTGCCTTCCCATGGAATACCTTCACCACGGTCAAGCTCTAAAATCCATCCCGCAACATTATCCAAGAAGTAACGGTCATGGGTTACGGCAACAACTGTTCCTTCATAATCATGCAGAAAACGTTCCAGCCAAGCAACCGACTCAGCGTCAAGATGGTTGGTAGGTTCATCAATTAATAACATATCTGGTTTTTCAAGTAATAACTGACAAATAGCAACGCGACGACGCTCCCCACCGGATAAATTTTCAATTTTCGCATCCCAATCGGGTAAACGTAAGGCATCGGCAGCACGCTCTAATTGGTTATCTAAATTATGTGCATCTTGTGATTGAATAATTGCTTCAAGTTCTGCTTGTTCTTTGGCTAATTTATCAAAATCTGCATCAGGATCAGCGTAGGCTGCATAAACTTCATCTAACCGAGCGAGCGCTTTTTTGGCTTCACCAACCGCCTGTTCAATCGCCTCTCGTACAGTTTGCTTAGGATCAAGCTTGGGCTCTTGAGGTAAATAACCAATTTTAATATCAGGTTGTGGACGAGCTTCGCCTTCAATCTCGGTATCCACTCCAGCCATGATGCGTAATAAAGTGGATTTACCTGCACCATTTAAACCTAGCACTCCAATTTTGGCACCCGGAAAAAAACTTAAAGAGATATCTTTTAATATATAGCGTTTAGGGGGAACAATCTTCCCTACGCGGTTCATGGTATAAACATATTGTGCCATAAAACATCATCCGTTTAATTAATTAAAACTAGCAATCGAATCGAATTGCTATGTGATTGATGGCATATATTGTAATGATTCTATCTGTATGGTCTAGGGTTATTTATGAATTATGATGTAAATTAAGAAAATAGTTATCCAGTAGGTGATCTTTAATAGACTAATTAATATATCACCATCCAAAAAGCAGTTATTTAATTCCATTAGATATAAAATATTGGCTTGGAGCTTATCAGTAAAAATATTGAGAATTAACACATCAAATTAATGAAAAATTGAATGATACAGCGGCAAATATTATGCGATATGTTGGTTTTGATTAATAATAAAAAATGGTGGTTTTAATTAAAGTTAAAAACGAGTATTTATTTTGTCTACATTTTTGTAGTGGTTGTTTTTTCATGAGGCATTAACACGAAAACAACAGCAACCTTTTTAATATAACTTACTGAAATATAAATATTATTATCAAAATTGTGAACTTTGTTTTTTAATTTATCCCACCTATAATTAGATGGGATAATCATAAATATCACTAAAATTTACTGTTTACAAAAAAGTAAAAATTTGTTCTTTTGGTAAACGTGATTTAGGTCGATGTGCATTACCATCATTTTCAGATCGATAACCTAGTGTCGCAATCACTAAACTTTTCAATCCTTTTGCTTTTAAATCTAAAATCTCATCCATTTTTTCACAATCAAAACCTTCGACGGCAGTGGAATCAATACCAATAGTAGCAGCGGCGAAAAGCAATTGTCCTAAAGCAAGATAAGCTTGTTTACCCTCCCAACATTGCTGAGACTGAGGTGTTGAGCTATTTAAGTTAACAAAATAACGTCTACCTTGATCCTGAGCATCTTTTAATTCTGCGGTTGGGATACGCCCATCTTTTTCTTCTTGATTTAATAAATTGACCAAATGCGCTTCATCTAATGACGTTTTAATACAAAAAACAATAGTATGTGATGAGTCTGTAACTCGAGGTTGATTAAACTCAGCAATAGCCGGTAAAATTTTATTTTTAACCGTATCATTATTAATCACAAAAAAATGCCATGGCTGAGAATTGACCGATGATGGACTGTTTCTTAAAACCGTTAATAATTGTTCTATTTTTTCTTTAGGAATTTTCTTACTTTTATCGTAATGTTTTGTTGTGTAACGGTTTTGAGAAATTTCGACAATATTCATATCATAACTCCATCTAGATGATTGTTAATAAAGGTAAATTAAGGATTTTTAAATTAGATTAATTAGATATTCTTGTCAAATTTACGATTTGGCTAACATTAAAAAGAATGCATTCAATGTATTTTCAATAAAAATTGATTAATATTGTGCACGCATTTCGCTCAATTACAATATAATTGTTACTTTAATGACATTTCTTTACGGAATTACCAAAAGAAATGGTCACATTAATAAGCTACATTGCTAATTATAATAACCTATATTTATTAATGTATACAAAATATTTACTCTATTATCATTAGATTAAAATGAATAATCAATAAATATTAGCCTTGACATTCAAATTATTATTTGATAAAACTATTGATAATATTTTGAACAATTTAAATTAAACAATTTGAGAGTTTTAATGATTAAAACAAATTACCTTTTGCTCACTCACCTCCTCGCATTTTTTTGCGCGGATGACTTGTGTGTGGAGTAAAGATAATCAATTAAATAACTCGACAAATTAACAAGAACCCGCGCTAAAGTGCGGGTTTTTTTGTTTTCTTAACATGAAATACCGCAATAGCACTAGAATATAAAAAAAGGAAAAAACAATGAGCGATCAAGTCATTATTTTTGATACAACTTTACGCGATGGAGAACAAGCATTACAGGCAAGTTTAAGCGTTAAAGAAAAATTGCAAATCGCGCTTGCGTTAGAAAGAATGCACGTTGATGTCATGGAAGTTGGTTTTCCTATTTCATCTCCTGGTGATTTTGAATCGGTGCAAACCATCGCAAAAACAATTAAAGATAGCCGAGTTTGTGCCCTATCTCGTTGTGTCGATAAAGATATTGATGTTGCAGCAGAAGCGTTAAAAGTTGCCGATCAATTTCGTATTCATACTTTTATGGCAACTTCAACCTTACATGTGCAAGACAAATTAAAAATGACATTTGAAGATGTCGTAAACAGGGCTGTGCACTGTATTAAACGTGCACGTAATTATACTAATGATGTGGAGTTTTCTTGTGAAGATGCAGGCCGTACCCCAATTGATAACTTATGTCGGATTGTTGAAGCAGCAATTCAAGCAGGGGCAACAACGATCAATATTCCAGATACTGTCGGTTATACTGTCCCTTATCAATTTGGTGGCATTATTCGTACCTTATTTGAACGTGTCCCGAACATTGATAAAGCGATTATCTCTGTTCATTGTCATGATGACTTGGGCATGTCGGTGGCTAACTCGATTAGCGCGATTCAAGAAGGCGCTAGGCAAATTGAAGGCGCGATGAATGGTTTGGGAGAACGAGCAGGCAATACAGCCTTAGAAGAAGTTATTATGGCAATAAAAGTTCGTCAAAATATTTTAAACGTTCATACTAATATCAATCATCAAGAAATTTATCGTACCAGCCAAATTGTAAGCCAAATTACTAATACACCAATACCGTCTAATAAGGCGGTTATTGGTAGTAATGCATTTGCACACTCATCAGGAATCCATCAAGATGGGATACTAAAAAACCGCGAAACTTACGAAATCATGACACCTGAATCAATTGGATTAAATCAAATTCAATTGAATCTCACTTCTCGCTCAGGAAGGGCCGCGGTGAAACATCGTTTAGAGGAATTAGGCTATCATGATAAAGATTATAACTTAGATCAAGTCTATAAAGCATTTCTAGAACTTGCCGATAAAAAAGGGCAAGTGTTTGACTACGACCTTGAAGCGCTTATTTTTATAAACCAACTCAAAGATGAAAAAGAGCATTATATTTTGGATTATTTTAATGTTCAATCTGGCTCAACGATTGTATCAACAGCTTCGGTCAGCTTAAAAATTGGAGATAAAAAGTTTTCCGATGCAGCAACGGGTAATGGTCCTGTTGATGCTGTATATCAAGCAATAAATCGAATCACTAATCAACCTATTGCCATTGTTAAATATCAATTAGCCTCAAAAGGACAAGGTGAAAATGCTTTAGGTCAAGTTGATATTGTTGCTGAATACAAAGGACGAAATTTCCATGGAGTAGGACTGGCTACCGATATTGTTCACGCATCGGCATTAGCATTAATTAATGTTTTAAATAATGTTTATCGAGCAAATCAAGTCGCACAAGAAAAACAAAAATTACACCTTGTTTAATATTATTTTGTTATTCAAGTAATAAAGTAAGTCAATACATTAAATTGTTAAGGAATAAGAACATGACACAAACTTACCATATTGCAGTACTACCCGGCGACGGTATTGGTCCAGAAGTAATGAAACAAGCCTATAAAGTACTTGAAGTCATCCGAAAGAAATATAATCTATCTATTACAACCAGTGAATATGATGTTGGTGGCGCTGCAATTGATATTCATGGCTGCCCATTACCTAAAGACACGTTAGAAGGTTGTGAAAAAGCTGATGCAATTTTATTTGGTTCAGTTGGTGGACCTAAATGGACTAATTTACCACCGGATCAACAACCAGAACGTGGAGCATTATTACCCTTACGTAAACACTTTAAATTATTTGCTAATATGCGCCCTGCCCGGTTATACCAAGGTTTAGAAGAGCTTTGTCCATTACGTGCAGATATAGCAAAACATGGGTTTGATATTTTGTGTATGCGTGAATTAACAGGTGGCATCTATTTCGGTTTACCTAAAGGACGTGAAGGTAGCGGAGCTCAAGAAAGAGCCTTTGATACCGAAGTGTATCACCGTTTTGAAATTGAGCGTATCGCTAAAATGGGCTTTGAAGCTGCACGTTTACGTCGTAAAAAAGTGACTTCTGTTGATAAAGCCAATGTACTTCAAACCTCAATTTTATGGCGTGAAGTTGTGACTGAAGTTGCAAAAAATTATCCTGATGTTGCTCTTGAACACATGTATATTGACAATGCCACCATGCAATTAGTAAAAGATCCTTCACAATTTGATGTAATTTTGTGTTCTAATTTATTTGGTGATATTTTGTCCGATGAGTGCGCAATGATTACAGGTTCAATGGGAATGCTACCATCTGCGAGTCTTAATGAGCAAGGATTTGGTTTATACGAACCTGCTGGCGGTAGTGCACCAGATATTGCTGGTAAAAATATTGCTAATCCTGCTGCACAAATCTTGTCATTAGCGTTATTAGTTCGTTACAGCTTAAAACGCGATGATATTGCAACAGCAATCGAAACAGCCGTTAATCAAGCATTAGAAAAAGGCTATCGTACAATTGATCTTGCCCAAAAACAGCCATCAATTTCAACCGATGAAATGGGTGATGTTATTTGTAAACTTATTTAATAGTTTTTGGTCAATCTAATAAAGGGATATTTGAGTATTAAGAATGCATAAGTCATTAATATCTCTTTTAGGTTTTAATGATTATTTAACTATTAGAGAATGATGTATGTTAGCTAAATTTTTAGTACCCGTTATAAGAAATAACAAGGAAAACAGCAATGTCAAAAACACTGTATCAAAAATTGTATGATGCACATATCGTATACGAAGCGCCAAATGAGACGCCTATTTTATATATCGATCGCCATTTAGTTCATGAAGTTACCTCTCCGCAAGCTTTTGATGGTTTACGAGCCATGAATCGTAAAGTACGTCAACCAAATAAAACCTTTGCAACAATGGATCATAACACTTCAACTAAAAGTAATGATCTTAGCGCTTGTAGTGAAATGGCACAAATTCAATTAACTGAACTGGAAAAAAATGCCAAAGAATTCGGGGTTTCGTTATATGGTTTACAAAGCCCTTTACGCGGTATTGTCCATGTTGTCGGACCTGAACAAGGAATGACTTTACCGGGAATGACCATTGTATGTGGTGACTCGCATACAGCCACACATGGAGCGTTTGGTGCATTAGCTTTTGGTATTGGTACTTCAGAAGTTGAGCATGTGTTAGCAACTCAAACTCTAAAACAAGGTCGAGCCAAAACCATGAAAATTGAAGTCAAAGGGCAGGTTGCTGATGGCATTACGGCAAAAGATATAATCCTTGCCATTATTGGTAAAACGACCAGTGCTGGTGGTACTGGGCATGTGGTTGAGTTTTGTGGAGAAGCTATAAAAGCTTTATCCATGGAAGGTCGTATGACTTTATGTAATATGGCAATTGAAATGGGCGCAAAAGCTGGCATTATAGCTCCCGATGAAGTCACATTTGAGTATTTGAAAGGTCGTCAATTTTCACCAAAAGGTGATGAATTTGACAAAGCAGTAGCTTACTGGAAAACATTGAAAACTGATGAAGGCGCCCATTTTGATACCATAGTGACTTTAGAGGGTAAAGATATTGCACCTCAAGTGACATGGGGAACTAACCCAGGTCAAGTAACTTCAATTGATGCTCAAGTGCCAAATCCTAATAATTTTACTGATCCTATCGAAAAAAATTCAGCAGAACGTGCTCTAGCTTATATGGGCCTAACTGCTGGTACCAAAATCTCTGACATAAAAATTAATAAAGTCTTCATTGGTTCTTGTACCAACTCACGTATTGAAGATTTACGCGCAGCTGCTCAGATTGCTAAAGGCCGTAAAGTTGCCGATGGTGTACAAGCATTAGTCGTTCCAGGATCTGGACCTGTTCGAGAACAAGCCGAAGCTGAGGGTTTAGATAAAATCTTCATTGAAGCTGGTTTTGAGTGGCGTTTACCGGGCTGTTCAATGTGTTTAGCGATGAATGATGATAAGTTGGCACCAGGCGATCGCTGTGCATCCACCAGCAACCGCAATTTTGAAGGTCGTCAAGGTCGTGATGCCAGAACGCATTTAGTAAGTCCTGCTATGGCTGCAGCAGCAGCAATTACTGGTCATTTTACTGATATTCGTGAATCATTTTAAGGAGGCTTGTCATGGCTAAATTTACAAAACATACCGGATTGGTCGTTCCTTTAGATGCGGCTAACGTTGATACGGATGCAATTATCCCTAAACAGTTTTTACAAAAAGTAACACGTACAGGCTTTGGTAAACATGCATTTCATGAATGGCGCTTTTTAGATGATGCTGGTCTGCAACCCAATCCTGATTTTGTACTAAACAAACCACGTTATGAAGGGGCGAGTATTTTATTAGCCCGCGAAAACTTTGGCTGCGGCTCTTCACGTGAACATGCGCCATGGGCACTTGCAGATTATGGTTTTAAAACTATCATTGGTTCAAGTTTTGCTGATATTTTTTATAACAACTCATTTAATAATCAGTTACTTTTAGTTAATTTATCGGAAGAAGATGTTGATGAATTATTTAAAATTGTTGAAGCGAATGAAGGTATCGAATTTACTGTCGATCTGGTTAACGAAGTTGTAATTGCTGATGATAAACAATATTCTTTTAAAATTGATGCGTTTAAACGTCATTGTTTACTAAATGGTTTGGATAATATTGGATTGACTTTACAGCACGAAGCTGCGATCAGCACATTTGAAAATAAAATCCCACCTTTTTTAGCTTAATCATTGAAGGCGCCCTTTAGGCGCCTAACTACGCAGAATCGCCATGGCAATATATTATAATCATATAAAACTGAAATTTTACCAATAAGCAAACGCCTATTTAACCAGTAAAGTTGATACCCAAGCCCCCATCTTCAATATTTATCTATATTTGTTTGCAATACTTAGGCTTAATTACTTGATATGGGCTACTGAGCAGGTCATATTAGTGTTACTGTCGCACCACATGTAAAACAAGTTATTGCCTTATGATCAATCTAATGAAATGATATCTGTTGTGTTTCAAACAGCTAAGGAACATGGTTTAAGTAATCTCATCGACAGTACCAGATTGTGCCGAACAGCATACTTTTGCTGATAGTCAATTTGATTTTGTTGCAAGTCACTATTCCACACACCACTATTGTGACATGGATAAAAGTTGACATGAACTGTATACGATCATTAAAACAAATGGCAAATTAATAATAATGGATGTAGTATTCTTCAAACATCCAGTATCGGATATTTGGTTACAAATAATTGAGGCGTTGCATGATACATCACATGTTTGTGACTATACGCCTCGTGAATAGTTAACCTTTTTGACCAAAACAGAATTTACGATCGATAATATTGCTGATCACCCTTTAACATACTGTTTTGATACATAGATTAAACACATGCGCACAACGATACTATTAGTCGAAATTATTGGAACTTATCAAGAATCGCTATTAGTTATACAGAAAATTATTTTTAACGGCAATTTGACGGCTTATTCACAACAAATATTATGATTAATCAAATCAATAGAATTTTTTAATTTTTCCATTCAAATGATTGTAATAACACTTTTGCTTTAACTTATAGCTCAAAGCTGTTTTCGTTGACTTGATGGTGGAATAGACAAAGCTTCTCGATATTTGGCCACTGTCCTTCGAGCAATAATTATTCCTTGCTTTTCCAACATCGAAACTAACTTACTATCACTCAATGGTTTTTTACTGTCTTCTGTGGATATGTATTTTTTTATTAATGCCCGAATAGCTGTTGACGAAGCTTCCCCCCCAGATTCAGTATTAACATGGCTTGAGAAAAAGAATTTTAGTTCAAATATTCCAGCAGGACTCTGTAAATATTTTTGAGTAGTCACACGAGAAATTGTTGATTCATGCATATCAATAGCCGTAGCCACATCCGACAAAATCATTGGTTTCATAGATTCTGCACCATGCTCGAAAAACTCTTGTTGGTGTTCAACAATAAATTGGCTAACTTTCAACAAAGTCTCGTTACGATTTTCTATACTTTTAATAAACCAATTGGCATCTTGTAAATGTGATTTTATATATTGGCTATCGCTTTGACTGGCAATTTTTTCCATAGCTGCATATTGCTGGTTAATACGTAAAGTAGGCATCGTGTCATTATTTAAGTCAACAATCCATCTCCCATTCATTTTTTTGACTAATACATCTGGGATCACATAATCTGGAGGGGTAGTATTTACTGAATCACCCGGATAAGGTTGCAAATGCTGAATAAAATCAATAGATTCTTTGAGTTGTTCATCTGTTGCATTCAATATTTTTTTCAGTGTGCGATAATCACGAACTGCTAATAAATCAAGATAATTATCAATAATTTGTTTAACAAATGTTGGTGGAGTCAAATATTGGATTTGAATTGATAAACACTCTTGCAACGTCCTTGCTCCAACCCCTATTGGATCAAAATGCCAAATTCGTTTTAAAACCGTTTCAACTTCTTCAAGTTCAATCTCATCATTACCTTGTTCTTCTAAGATTTCATCCAATGAAACAGTCAAATAGCCTCTTTCATCAATAGCATCAAGAATTGACACAGCAATGGCACGATCAATGTCGCTAAAAGGGGTTAAATCAAGTTGCCATTTTAAATAGTCATATAATGTTTCATGAGTTTCGCCTTGATAAACAGGTAATTCATCATTACGATAATCAGAATGAGTTCCTGAGGGCGTTCCTGCTGTATAAATATCATCTAATGAAGCATCAAGCGGTATATCATCAGGAATTTCTCGGCTATCTAAGGCTTCACGAGTGTCAACGTTTTCACTTAATTCAATTTGCTCAATATTTACTTCATCATATTGATCTGCAATCTCAAGTAACGGATTATTTTCAAGTGCACTTTGAATTTCTTGCTGTAATTCTAACGTTGACAACTGTAACAGTCGTATTGCTAGTTGAAGTTGAGGTGTCATTGACAACTGTTGAGAAATTTTCAGTTGTAAACTGGGTTTTATCATAATCTAAATTCATTTCCTAAGTAAACGCGTTTAACATATTCGTTACTTAAGATATCACTTGGTGAACCCTCAGCAATTAAATGTCCTTTATTTACAATATAAGCCCGTTCACAAACGTCTAATGTTTCGCGCACATTGTGGTCCGTTATTAATACGCCAAGTCCTCTATCGCGTAAATGTTTAATTATATTTTTTATATCAATAACCGATATAGGATCAACTCCTGCGAAAGGTTCGTCAAGTAAAATAAATTTAGGGTTAGCCGCTAACGCTCTAGCAATCTCAACTCTACGTCTTTCACCACCAGATAAAGATTGTCCACTATTGTCACGTATATGGGTGATATGAAATTCCTCAAGAAGTTCTTCAGCTCGTTCAATTTTTTCGTTTTTATCAATATCATTCCGTGTTTCTAAAATGGCCATAATATTGTCAATAACCGAGAGTTTCCTAAAGATTGAAGCTTCTTGAGGTAAATAACCGATTCCCTTTTGAGCTCGTTCGTGTAAAGGTAATATGCTTATATCATGATCATCAAGAAATATTTTACCCGCATTTAAAGTTACAATACCAACAACCATATAAAAAGTGGTGGTTTTACCAGCACCATTAGGCCCTAATAAACCAACAATTTCACCTGAGTTTACAGTTAAACTTACATCTTCAACCACACGACGTTTCTTGTAAATTTTGGCTAAATTTTCCGCTTTTAAAATTGACATTTTATTTATTAATCTCTTTAACTTGGCTTGGAATTATAGTGCTTTTTACTCGACCTTGTTTAGGTTGAGCTAGTATCAACTGCTTTTTAACATTATAAGTAATGATTGAACTAACAACATGATTATCCTGCTGAAATAATTCTGCATCATTCTGCAAGGTGACAATATTTTGTTTAACATCATAGATAATTTGCTCTGAATGTCCTGTCACAATTTTATTATTTTGAGGTAATATTTGTTTAAAGTTTACTGGATTACCATAAGCTGTAATTTTCTGTTTTGTAGAATCCTGCATATCAGTAACAATCACTTTATCAGCTATGATTGTTAAACCATCTTGAGTTATATGCACATTACCACTAAATGTTATGATATTTTTGTCAATATCAATCTGTTGGTTATTAGCATCTATAGTAATAGGTTTATTATTAACTAACATCTTTTTATCTTGTTGTACTTCGGGTGTTGATGTATTTGGTTCATCAGCAAAACACCCATATGAAATAAATAATATAAAAAATAATGGATAAATAAACCGTTTTTGCAATCTCATTTTTTTATTGTGCCCCAGTGTTATAATAAGTTTTTATATTTTCAAGTATGTTCGCGGTTTTTGTTCGTAGATTTCCAGCTAATCCTTGACCCTTTGAAAAAAAACCAACCCCTTTTATAGTAACAAGATCTTTAGAGGTGACATTTTGGGTCGTTAAATCAATAATGGCATTATCTGTTAATATATGCTGTAATTGAGCATCAGTAGTTAAATTATCTAATTGAACATTTTGATTTAGGTAAATCAGCTTATCATTGGTTAACGTAGCTTTTTGTGAGTGAATATGCCATGTAGCAGAATGCATTCGATCATAAATAGTCAAATTGGGTAAATCAAATTCAGTATTATTTGATTCTTCAAAATGTCTAACTTTAACTGATTCTATTTTATAGATGATCTCTCCTGATATGTCATAAATATTTGTTATCATATTATCGCTTTGATATATTGGTGTATCAGTTAAATTGATTGTTGACATTGTATCTGAGTCATCATCTTTCTGATAATTATAATAAACACCAATCACCACAATGATAAGTAAGATATAGATTAAATTTTTTTTATTCATAGCATATTTTTATCACACGAATAAGTTTAATCAATAACAAGGATAAATCGTTATCTTTAAGTTCAGCAATTCAGTTATTTTACTTTATTTTTTATTAAATTAATATCTGACATTAAAAGAAGTTAAATCAATATCAGGTATTAATTCATAAATACTAACATTGCTAATTCGAGCAGAAGAGGGACCCCCATGGTTAAGCCATTCAGTGAATTGGGTTATTTGCAGACTATCTCCTTGAACAAGAATTTCAACATCACCATTATCCAAATTTTTAACGTAACCCAATAATCCAAGTTTTTTCGCTTTTTGTTGAGTAAAAAAACGAAATCCAACCCCTTGTACCCGTCCACTCACTTGAATTTTTAATTGTTTAATCATATTACAACTTTACCCAGTTTTTTCAAAACAAAAACATCCTAGCATAATGATAACCAATAATTTCATTCTTCTTTAACTAAAAGCCAAAGATATAAATCTAACATTTTAAAAATGGTTCGGTTTTACAATCCATGAAATAAAAATTAATCAATAAACCATTCATTTTTTTTCTGCGATACAATTGTTATGGTTTGAAGAATCGTCGACAAATGTTCATGTAAAGCTTGTACTGCAAGCTCTGGATCATGATTTTCCAGTGCAATCAAAATTTTTTCATGTTGTTTAACTAAATCTTCCGGTGGAGAAATATCTTCTAATGTTAAAAATCTTACTCTATCCATCATTGCTTTGATATTTTCTACCGTTTGCCATGCCATGGGACAATCAATTACATTCATTAATATTTGATGGAATTCATCATCTTTTTCCAGAAAATAGCATACATCTTTACATTCATTGGCTTGTTTTTGTTCCGCAAGATTTTTTTGTAACAATGAAATATCTGATTGGCTAATTTCTATAGCGGCGCGTTTGATAATAGCGCATTCAACCGCTTCACGAATAAATTGTCCATCAATTACTTTTTTAATAGAAATTTTGGTTACGAATGTGCCACGTTGAGGGAGAATTTGTACAAGACCTGCTTCAGCTAGTTTAATGAACGCTTCACGAACAGGTTGGCGAGAAACATTGAATTGACTGGAAATTTCTTTTTCTGAAAGTAAAACACCAGGCAATACATAACAGGTAATAATAGCTTTTCTTAATGTACGATAAATTTGTTGATTAACAGGTTCAGAAATATTTAAGTCGATAGATTTAAACATATACCATCTTAAAGTAATAAAATAAATTACTAAGAATAGTAGGTGATTTTTAAGTATATGAAAAGTTTTTTTAATAAAAACTCAAAACAATAAAATGGGTTCTGTCTTATACTTAAATATTTAGAAAAGTGTAATACCATTACTGGTAATTACACTTTGATTTTAGGGATTATTGTTAGTTGTATTGAAAACTCTGCGCTAATTGTTCGACGGTTTGTTTAGCCCCTTTATCCCTTAAAGATAAATAAGCGTTGGTAACTTGATCGATAAAATATTGATTGCTGGATAAATCTTTACCAAAAACATGCGTCAATGATAATAATGCTTTGATTCGTTCTTGATTATCTGGGCTGTTTGATACCAACGCTTTTAGTTGCTCGGCAGCAGGATCACTAACTTCAATAACTTTACCATTATCATCGACACCACTAACATATCGCATCCAAGCCGCGATACCTAAAGCTAAACAATGAAATGGTGTATTATTCGCTAAATGAAAACGAACCGAATCGAGCATGCGTTGTGGTAATTTTAATGTACCATCCATTGCGATTTGCCAAGTACGATGCTTAAGACCCGTGTTACGATAACGATCAAGTAACGAATTCGCGTAGGCTAGTAAATCTATATCTTTTACACGTAAGGTTGTTGCTTGCTCCTGAAGTATAAGGTGACGAGCGGCTTTTACATAATAAGGATCTTGCATACATTCATCTATGTGTAGATACCCAGCCAAATAGCCTAAATAGGCTAAAAAGGAGTGACTACCGTTCAGCATACGTAATTTCATTTCTTCATACGGAAAAACATCATTTACTAACTCAGCACCGGATTTTTCCCATTCTGGGCGACCTGCTACAAAATTATCTTCGATAACCCATTGTATGAATGGTTCACCGGCAATACCAACAAGATCCTCTATGCCTCCCAACTGCTTTTGTATTTTTGCCATTGTATCTAACGTTACTGCCGGCACAATTCGATCAACCATTGTAGATGGAAAGCTGACATTTTTTTCAATCCATTGTGTTAAATTTGCATCCCTTATTTTTGCTAAAGCCAAAATCACATTACGTGTTACATGACCATTTTCAGGCATATTGTCACAAGACATGACAGTAAAGGGTTTTAAGCCTTTTTCTTTACGAATACGTAAAGCTTCAACAATTACACCCGGTGCACTTTTAGGATTAGTTGGATTATCTATATCGTGTTTAATAAGTACGTTATTGATATCAATTGATGCTGTCGCGGGTAAATAGCAATAACCTTTTTCGGTAACAGTTAGTGATATAATCGCGATTTGTGGGTGCGTCATGACATCTAGAATTTTCACTATGCCATCTACATCAACATGTAATGCTTCTTTAACTACACCCACAACTCGGGTAGACCAGTTATCATAGGACATCTCACACACACTAAATAAATAGTTTTGCTCTTTAAGATCAGCGATTTGTTTTTCACCACCCATTAAATTGACTTCACAGTATCCCCAATCACTATTATGTTCTGCAGCTAAAATATCGGTAAACACTGCTTGATGAGCACGATGAAAAGCACCAAAACCAAGATGAACTATTTTCGTTTTAATTTGATTTCTATCATAATTTGGGACAATGACCTCTTTAGGTAGTTGTAATAAAGCTTGATTAGATAATTTCATTATTTTTTTTCCATTTTTATATTTTTATATTTATTCTGCAGCATCTTTTAAATCAGATAAATTACGATCTTTGACTTCTGGCATAAAAATTGCGGAAATTAAACTGATGCATGAATAGAGAATAATCATAACAACAGTTGGCCACCAATCATTCACCATATTACAGAAAATTCCCGCTAATATTGGCCCAAACCCTACAGCAATAAGTCCACCCGCTTCTTTGGATATCGCCATTTGTGTAAAACGATTACGAGCCCCAAACATTTCCGCCATTGTAATGTTTTCTAAAGCGAACAGTCCTAATACTGCAACATTATGAATAACAATTAAACATAACATAATGGTATTTACTGGGTGATTTTTATTAACAATAATGGATAACATTGGATAAGCAAGAATCATTGCTGACAAAGTCATAATGATATAAGGTAGGCGGCGACCAATTTTATCTGATAACAAACCTAAGAAAGGAATTGTGAAGAATCCAACAATCGAACTGATCATTAAAGCATCAGTTGGTATACTTTTTTCAAATAATAATGCTTGTACTAAGTAACCGGCTAAAAAAGTTTGGATTAAACCTGAATTTCCAGCTTGACCAAAACGTAAACCCGTTGCTAACCAAAAAGATTTGCTTTTAAACATTTCTAATAACGAAATATGCTTAATTGATGGTTCATCATTAAATTTTTCTACATTTGCATCACTTATATCATCAAATACAGGACTCTCTTTTAAATTCATTCTAAGCCATATGGCAAAAAACATAACAATGACACTAGCAATGAATGGTACTCGCCAACCCCAAGATATGAGCTGATCTTTGTCCAGTAAAAAAAACATTATTGCCCAAATTGCTGTTGCACTTAAAGTACCACAATTGGTTCCCATTGCGACAAGTGATGAAATAATCCCTCGTTTACCTTTTGGTGCATATTCTGCGAGCATAGTACCAGCACCAGAAATTTCAGCACCAGCACCCAATCCCTGAATAATACGTAAAACAACCAACATTAATGGTGCCAAAATACCAACTTGTGCATAAGTTGGTAAAAATCCTATCAACGTGGTACAAATACCCATCATGGTGATCGTTATAAATAATACTTTCTTTCTACCAATGGCATCCCCCATGCGACCAAAAACAAAAGCGCCAACAATACGTGCAATGTATCCTGCGCCATAGGTTCCCATAGCTAATATCAATGCCATAATTGCTGATTGTTCTGGAAAAAATATTTCGCGAAATACAAGTGCTGCGCCTAAAGAATATAATTGGAAATCCATAAATTCTAATGCGGTTCCAAGCCAACCAGAAACAGCTGCTTTAACTAAATCTGAAGTATTTCTGTCACTTTTATTATTTCCTATCTTATTCATATCTAACTCGCTTATCATTTAGTACATAAAAATTCACCTAACTAAAAGTCAGTAAAACCTTGCAACACTTACTCTGATCTTTTTCGAAAGTTTGGATAGCCTCAATCACATCTGTATAATCAAATCGATGAGTAATAAGTTTTTTAGGATCAATGAGTTTCTTATTTAACCAATTAATAACAATTGGGAATTTATTCGCATTGAGTCGTGAAGAGAATATAGAAAGCTCTTTACTGGTAATGCCCTGTTGTGTTATCTGACATGGATCGCTTGAAAAGCCCATTATGAGAATTCTTGCTGCTGGCGATGCAATTGTAATAGCCTCTTGTAAAATCGATGGGTGACAAGCGGCATCAATAATTACCGTTGGTTTGATACTCAATTTTTCCAATTCATCTTTTACAGAAAATGATGTGTTATTAATAATCCGATCAGCACCGCTATCTTTTGCCATAATTAAACGTTCATCAATGCGATCAACAACGACCACTTCTTTAACGTTATACACACCCTTCAGAGCTTGTACTGAGGTTAATCCCATCGGACCTGCACCATAAATTAATGCAGTATCGTTTGGGGTCGGTTTTAACTGTGCCGTTGAATTAGCAGCTATTGTGAAAGGTTCTATCATTACGGCAAGTTCATCATCAATTTCAGTTGGTATTACATAAGCATTTTTACTTGGTACAACTGCATACTGACTAAATCCACCATCACGATGAACACCCAGTACAGTTAATGATGTACATACATTTGGTCGACCAACCGAGCAAGGATAACAATCTCCACAGCTAAGTACAGGATCGATTGAAACACGCTCACCAATTCTTGATTGCTCAACTCCCTCTCCAACTGCATCAATTACACCAAAAAATTCGTGTCCAATTACTCTTGGATATTTGGCGAAAGGATTATGACCGCGATAAATATGACTATCTGAACCACAAATGCCTGCTAATTTAACTTTTACTCTAACTTCTCCAGATTTCGGCAGAGGAACTTCACGCTCTTCAATGGCTAATTCATTAGGTTGTTTTATTACAATACTTTTCATATAAACTCCTTGAACTTACCAATTCCATAAAGTGCCATCTTCTAAACGAGCAATTGGCAGATAAGCTGGGTTGTATGGGTATTTTTTGGCGAGTTTTTCATCAAAATCGATACCTAAACCTGGTTCATCACTTGGATGCATATAACCATCATTAAAAGTCCAATTAGGTGAAAAGACTTCTAACATTTGTTCTGAGTAGCCCATAAATTCCTGTACACCAAAGTTAGGTACCCACATATCAAAATGTAGAGCAGCAGCATGACAAATTGGTGATAAATCAGATGGTCCATGAGAGCCAGTTCTAACTTGATAAAGTGCAGCAAAATCAGCAATACGACGCATGTGAGTAATACCACCTGCATGAGTAATTGTAGTTCGGATATAATCAATCAACTGTTCTTCAATTAGCTGTTTGCAATCCCATATACTGTTAAATACTTCACCGACAGCAATGGGAGTAACTGTATGTTGACGAATTAGACGGAAACATTCTTGATTTTCTGCAGGTGTTGGATCTTCCATCCAAAATAGACGATAATCCTCAATACTTTTACCAAAACGCGCAGCTTCAATTGGAGTTAAGCGATGGTGCATATCATGTAATAAATGCTCGTTGAAACCGAATTTGCTTCTTACCGCTTCAAACAATTTTGGTGTAAAGTCGAGATATTTATCTGTTGCCCAAAACTGCTCTTCAGGATAATTGCCACGCGTAGCAGGCTCATATGCCAGATTTTTCCCTTTGCTTTGACCATATGTCGTTTTCATTCCCGGTATACCGCATTGGACTCGAATTGCTTTAAAACCCATCTCTTTATGTCTAGCATAATCATCCAATGCTTCTCCAATATCTTTTCCTGTAGTATGACAATACACCATTACGCCAGTGCGTGAAGCACCGCCCAATAATTGATAAAGTGGCATATTGGCAACTTTACCTTTGATATCCCATAACGCCATATCTATGGCAGATATCGCTGACATCGTCACGGGGCCTCGACGCCAATAGGCACCTTTATAGAAATATTGAAAAATATCTTCTATTTGACTGGCATCTCTCCCTATTAATTGTGGGCAAAGATGATCTTTAAGATAAGAAGCCACTGATAATTCACGTCCATTAAGTGTTGCATCACCAATACCACAAACCCCTTCATCTGTAGTTATTTTCAATGTGACAAAGTTTCGTCCTGGACTGCATACAAAAACTTCGGCTTTAATTATTTTCATTTGATACCTCTTTGTAGAAATTAAGCATCACAAAAATAGCGATATTAATACTACCATACAAGTAGAGTTGTATGTTTTTGCGAGTGGCATCACAAAAATAAGGTAATCTTGTCAAGATGTTTCAGGTTATGGGTACGTTTAAGTAAAAAAATAAGAATAATGTGCAATATTAAGTTAGCAATCATCTCTCATTTGAGTTTCTTGCTTGTATAATGGAGCCAGAAGTATACAGATTTAAACTAAAGCTAACTTGATTAATCAAATCAATGTAATAAAAGTGTTATCGATAATGTCGGCTGTAGTGTCTTATCATTTATAATGATGATTTACATCATTACCAAGTTGACAAAGAATTTTTTTAATTAACGGAAAATATTTTGATACTATTAATAGATAATTATGATTCTTTTACGTTCAATATATATGATTATTTATGCCGATTGGATGCAACTGTCCAAGTGATAAAAAATGATGAAATGACCATTGAACAAATAAAACAGCTCCCCTTTGCTAAAATAATTATTTCACCTGGCCCAGGAACACCAAGTAATGCCGGAGTATCACTTACTGTGATTGCTGAATTTGCTCATTATTGCCCTATATTAGGAATTTGTTTGGGACATCAAGCGATTGCACAGTATTATGGTTATTCTATTTGTAAAGCACCTTTACCTATGCACGGCAAAATCGATGAAATTACACATGATGGTCAAGGATTATTTAAAGGCATTAAAAACCCGCTTTCTATAGTTCGCTATCACTCTTTAATTGTTAACGACAATTTATCTCACACAAACTCTCCACTAATTGTTACTGCGCGCAACAAACAAGGTCTTATTATGGGATTACGTCATAAGACATTACCTATTGAATCGGTGCAATTTCATCCAGAAGCAATCAAAACAGAATCAGGTTTACAAATGATTCATAATTTTATATATGAGTAAAATGAATATGAAAATGTATATTGATTTTGAGAATCAACAGAAATGTTTTTCTGACCCAATAACAATTTTGAGATCTAACGATTACACTACTGTTAAACAGCAATTAGATGCAATTGAAAAATTCACTCAGCAAGGCTTTTATGCGGTCGGTTATCTTGCTTATGAAAGTGCAATGGGATTTAATCAAGCAAATAGAACCAAAAAAATCTCTAACTCAAGTGATGCATTACCTGTGTTACTCTTTGGTATTTACAGGGATTATTCAATAGTTGAATCATCAACCAAAAATGATTATCAACCTTCTCTGTTCGATTTAAAATGCGATACTTCAATTGAAGAATATAATCAAAAAATCGACTATATCCGCGAACAAATTGAATTAGGAAATACTTATCAAACCAATTACACGATTCAATTTAGTGCACCATTTAATGATAATGCCTTTAATTACTATAAATTTTTACAAAAAAATAACCAAGCGCATTATTGTGCTTATCTTGAATTTGAACATTATCAGATTTTATCAATTTCACCTGAGCTATTTTTTAAATTAGACAATCAAACGATTACGACAAGGCCGATGAAAGGAACCGCTGCTCGTGGTTTAAATAATCAACATGATAAACAACAGTTAGAAACATTATTTTCTGAGAAAAATCAGGCTGAAAATATGATGATTGTTGATTTATTACGTAATGATTTAAGCCGAATTGCTAAGACAGGATCAGTCATTGTACCCAAATTATTTTCTACCGAAAAATACCCTACCGTTTGGCAGTTAACCTCAACCATTCAAGCTGAATTAGCAGAAAATGTCAGTTTGTATCAAATTTTTCAAGCATTGTTTCCTTGTGGTTCAATTACTGGTGCACCTAAAACAAGTACAATGCGGATCATTGCAGACACGGAGAACTCACCTAGAGGCATATACTGTGGAACCATAGGTTACATTAAACCCTATAGGAAAGCAGCAATATTTAATATTCCAATTCGGACGTTAACCATTCACAATCAGCAGATACATTATGGTGTTGGAGGAGGAATCACTTGGGATTCAACATCACACGATGAATACGAGGAAATTTTAGCTAAGACCGCTATATTAAACTCCACAACAACGACTCCTCGATATCTTATTGAATCATTATTATTAGAAAATGGGCAATTTTTATTACTCAATGAACATTTAACCAGACTGACTGATTCGGCTAGCTATTTTGATTTTAAATGTGATATTGAATCTATCAAATTGCAATTGGTTAAATTAGCCAATTCAGATACTGAAGGTAGTTATAAAATCAGAATTTTACTACAACAAGATGGTCAATGGAAAATAAGTAAAGATGTTATTAATACAGCTATGAACATTAATGAAATCGTATTGGCACCACAATGCGTGAATAACAAAAATGTCTATTTGTATCACAAAACATCAAACCGTGAACATTTCCCACAATTAACTATAGGTAAGGAATATATTAATTTTAATCAATATAATGAAATAACTGAATTTGTTAACGGCAATCTTGTGCTATTGATTAATAATCAATGGGTAACACCTAAAATTGAATCGGGATTATTGGCTGGTACTATGCGACAATTTTATTTGGATAAAAAACAAATAATTGAAAAAACAATCTTAATTAACGAATTATTAAATGCAGATAAAATTGCCTTTATTAATAGTGTTCGTAAATGGGTTGAAATTGATAATAAAGTATTTGATCGGTTTAAGCGGCTCTTGTGATCTTTTATTATTTAAATATTCCGCCAGAATTCTGACGGAATATTTAATAATTTAATGTGTTATAGAATAAACAAAATCTTGCTCTTCTTCTTGCCAACCTTTTGACAATGCTTTAACTAAAGCATCATAACCATTTTTTGCTAATGGAACATGGCGTTCAAATGGTTTTGTTTCAATATGATTTTTATTATCAGTAACAATCCAACGTCCTTTTATAATTGCATCACCATTATAACTACCATGAAAACCATCAATAAAAAGTTTCACAGTTAATGTTGGTGTGGTCAAAGATGTACTCGAAACCAAATAATCTGGTAGTAACAAACTTAAATCTTGTACTAAACGTTCTTCAAGCTGTTGAGAAAGCGTCGAAACCCATAAATTATTTGTTGCTGTGACATACTTGATATCTTCTGTTTGCAAAACAATACCAGACTTATTTAAAAAACTGACCACATCAACTGAGTCGATCATTAGAAAACGATCGGTTGATTTCAATGTTTTTGGTGTTTGAATAGGTAAACTAGTAGCTAATTGGAAATAACTTTTGTTAGGTATATTCGTTGAACAGCCAACTAATAACATAAATGCAGTTCCGCAAAATGTTAGAAGTAAATTTCTCATCATCTTATTCATTATTTTTTACCCTTTGCCTTCGGTTCTTGATCTTTCTTAATCGGAGCTGAGAAAATCAATGCATTACTTTTATCATTGAGTGTATTAAGTAATGGCGTTAATTCATCCATCATTTGTTGAACTTTTTGCAAACTCTCATTCATTTGCTTATTAAGTTCTGATCCTGGTTGTATGCCTTTCATGGTATCATTTAATGTTCTTAAGGTTTTTTGTAGATCTTTTGGCATATTTTGCATTTCATTACTTGCCATTATTTGATTTAATGAATTTATTAAGCGCTGACTTGAAGCGAGCGATTTATTAAATTCCGTCATAGTATTATTCAATGGTAAATGATTAAAATTGTCTAATAACTGCATGACTTTGGCTTGAATTTGAGCAATACCTGTTGACGTTGTTTCTATAGTACTATAACCATATTGATTGGATAAGTTGGCATTATATTTATTTTTTAATTCAGGATAAAAATCAAGATCAATATAAAGCGCACCTGTAAACATATTAGAAGTTTTTAACGAGGCTCTTAATCCATTTTTTTGCTCATTCATTATTAAGTTTGCGATATCGATCTTTTCATCAACCCATTCCGATAAGCGATCAGGCTCAATCCTGATTAAAACAGGTACTTTTTGATTTAAAATAGATGTTTTATCTAACATTTCAGCTGTATAAAATGGGACTTTTGATACTGTACCTAGCCGAATACCATGATATTCAACAGGTGCCCCTTCAACCAATCCTGATATGGATTCAGAGAGCATAATCAGAAACTCTTTATATTCTGTGTATTGTGAATCTTGAATTGATTTTTTATTTTCATATAATTTATATACTGCATATTGCTCAGCTGGCGCTCCTAACTTAGAGCCATCCGGCAAATCAAAACTAATCCCACCAGACATTAAAACATCTAAGGAAGGTACGTTCAGACTAGCACCGGACGAAGACAATGTTAAATCAATGCCTCCTTCCTTCCAAAAGCGGACATTTTGAGTGACTAAAGCATCATAAGGTTTAGTAATAAAAATTTGGTATTTCATTTTACGTGAATTAATATCAAACTCGGAAGTTTCAACATTACCAACACGATAACCATGAAACATCACTGATGCTCCACGTGGAATCACACCATTTTGATCACTTTCAAGATTGACTCGAATTCCTTTAATACTTGGATCAGATAATGGTGGAGTATCGGATAGTATAAAAGGATTATTTTTGAAATTATGCGTATCGTTTCCTGACGCTAACTCAATATAAACACCAGATACAATAGTACCTAACCCTGTCACACCATCACGACCAATCTCCGGTTTGACAACCCAAAAAATAGAATCATTTTTTAGAAGTGGTTCCATATCATTATAGATCCGACCTTTAATAACCACTTTTTCAAAATCTTTTGATAAAGTTACTTCATCGACAATACCGATATCAACACTACGGTTTTTTATAACTGTTTTGCCTGCGACAATACCACTTGCATCTTTCGCAAGTAAGGTAAAAGAAGTCCCTCTATCAGCAAAATGCGAATAGATGATCCAAAGACCAACAATTGCAGTAACAATTGGAATAATCCATATAGCCGAGATAGCTCGAATTTTGATGATTTTCGCTAATTTACTTGATGTTGCCATAGTATTCCTATTTATTATAACTTTTAACTGGAGAGTGATCCCAAATTAAGCGCGGATCAAATTTTTGTGATGCAATCATAGTAATAATCACAACGGTTGCGAAAAAAGTAACTCCTATATCAGGATAAACCCCCATCATTTGTTGATTTCTAACTAGTGAACAAACAACCGATACAACAAATATATCAATCATTGACCATTTACCAATAAACTCAACTGCACCATACAATTTCTTCATTTGCAGGCAATTATGCTTATTTTTTCTTTTCACTGCTATTGCAAAATAGCAAAGCCAGCTTAATGAAATTATTTTCAAAATTGGAATAACGATACTGGCAATAAAAATAACTAATGCCACAGGCACATCACCTGCCTGCCACATATAAATAACACCATCCATAATTGTCGATGTTGATGGTGAACCAAAAACTACCGTTATCATGATCCCAAATACATTCGCAGGAATATAGATAATTAGTGAAGTAACTAATAACGCTATCGTCCACTGTATTTTATCGCGATTTCTCACGGCACTTTTTTGTTTACATCTTGGGCATTTACCAAAAGCTATTGGCATCATGGCATGGCAACAACCGCACAACTTCAAGTTTTGACTTATTGCCGTTTTACCAACTTTTAATGGTGTTTGAGCAAAATTATTAGTATGAATTTCTTCCCAAATTGTTTCTGGTGAAAAAATAACTTGGGCTTTTATATAAAAAAATACAAATAAACAAAATGCCCAAAATGTACTTGTGACACCTATACTGCCATAACTCATTAGTTTTACGAAGCTAACCAAAATGCCTGTGATAAATATTTCAGGCATACACCAATGTTTAAATTTTTCATAAATAATTAATAAATCTCTTTTACGATACTTTGATATTTTAAATTTTGAACAAAGCAAACCAATGATTAGAAGATTTATTATGGGAAAAATTAAAACAAATAAAATAAAAAGTGCTGATATATAACTATATTTATCAAAAAAAAGGGTTTTTGGAATATCTAAAACACTTACACCATTAAAATTACCAACAAGGCGAATATCAATAAAAATAAAACCGCAAGCTACAATAATCATAATCAGTGAACAAACCGCATACATTGCAGCTCGAAATTTCATATTAATGCTTTTTTTGGCTAAAGTTGTATTACAACGAGGACATATAGCTTTATGACCTATTGTTACATCAGCTAATTCTATGACCAAATCACAGTGCGAACATAAAACATATTGTTGTTTATCAACAGTCATTATTTCTCTTTATTTGATAGTTATTTTAAATGTAAAGATGTTTCAGGTTAGCGTAATATTTAAGTAAAAAAATTGATACATTACTTTTACTTTATCACAAGGGGATAATTACTTTTAATATATAAAATGACTAAAACTTCTTCGTTACTCATCATATCAAATGCCATTTTTTTATGAAAGCATTACCAACTCAAATTAGCATAATTTGATTACTCACTTTTGAGTATATCGGTTGGTTAAGAAATGTTTTTTATATATTAAATGAAAAATCTTACCTCAAAATTAAAATGCATAAAACATTATAAAAACCGTATATAAAATTATATCATTATCGAATCCATTAATCTGTTTAAATGTAATCTTGAATCTTTTCGTTTCGTCACTATTTGTTACAATCAAATGAACTATTACCAGTAATATTTAAACAAAAATTGTGAAGGATTTCCCATTATTAACTAAATGATTATTAGATATAAAAAAAACTTGATACTGTATAACAATACAGTATAATGTGTATCAATATACTAACTCATTGGAATTTTATAATATGAACGAAAACAAACAACGAGCACTTTCGGCTGCATTAAGTCAAATAGAAAAACAATTTGGTAAAGGTTCTATTATGCGTTTAGGGGATACCCAAACGTTGGACGTTGATTCTGTCTCTACTGGATCTTTAGGACTCGATATTGCATTAGGTATTGGCGGCTTACCAATGGGTCGAATTGTTGAAATTTTTGGACCAGAATCATCGGGTAAAACAACATTAACTTTATCTGTTATTGCACAAGCGCAAAAAGAAGGCAAAACATGTGCATTTATTGATGCTGAACATGCTTTAGATCCAATTTATGCCGCTAAATTAGGCGTGCAAGTTGATGATTTATTAGTTTCTCAACCTGATACTGGTGAACAGGCACTTGAAATTTGTGATGCCTTAGTTCGTTCTGGTGCTGTTGATGTTATTATTGTTGACTCAGTAGCAGCATTAACACCTAAAGCAGAAATTGAAGGTGAAATGGGTGATTCTCATATGGGATTACAAGCTCGCTTGATGTCACAAGCTTTACGTAAATTAACCGCAAATATTAAAAATGCTAACTGCTTAGTGGTGTTTATTAACCAAATTCGTATGAAAATCGGTGTAATGTTTGGTAATCCAGAAACAACAACTGGCGGTAATGCGCTTAAATTCTATGCATCAGTTCGTTTAGATATTCGACGTATTGGTGCAGTAAAAGAAGGCGAAGATGTTATTGGTAGTGACACACGTGTAAAAGTAGTGAAAAATAAAGTTGCTGCACCATTTAGACAAGCTGAATTTCAAATTCTTTACGGTTGTGGTATTTCTAAAGAAGGAGAATTGATTGATCTAGGTGTCAAACATAAATTAGTTGATAAAGCTGGCGCTTGGTATAGCTACAATGGCGAAAAAGTTGGTCAAGGCAAAGCCAATTCAATTAAATTTTTACAAGAACATCCAGAAATAGCTGAAGAACTTGAAACAAGACTACGTGATTTATTATTAAACAGTCCTGCCGTTTTTTCTGCTGAGGACGTAGAGACTGCATCGGAAGATGAAAGCTTTGAATAATGGATAAAAAACTCAATAAATTAATCTTAAATAAAGCTGTGCAATTACTTGCACAGCGCGATCATTCATCTTACGAACTAACCAATAAAATTATCCAATTTTTTACAAAAAAAATAAAAAGCTCAGAAGATGAATACTATGAGCAATTGAATCAACTCAAAATTGAAACTGCTGATGTGGTTCAATATTGTACTAATCAAAATTGGATGAGCGATACACAATATATCGAAAAATATATTGTTATGAGATCTAATAAAGGTTATGGAAGATATAAAATCGCTATGGAATTAAAACAACGAGGTCTACCTAATAACTTAACTAATGAACTTTTAAGTAAATTAGATATTAATTGGTCGTATAATGCCTACAAGCAAATATTAAAAAAATTTAACCAAATTAATGTTAAAAATCTCTTGGAAAAACAAAAGATAATGCAATTTTTAGTTACCCGAGGTTATACCCAAGATGATATAAAAGATGTGTATAATTTATTGACTTAAATTTTGATAATATCTAAAATACACAGGAATTAAATTATTCATTACCCATTAGTTAAGCTCACTAAATCATTTTATTTTTCCTTTTATTTGCATGTAATATTAGCTAGAACAACCGTATTATAAAGAATTTTTTACTTTTCTTTACTTTTCAACTTTAGTTGTAACAGGTATATTACTATGTTTAAAAATTTATCGTTTATATGGATGCCTAAATGAAAAGCACTGCAGAAATTCGTCAAAATTTTCTTGACTTTTTCAATAGCAAAGGACATGAAATTGTAGCAAGTAGTTCCCTTGTTCCTCATAATGATCCAACGCTATTATTTACTAACGCGGGAATGAATCAGTTCAAAGATGTATTTCTAGGAATAGAAAAACGTCCCTATACCAGAGCAACAACTGCACAACGTTGTGTTCGCGCTGGCGGTAAACATAATGATTTGGATAATGTGGGTTACACTGCCCGACATCATACTTTTTTTGAAATGTTAGGAAACTTTAGTTTCGGTGACTATTTTAAACATGATGCGATTCATTTTGCTTGGGAGTTATTAACCAGTAGAGAATGGTTTAATATTCCTAAAGAGAAATTAACCGTCACTGTTTATGAAACAGATGATGAAGCATACACAATTTGGGAAAAAGAGATTGGTATACCCAAAGAACGTATCATACGTATCGGTGATAACAAAGGTGCTCCTTTTGCTTCAGACAACTTCTGGCAAATGGGTGATACAGGACCATGCGGGCCATGTACAGAAATTTTTTATGATCATGGTGATCACATTTGGGGTGGCCCTCCAGGCAGTCCTGAAGAAGATGGTGACCGATTCATTGAAATTTGGAACATTGTCTTTATGCAGTTTAATCGTCATCCTGATGGCACAATGGAGCCTTTACCAAAGCCATCGGTCGATACTGGTATGGGATTGGAAAGAATTGCTGCAGTTTTACAACATGTTAATTCTAATTATGAAATTGATTTATTTAAAAAATTAATTCATGATGCAGCAGGAATCATTCAAACTAAAAATTTAGAAAGTAAATCTTTACGTGTTATTGCTGACCATATTCGTTCTTGTGCATTTTTAATTTCAGATGGCGTATTGCCTTCTAATGAAGGTCGTGGTTATGTGTTGCGCCGTATTATTCGACGAGCTGTACGTCACGGACATATGTTAGGTGCTAAAGGAATATTTTTCTACAAATTGGTTAAACCTCTCATTGATGTAATGGGAAGTGCAGCAGATGAATTAGCGAATAATCAAAAAATAGTAGAAGATGCACTTAAAATTGAAGAAGAGCAATTCTTAAAAACATTAGAACGAGGATTGTTTTTACTTGATCAAGAATTAGCTAAAATTACCAATTCGGTATTACCTGGTGATGTTGCATTTAAACTTTACGATACTTTTGGTTTTCCATTAGATTTAACCGCAGATGTCTGTCGCGAAAAAAATATTGCCATTGATGAAGATGGATTCAATCTATGTATGGAAGAACAACGTAAACGTGCTCGTGAGTCAAGTGCTTTTAGTGTTGACTATAGCAATGTAATTAAACTTGATGATACTACCGAATTTTTAGGTTATCAAGCTACCGAAGCATCAGGGAAAATAATTGCCATTTTCCAAAATGGTCAAAAAGTTGAAAGTGTCAATGCTGGTGATGAAGCTATTATCATCTTAGATAAAACGCCATTCTATGGAGAATCAGGCGGACAAATTGGTGATAAAGGTTTGTTAACCTCTGCAAACGGCGAGTTTACTGTTTTAGATAGCCAAAAGTATGGCAAAAGCATTGGACATATCGGTAACCTTGTTAAAGGTTCTCTAAAAGTTGGGGACTTAGTAACAGCGGCAATTGATGTTGAGTTAAGAGAACGTATTAAACGCAATCATTCAGCAACCCATTTATTACAAGCTGCATTACAACAAATTTTAGGTAACCATGTTCATCAAAAAGGTTCTTTAGTTACTGATAGTTATCTGCGTTTTGATTTTTCACATAATCAAAGCATTACGCAAGAACAAATTGTTGAAATTGAAAATCTAGTTAATCAACAAATTCGTTGTAATCTACCTGTTGACGTTGAACTGATGCCAATAGATGAAGCTAGAAATAAAGGGGCTATGGCACTATTTGGAGAAAAATATGAAGAAATTGTTCGTGTTTTAACTATGGGCGATTTCTCAATTGAATTATGTGGTGGTACTCATGTAAATAGAACAGGCAATATAGGTTTATTTAAAATAATATCTGAATCAAGCATTGCTTCTGGAGTTCGCCGTATTGAGGCTACTTCTGGGCAAAGTGCAATGGATTTTATACACCAAGAAGCAAATTTATTAAATCAAATTGCACAATTGGTTAAAAGCGATAAATCAGCAGTTTTAGTTCGTGTAGAGCAATTGCTTGAACAAACTAAACTACTTGAAAAAAACATTGAGCAATTAAAAGCGCAAAAAGCTAGCCAACAAAGCGCTCAATTAATTAATCAATGTGAAAAAATCAATAATAAAAATTTACTAATTGCTAAACTTGATAATGTTGAGGCAAAAGTATTACGTACCATGATTGATGATCTTAAAAATCAATTAAAAACGGGAGTAATTATTTTGGCCGCTGTTAATGATAACAAAATCAATTTAGCCGCTGGCGTAACGAATGATTTAATCAATATTGTCAAAGCCGGCGAATTAGTTTCCCAATTAGCATTAAAAGTAGGTGGTAAAGGCGGTGGGCGGCCTGATTTCGCCCAAGCAGGTGGAATGGATCTATCAGCATTACCAGAAGCATTGTCTTCAATGAAAAAGGAAATCAGTAATAAATTACAAGCAAGTTAGCCAGATATATTTCAGTATTGGTTGATATAATATTTATTAACTGAATATTTGAGTATTTCTGTAAAATTCCGTCTTTCTGTCCTATCGATGGGGGGCTGACGAAGCTATATCTTAAAATTGTGATGTATACTTAACTGATATTAGGAGATCTAATGTTAATTTTAACTAGGAGAGTAGGTGAAACACTAATTATTGGTGATGATGTTGTTATTACTATTCTTGGCGTGAAAGGTAATCAAGTCAGAATTGGTATTAATGCACCTAAAGAAGTCTCAATTCATCGAGAAGAGATATACAATAGAATTCATCAATCTCAGAACAAAAATGATGAATTACCTGAGTCCAAAGAGTAATATTGGGCACGAAATAAACAACCAGCACGCGTAAGCAAAAAAATGTTTGACTTATTTTTTGTAAAACGTAATATGTGCGCCACGACATTATGATTTTGTTGTTCAAGCAAAGTCATAATGTTTTTGGTGAGATGGCCGAGAGGCTGAAGGCGCTCCCCTGCTAAGGGAGTATGCGGTCAAAAGCTGCATCGAGGGTTCGAATCCCTCTCTCACCGCCATTTAAAAAAATTAAAATATGCATCCGTAGCTCAGCTGGATAGAGTACCCGGCTACGAACCGGGCGGTCAGGGGTTCGAATCCCTTCGGATGCACCATTTTAACAAATTCAAAATGCATCCGTAGCTCAGCTGGATAGAGTACCCGGCTACGAACCGGGCGGTCAGGGGTTCGAATCCCTTCGGATGCACCATTTTTTTACGAACTTACACGCATCCGTAGCTCAGCTGGATAGAGCACTCGGCTTCGAACCGAGCGGTCAGGGGTTCGAATCCCTTCGGGTGCACCATTGCGGTTGAATCCCGATATAATTCTAGTATACTAAGCTCAAAATATTTAATATCTATAATCAATCTACTTTTTGATTTATATGTTTTGTTAACTGTATTAGAATAATAATTAAAGTAGAAAGATATTTCCTTATTAATAAGAATGGACGTTATTTATGTTGGACCCGAATTTACTCCGAAATGAATTAAATGTTGTCGCTAAAAAATTAGCTCGCCGTGGATTTAAACTAGATGTTGATACTATTAGTCAACTAGAAGAAAAACGCAAAGTACTGCAAATTGAAACTGAAAGCTTACAAGCGCAGCGTAATGCTCGTTCTAAAGCTATTGGTGAAGCTAAGGCTCGAGGCGAAGACATTACAGCTGTACGTGAAGAAGTTAATAAAATCGGTGAAAAACTGAATAATGCTAAAGCTGAGCTTGAAACCTTATTAACTAAAATCAAAGATATTACCTCTACGATTCCGAATACTCCTGATGATTCTGTACCTGATGGTAAAGATGAAAACGACAACGTCGAAATTTCTCGCTTTGGAACTCCAAGAATATTTGACTTTCCAATACAAGATCATGTTGCATTAGGTGAACGTTTAGGGGGGCTCGACTTTGCTGCAGGTGTAAAACTTACTGGTTCACGTTTTGTTGTTATGAAGTCACAGATAGCTCGCCTACATCGTGCTATCACACAATTTATGTTAGATCTTCATACAGAGAAACATGGTTATGCTGAAGTTTATGTGCCCTACCTTGTCAATCAAACTACTTTGTACGGTACCGGACAATTACCAAAATTTGCAGATGACTTATTTCACACAAAACCGCTTGATGAAGAATCAGAAAGCAGTAATTATGCCCTAATTCCAACTGCTGAAGTACCAGTAACTAATTTGGTACGTGACGAGATTCTTGATGAAAGTGTGTTACCTCTAAAAATGACCGCGCATACCCCATGCTTCCGTTCTGAAGCTGGCTCTTACGGTAAAGACACTCGTGGTTTAATCCGTATGCATCAATTTGACAAAGTAGAATTAGTCCAAATTGTTAAACCCGAAGAATCAATGAAAGCTTTAGAAGAATTAACCGCACACGCAGAAAAAGTTTTACAATTATTAGAATTACCATATCGCAAAATTGTATTATGTGCAGGTGATATGGGCTTTGGATCATGTAAAACATATGATCTTGAAGTATGGGTACCGGCACAAAATACTTACCGTGAAATTTCTTCTTGTTCGAATATGTGGGATTTCCAAGCTCGTCGTATGCAAGCACGTTATCGTAATAAAGCTGATAATAAAACTTATTTAGTACATACGTTAAATGGCTCTGGTTTAGCTGTAGGGCGCACGTTAGTTGCAATTTTGGAAAACTATCAGCAAGCTGATGGAAAAATTAAAATTCCGTCCGTACTAGTACCTTATATGAATGGTGTAGAGATAATTGGATAAATAAAATTTGTCCGGCTTTCATTACATATAGATAATAGCGCTAATAATTAGCGCTATTTTTTATTAATAAAGGTGAAAAAATGATAAAGGGCGTTGCGCTTTCAATATTTGCATCATGTCTTTTTGGTTTACTATATTACTACCCTGTTCTATTACAACCACTGTCCGTTATTGATATCTTTTGCTGGCGATTATTAACCTCCTTTCCTGCAATAATTTTTCTAATTATTGTCGAAAAACAAGGGTCAGCAATTATCAATCTATTTGTTCGGATTAAACAACAACCCTTGATTTTAATCGGTCTCATATTTTCTTCATTTCTATTGACCATCCAAATGTTGATTTTTATTTGGGCTCCGATCAATGGTCATGGATTATCAGCTTCACTAGGCTATTTTTTACTGCCATTAACGATGGTCGTTTTTGGACAAATATTCTATAAAGAAAAACTGAGTATTTTTCGAAAAGTAGCAATTCTGCTAGCCTGCATAGGTGTTGTTTTAGAAATTTATATAACTGGCGCTTTTTCGTGGGAAACAGCGGTTATTGCATTGGGTTACCCAATTTACTTTATGACACGCCGTAAATTACAAATAGAAGGCATTTCAGGGACATTTTCAGATTTCTTTTTTATCTTTGTTGGCTGCCTCATTTATTTTAATTTGCATTACTCTTTAAATCAGATTATAAGTGATCTATCTCACTTTCATATTTTTATTCCAATGCTAGGTATCATTACAGCCATTGCTTTTGCCATGTATTTTGTTGCTAGACAGTTGTTACCGCTTGGATTATTTGGATTGCTCGGATATGTAGAGCCAGTACTGCTTACTCTTGTATCGGTGTTATTTTTACATGAATCTGTTTCTAAAGAGCAGGTTGTACCATATGGACTTATTTGGTTATCTGTTTGTGTTTTAGCATTAGAAGGTAGTATTTATCTATTACGTACAGTAAAGCGCAAAAAATTGAAATAACTGCCAATAGGCACCATAATAGGAGCCTATTAACAATGGATAGTTAACTATTTGCTGAATGTTACTGGTTGACCATAACTTTCTATAATTGCTTGAATTCTGTCAAGTGTTTCACGAGGCGGAGCTTCTACGCCTTGTAGTTTGTATTCATCGCCCATGGTATCCCATTTATAAGCGCCCATTTTATGATAAGGAAGTAATTCCACTCGTTCTATATTATTCATACCTTCAATAAATTTACCAAGCAAATGTGCTGAGTTATTGTCATCTGTCCACCCAGGAACAACTACGTATCGAATCCAAGTCCGTTTATTAATTTTTTGGAGGTGTTTGGCAAATTCAAGCACACGTTTATTAGATACTCCGACAAGTTTTTGATGAATTTCATCATTGATTTGCTTCAAATCAAGCATTACTAAATCTGTTACCTCTAAAAGCTCATCAACCGTTTGGTCTAACTGCCTCGCATAACCATTAGTATCTAAACATGTACTAATACCTTCTTTATGGCAGGCTTTAAACCATTCAGTGATAAATTCAGATTGCAAGGTAGCCTCGCCACCTGATGCTGTAACACCGCCACCATTAGGGATAATAAAACTTTTATAAGAAACAATTTCTTTCATCAGTTCTTCAACAGTGACTTCTCGCCCAGCTTTCAAATCCCATGTATCACGATTATGGCAATACAAACAACGCATTAAACAGCCTTGAAAAAAAACAATGAAGCGAATTCCAGGACCATCAACAGTACCAAAGGATTCAAAAGAATGAATACGACCTTTTATAGGTTGTTTCGTTGTCATAATAATATTTTGTTCCATACATATTCTCTAATAATTACTCACATTGCTTTTTGCTTTATACTTTTCATTCTTATTTTAACTCAGATAATACTTTGCTTACACCAATTGCATTAATTGATATGATGTGTATTTAACTAAATTATACAAAAGAACAACAATATCTCATTATTCTTGCTGCACTATGATTTTGTTAACTTTAAAGCAAATATTTTTCTATTTAATAAAAAAATAGCGCCTTAAAGGCGCTATTTTAAGTTTAGTTGTTCAATTAACTAAATTACATTGATTGAGTGAAAGTACGTGTAATAACGTCTTTTTGTTGCTCTTTAGTTAATGAATTGAAACGTACTGCATATCCAGAAACACGAATTGTTAATTGTGGATATTTTTCAGGATGTTCCATCGCATCTAATAAAGTTTCGCGATTTAATACGTTCACATTTAAATGTTGACCACCTTCAACAGTAGCTTCATGGTGGAAATAACCATCCATTAAACCTGCTAGGTTACGTTTGCGTGCATCATCATCTTTACCTAATGCATTTGGAACGATAGAGAAAGTATATGAAATGCCATCTTTAGCGTAAGCAAATGGAAGTTTAGCAACAGATGTTAATGAAGCAACAGCACCTTTTTGGTCTCGTCCATGCATTGGGTTAGCACCTGGTCCAAATGGCGCACCAGCACGACGACCGTCTGGAGTATTACCAGTTTTCTTACCATATACAACATTTGAAGTAATGGTTAATACTGACTGAGTAGGAATTGCATTACGATAAGTTTTAAGTTTTTGAATTTTCTTCATGAAACGTTCAACTAAATCAACAGCAATATCATCTACACGCGGATCATTGTTACCGAATTGTGGATATTCACCTTCGATTTCAAAATCAGTTGCTAAACCATCTTCATCACGAATCGTTTTTACTTTTGCGTATTTAATTGCAGATAATGAGTCAGCAGCAACAGATAAACCAGCAATACCACAAGCCATAGTACGAATAACATCACGGTCATGCAACGCCATTAATGACGCTTCATAGCTGTATTTATCGTGCATATAATGAATAGCATTTAAAGCCGTTACGTATTGTTTCGCTAACCAATCCATAAAGTGATCTAAACGAGCGAACACTTTGTCAAAATCAAGATATTCGTCAGTGATTGGCTCTTCTTTAGGACCAACTTGCATTTTTAATTTTTCATCCACACCACCATTGATTGCGTATAGAAGAGTTTTTGCAAGGTTAGCACGAGCACCAAAGAATTGCATTTGTTTACCAACGATCATTGGGCTTACACAACATGCAATTGCATAGTCATCATTATTAAAGTCAGGACGCATTAAATCATCATTTTCATATTGTAATGATGAAGTATCAATTGATACTTTAGATGCAAATTCTTTAAATCCACTTGGTAAGTGTTCAGACCAAAGGATAGTCATGTTTGGTTCCGGTGATGGACCCATTGTATATAAAGTATTTAAGAAACGGAAAGATGTCTTAGTTACTAAAGTACGACCATCAACACCCATACCAGCAATAGATTCAGTTGCCCAAATTGGATCGCCAGAGAATAATTCATCATATTCAGGTGTACGTAAGAAACGAACCATACGTAATTTCATCACGAAATGGTCGACGATTTCTTGTGCTTCTTGCTCAGTGATTAAACCAGCTTCTAAATCACGTTGGAAGTAAATATCAAAGAACGTCGAAGTACGACCTAATGACATTGCCGCACCATTTTGAGATTTAACCGCAGCTAAGTAACCAAAATAAGTCCATTGAACAGCTTCTTGTGCAGTTGTTGCTGGTGCTGAAATATCAAAACCATATTTTGCAGCCATTTCTTTAATTTGACCAAGTGCACGATGTTGCTCAGCAATTTCTTCACGACGTTGCATCGTCATTGGTAAATCAACACCATTTTCAAAGTCAGCTTGTAATGAAGTAAATTGAGCATATTTATCTTGCATTAAGTAATCAATACCGTAAAGTGCCACACGACGGTAGTCACCAATGATACGACCACGGCCATACGCATCAGGAAGACCAGTAATAACGCCTGATTTACGACAACGAAGGATATCTGGAGTATAAATATCAAACACACCTTGATTGTGAGTTTTACGATATTCAGTAAAGATTTTTTTGACTAGTGGATCTAAAGTTCTATCGTAAGCTTTACAAGAGTTTTCAATCATCTTGATACCACCAAACGGAATAATAGCACGTTTTAGTGGTTTTTCAGTTTGTAAACCGACAATCTTCTCTAAATCTTTTTCGATGTAACCCGCATCATGAGCAGTAATAGTGGAAATTACACTCGTATCAAAATCAACTGGTGTATGAGTGGAGTTTTCAAATTTGATGCCTTCCATCACTTTTTCCCACAATTTAGTGGTTGCATCTGTAGCGCCAGCTAAGAAAGATTCATCACCCTCATAAGGTGTATAATTCGTTTGAATGAAATCACGAACATTGACATTATTTTGCCAATCACCTTCTTTAAATCCTTTCCAAGCCTTTGCTTGTACTTCGTTTAAATTACTCATAATTATTAACCTCAGGTTTACAAAAATATCTATTTACCCTCTCCTATATGAGGATAAATATCATAAAATCAATGTGGTTTACGCAAATATAAAGCCCAATATGGTAGCGCTACAGCTAAACCACCTAAAATATTTCCAATTGTTACAGGAATTAAATTATTTAAAACAAAATGCTCTACAGTCAGTTCTTTAAATGTATCTGGCGATACCCCTACTGCAGTCCAAAACTCAGGAGATGCAAAGTTATTAATTACAATTCCCATAGGAATCATAAACATGTTTGCAATACTATGCTCAAAACCGCTTGCAACGAACATTGCTACAGGTAAAACCATAATTAACATTTTATCAAGTAAGCTACGTCCAGCATAACTTAACCAAGCTGCCAAGCAAACCATCAAATTAGCCAATAAACCAAGAAAGACGGCTTCAATAAAAGTATGGTGTAACTTATGATCTGCTGTTTGTAGGACATTTAAACCCCACATTCCGTTAGCTACCATATATTGACCAGAACACCAAATAACTGTTACAAACAGTATAGCACCAATAAAGTTACCAATATAGACTAAAATCCAATTACGGATCATTTTTGTCCAACTAACTTTATGAGTCATTTTTGGTAAAATCGTCAATACAGTTGAAGTAAAGAGATCTGCACCACAACAGACTACTAACATTAATCCTAATGAGAAACAGATGCCACCAACTAGTTTAGCTAAACCAAAAGCAACCGTTGCAGTGCCAGTTGTTACAGTAATATAAAATACGAAAGCAATAGAAATAAACACGCCTGCGATAATCGCAGATAAAATAGTACTATATGGGTGTTTACTTAATTTGTAGTTGCCGAGGTCTTCAGCAATTTGTGTCATTTGTGCGGGGGAATATGAATCCACAAGTTTATCGGTACTCAAACTAACATCCTCAAAAAAACTAGGGTTTTATGAGACGCATAGTATACTCAAAATTTGAAGTAGATCACGTTTTTTTTTATTAAAAAATTTTTAAATTTTAAAAATCTTATTTTTTTAAAGATATTACTTCCAATAAAACAATACCCCTATTTCTTGTTTCTTATTTTATTTGTAATAGCTAGTATTATTTAACTTAATTTTATCTGTTATCTAATATATTACTCACTTTTATCAGATAGTTACGTGATTCCTGAGAGACATGTGACGTGACTAATTTTCGAAAAACTTGTTGTGGCGTCATTGAATTAATAATATCAATTGCTCGAACCCGATCATTAGAAAACGTGCGCAATACACTACCTGCCCCACCATTATAAGAAGTAATCATTGCATACCTTAAAGATATGGGATTATTAATACCAGCCAAATATTTTGTTTTTAATAATGATAAGTAAGCTGTACCCATATCGACATTATTATGTGGATCCAGTAAATATTTTCGATTCGGTTCTCCAGACTTACCACGTAATTGAAAAATATCCCGTCCAGCGGTATGCTGCTGTACTTGCATTAATCCAAGCGCATCTGAACGACTTACAGCATAAGGGTTAAAAGCAGACTCGACTTCCATAATTGCTAGAATCAACCTTTCATCAATGAAATAGCGGTTTGAAGCTTCCGTCACTAATGGTAAGAATTTTCTTGCCCGTTCACTAATGTGATTAGGGACCAATTTGATTTCAACATAAGTAATTTTATGCATTCCTGATGAGCGAACTTTCAAGTTATTAGCAAGCACATAATCAGCAAAATTATTTGCTCGACCACTCCAACGAATGGGTTGTTGTTCTTGATCTAAAACCTGATTATATAAAAAAGGTTCTTGTGACAAATTTTGATTAAATTTATCATAACGGATGATATCAACCGGTTCAGGCATTAATAGTGTTGAAACTATTGCTTCTTTCAAAGATTCTATGGGTAAATCGGATAAAGTTTCAATGGTTATCACCCCAGAAACGAAGTTGATATGAACTCGAGTTTGCAAGTTATCTTCATACTGAACATAATCTTTTGGACCAGCAATAAGGACTTCCTGCGGTCCCCAAATTTCTTCTATATTATTTGCATATTGACTAATTAAAATATTGAAGGCATTAGTATCTTTAATATAAAAATCTTCATTTTCTTTAGCTGAATTATTACCTGAACATCCATTTAAAAGACTTACCGCTATAAATAAAATAATGATATTTTTATTGTTTTTCATGTTATACCTCAGTTTTGGGGTTTATATCCATTAATAACAATCTCTTCACCTTCAAATAAAAATTTAACCATTTCCGTTTCAATTTGTTTACGATGCTCAGGATTCATCATATTAAGTTTATTTTCGTTAATTAACATAGTTTGCTTTTTGAGCCATTCTTGCCATGCAGGTTTTGATATTTCATTGAAAATACGCTTACCAAGTTCACCTGGATAAAGCTGAAAATCTAAACCATCTGCTTCTTTTTTTAAATAATGGCAATAAATAATACGACTCATTTTTAACTCTTTTAAGTGCAATTAACCAACATAATTTGATTATACCTGAAAATAATTATAGAAAAGAAGCAAATTAATGAATAGGTTTTAAATTTAAATATTTTTTACAGATGAATATTAATTCATTATATTTGAATAATTATTTACTTTACTCAACAATTAATTAGCATAAAATAAACGATATTCCATTCAATAAAAATAGATCAGGACTTAACAATGCAAGCAAAAATCACACGCCAACTCTTTGATAAGGTCATTTTACCTGTTTATGCCCCAGCCCAATTTATACCTGTTAAAGGGCAAGGCAGCCGAGTATGGGATCAGAATGGTGAAGAATACATTGATTTTGCTGGTGGCATAGCAGTCAATGCCCTAGGTCATTGCCATCCAAAATTAGTTAAAGCGTTGCATGAGCAAAGTGAAAAAATATGGCATGTTAGTAATGTTTTCACCAACGAACCCGCATTAAATTTAGCACAAAAACTAATTGATAATACTTTTGCTGATCGTGTTTTTTTTGCCAATTCAGGAGCTGAAGCAAATGAAGCGGCTTTTAAATTGGCTCGGTATTATGCTATCGAAAAATACAATCCTTATAAAACCAAAATTATCGCCTTTCATCAATCCTTTCATGGACGAACATTTTTTACCGTGTCTGTAGGCGGTCAAGCTAAATATTCAGATGGTTTTGGTCCAAAACCATCTGACATTATTCATGTTCCATTTAATAATTTTGATGCAGTAAAAGCAGTGATAGATGATCATACCTGTGCTGTCGTGCTAGAACCTGTACAAGGTGAAGGAGGATTAACTTGCGCTTCAGTGGAGTTTTTAAAAGGTGTTCGCGAACTTTGTAATAAATATAATGCTTTGCTTATTTTTGATGAGGTTCAATGTGGAATGGGTCGAACAGGAAGTTTATATACTTATCAACAATATGATGTAACACCGGATATTTTGACTTCTGCCAAAGCGCTGGGCGGTGGATTTCCAATTAGTGCCATGCTAACAACAGAAGACATTGCTACAATAATGCATCCTGGTGTCCATGGTACAACTTATGGCGGTAATCCTTTAGCTTGTGCTGTTGGTTGTGAAGCATTTGATATCATTAACACAACAGAAGTTTTAGAAGGGGTGCAAAAACGACGTGCAATCTTTATTGAACAACTTGAAAAGATTAATGATAGATATAAAGTATTTCGAGAATATCGTGGTAAAGGTCTATTATTAGGCGCAGAACTACAACCAGAGTTCCATAACAAAGCTCGAGACTTTTTAAACGTTGCAACAGAATTTAAAGTAATGATATTAAATGCTGGATCTAACGTATTACGTTTTACTCCTTCATTAATTATCTCGGAAGAAGAAATTCAAGAAGGTATGATACGATTTACAAAAGCAGTCGAAAAAGTTGTCAATGCCTGAGTTTTTCTATACAGTAGCGGCATTTAAATCAATTAAGTGCCATTATAGCATTTAAAGGATACTTTTTATGACTGATATTCGTCCATTAAATTATGCAAAAACACATTTTATCTTAAGTGCACCTGATATTTCTCATTTACCAAGTGACAGTGGTGTAGAAGTAGCATTTGCTGGCAGATCGAATGCAGGTAAATCCAGTGCACTCAACACATTAACCAACCAGAAGTCTTTAGCTCGTACAAGTAAAACACCGGGACGGACACAATTAATCAACCTTTTTGAGGTAGAAACAAATTGCCGATTAGTGGACTTACCGGGTTATGGTTATGCTCAGGTTCCTGAAGCAATAAAACGTCAATGGCAAAAATCACTAGGAGAATATTTACAAAAACGCGAAAGTTTATTGGGATTAGTGGTTTTAATGGATATAAGACATCCTCTAAAAGATTTAGATCAACAGATGATTCATTGGGCAGTTTCAGTAGAAATCCCAGTCATGTTATTACTCACTAAAGCGGATAAACTTGCTTCTGGTGCAGTTAAAAAACAGGTCAATATGGTAAAAGAGGCTATTTTACCTTTCCAAGGTGATATTACTGTCACGCCTTTTTCCTCTCCTAAACGAGTAGGACTTGAAGCGTTAAAACAAAAATTAGATGAATGGTTTAATAAACAATAACGAGAGGAATCATTCAATGGATAGTTCAGCATTTTCATTTCAATTTTTATCACCCGATCTTATTGTCAAGAGTTTATCTTCAATTGGCATTTATATAAATTCGGGTTTAACTGCTTTAAATAGTTATGAAAATCGCGTCTATCAATTTCACGATGAAGAACATAAACGTTATGTTGCTAAATTTTATCGCCCCCATCGTTGGAGTCGAGAACAAATAGTCGAAGAACACAAGTTTACAGAACAGCTATACCTTGCTGATATTCCTGTAGTATCGCCAATTGCACATAATAATAATACATTACATGAGTATCAAGGTTATTTGTTTGCTTTATTTCCTAGTTTTGGTGGTAGACCCTATGAGATAGATAATCGAAATCAAATGGAGTCGGTAGGTACTTTGATTGGTCGAATTCATCAAATTGGTGCAACACAAACTTTCTCATACCGTCCAATTATTGGACTTGAAGAGTATCTTTATCGTCCACAAGATATCCTATTATCATCGGCCTATATTCCCAAAAATATACAACTTGATCTTAAAACTGTATTAGCAAAGCTTATCAAAACAGTTGAACAATATTGGCATACTGATTGGCAACCTATACGCTTACATGCTGATTGCCATGCAGGCAATATTTTATGGCGCGATAGTGCTACGCTTGTGGATTTTGATGATTCTCGTAATGGTCCAGCAATTCAAGATCTTTGGATGCTGTTATATGGAAACCAACAAGCTCAGCGCTTACAATTAGAAGAATTGATTGAATTGTATCAAGAGTTTTATAATTTTGATAAAGGACAACTCAAACTAATTGAACCTTTACGAACTATGCGAATGGTGCATCAATTAGCTTGGATCGTAGAACGATGGAAAGATCCTGCCTTTCCTACTGCCTTTTCATGGATAACCGATGTCGATTATTGGCACCGACAATTATCAGAATTCAATCAACAGATAAATGCGCTTACTGCGCCACCTTTACAATTAATGTCAATGTGTTAAGAACATATTAATGAACAAAATGATAAGTAACAACATTATTGATTATGCAAAGTAAAACTGTGACATGGTTTCTATATATTATAAGAACCGCTAAACAATCTTTATATACAGGAATCACAACCGATGTGGTTAGGCGTTTGCATCAGCATCAAAATGGAAGTGGTGCTAAATATTTAAAAGGTCATAAAGATCTTCGTATTGTTTACCAACTACATGTTGGCGATAAAGCAACAGCTTTAAAGCTGGAGTATCATATAAAACAACTTTCCAAACAGAAAAAAGAACAATTGGTGGTAAACGCTCCAGACTTAGCGAAATTATTAACTACTATTAATCAATAAGTTAATTAATAAATTGATAAGAATTTTAGGAATTTGTAACTGCAAAATTATTTTCAACATTTACAATACTAATGGTATACAAAAGCATTAACCAATTTATTTGCTGATTAACATACGCTTAAACAAAAGCCACATTTTTTAATGTTTTTGCAATTAATTTAGTTTAGTTTAGTTTATTTATTTTAATGTAAGAGATTAGAATCAAATCAACCTTAAAATAGCTGTAATACAGTCCAAAGAGTTTCAGTATAACCAATAAAATAAAAATTGATATTTTTAAAACAAAATGATCTCCTTTATTTTTTGAGGAAAAAATAGTTTGGCATTCTTATTGAATTAGTAACATAAATAAAAAATGAAAAATTGATCAAAAAGTAACTCATGTGAATACTAATAACCATTTCTTGGTACGCTAAATATCAGCAATAACTTTAACATTCACTCCTTAACCATTAGTAAAGTTAATCACTGTAAAACAAGGGACACGTATGGCGGTAATCCATCTATCCCTTATTCCAGGGTTGTAAACATTTTTACCTTTTGACAATCTCACCAATAACTTCTGCCCTAACACCGTTGATTTGTTGACAAAATTACCTCAAATTTTTTAAATAATTAAAGATAAATCTGTGATGAATCATCATTAAAGTGAATAATTTCACGTTTATAGAAAAAATGATGTTATCTATTTAAAGTTAGAAAATTTACATTTTTAGGTACTCACCCGTATATAGAAATGCATTACTATTAGTTATTGATGAGACGAGATTTATACATACTTTATTTGTATATTAAAATAGAAGCACTGAGAGTATTATCTAATCTCTTTGCGTCTATCAACTTGTACCTACCTTAAAAATCGACTGTTTCATTTACTTTATGCTTGATAGTGTTTAAGATAAACCAATTTTTTGATACATCTTGGGACTTAAAATTTGAATAACTTTGCAAACATTATTGAAATCGAACGCGGTGATATAAAGTTCGCGTATGTGCAAAATGATGAAATCAACTATTTAAACCTTTTTGACCAATTTTTGGCAGAAGAAGGACATCATGAGCTTCTTGACCCCAGTGATAAGTTGGAGCGATATACTTATTTAATAAATCATAATCAAAGCAAATTTATTTTTAAGATCGATGGAGGTGTAGAGAAGCGTTTAGAGCGTCGTATTATTGCCATGATGACTGGTGATTTTTATTTCAATTTAATTCATAAGTTAGCAAAAATTTCACTTGATAAATGTGACATCGCTTATGAGCTATACTTGGTAGCTTTTGATAAAAAAACTCAACGTCACTATATGATATTCAATTTTGTGGAAGGTCGTTCCTTGAAATGGGAAGAAATGAATAAATATGGTGTTCAAGTAAAGAACTGTATTGAAAAATTACATAGTTATAATTTGGTTTCAAATGATGTACATGGCGGTAATTTTATTTTAACACCTGAAGGAAAGATTAAAGCAATTGATTTAACCAATTCAGGTTTTATTTGGTTAACGAAGGCCAATGATGCAATCGAGTTAAAAGAACGTTTTAACATCAAAATCAAAGTCCCTGTTATGGCGATGGCAATAAAAAAATTCACCCATGGATTTAAAAAATTATCTCGAAAATTACGAGGTAAAGAGATGTAAAATAATGAGAAAAATGCTATTTTCTCTCATATCTAAATTGTTATTTTAATAGTATATCTTATTGAATTAATGCTAATAAATAACCTATTTTTGATTATTATTCTTATTGCTTTTACAGACACTAATAAATCAATTGGTAAACAACTAGAATTAGTTGGCTTATTCTACAAAGGGCGTTGCATGAAAAATTTAATTGGGATTTTAACAATATTTGCTTTGCTAACTGGCTGTACCTCTCAAAAAATGATGTTAATTTATAAAACTGAGGGAGTCGAAATAGGTCAAAACACGTCTGGCATAGATATATTAAAAAAATACAGTATTTCAAAACCTATCACCGCACTTCGCTCTTCATTATCGCTCTGCATCGCTCAAGAACTTGATAATAGTCCAGTAGTGCTCATTAATGAGAATTATTATGGTTCACATTGGTGGTCTTATTACAATATGCCTAATCATCAATCAATCACTGTTAGCGGTGGCGAAACAATAAAACTTGTTGAAGGTAATAATGTTGTTGCTAGTGCTGTAACAAATTATCAATATTATTCAAAATATTTTGTAAGTTATACTTTAACTGCGACTCGTAACAAAAATGATATCAATTATCTATTTAGTAATATTAAGCAAGCTCAGCAATATTCTGGTTCATCAGTAAATGATGGATTTGAAAATATCAAAACTGTTGCAAGAGCTCATCCTGATCTCGTTATTGAGTCTCTAAATAAAGAAGTTGCTAAAATTCACGAGTGTTTAGAACGTCAATAATGTTGTCATCATGCATAACAATTTTGTAAAAAAGTTTGAGATTAAGTATACATTTAAGTATATTTTTTAATTAGGTAACTATTTTTGGTGATACAATAAATTCACTCAATGCAATATGTTAATAGTTTAATAACTATCGTTTTAAATTATATTAACTTTCTATTGTAAATCAGATAACACCACCGTCTTCCCTCCTCTTTATTGAGATTATTTTTACATATTCCAAAAATAACTCGTATCAAGATTATGGTTATGTTATTGCTAATATAACTAACATTAAATATGTCATTTCATAGTAATGCATTCATTTAAAGGATATATCCGTTTCACAAAATTAAAACCAACTTATATAACATATTAAATAATTTAACAATCGATTAATTAAATTATAATAATAATGACTAAATTATTATTGATAATGGTTCTAATTACTATATTATTATTTATTACTAAAGATTTATTACGCAATAAAAGGAAAAAATAAGCAATGGAAAAAAAACAATTAGTTGGAATTATTATTTTTAGTAGTTTATTAATGGGTTGTGCTCAAGAGTCATCAAAAACCATCGTATCCCCAACAGTCAATAGTTATAACTCACAATATAATGGTGTAAAAACCAATATTGCCATAGGTAAATTCGAAAACCGTTCAAATTATCAAAATGGTATATTTTCAGATGGTATTGATAGACTTGGTAATCAATCAAAAACATTACTCATCAGTCATTTACAGCAAACAAATCATTTCAATGTATTAGATAGAACAAATATGGGTGAACTAGCTGCTGAAGCGAATTATAAAAAACAAAAACAAAACATAATTGGTGCCAATTACATTATTTCTGGTGATGTCACTGAGTTCGGACGCAAAGAAGTGGGTGATCATCAGTTATGGGGAATTCTTGGAAAAGGTAAACAGCAAATTGCTTATGCTAAAGTTAATTTGAACATCATAGATATTAATACATCTCAAGTGGTTTACAGTGTGCAAGGAGCAGGTGAATACAGTTTATCCAATCGTGAAATTATAGGTTTTGGTGGTAAGGCTAGTTATGATTCCACTCTTAACGGAAAAGTACTAGATCTCGCTATTCGAGAGGCGATTAATAATCTCGTTAATGGAATAAATTACGGTGCATGGAAACCTGCAACTAAATAAAAAATTAGATTTTAATTATTAAAGGATTATTATAATGTTAAAAAAACAATATATTACATATTTATTGTTTTCAGGAGTTTTGTTGTTATTAAGCGGTTGCCAATCCTCGAAAACAATCTATTATTGGGAGGGTTATCAAGAAAATCTTTATAACTATAACCTATCAGATAAATCAAGCCATTCTGAACAAATTAAAGCTCTAGAAAAAACCATTGAAAAAGCAAAATCAGCCAATAAACCTATTCCTCCAGGATTACATGCTCATTTAGGATTGTTATATACAACTGTAGGAAACAATAATAAAGCTATGGAACAATTTGAGTTAGAAAAATCACTTTTTCCAGAGTCCAAAAACTTTATTGAGTTTGTTGAACACAAATATCAAGGACATTAATTAATGAAGAATAAAATTATTGCTCTATTAGGAACTTTATTGGCACTTTTTATGCTAGTTGGCTGCTCAACACAAAAAGGAAGCTACGATTACACCGCATTTAAAGAAAGCAAACCAGCATCTATATTGGTATTATTACCTACCAATCATTCAAATGAATTGAGTGCCAGCTTTGGTGTTTTTTCACAAGTAACATTTCCATTATCTGAAGCTGGGTATTATGTTTTTCCAGTTAACTTAACTTATGAAGTATTTAAACAAAATGGCTTAATCGTTGCAGATGAGATTCAATCGGTTAGTTTAGCAAAAATACGAAAAATTTTTAATCCTGATGCTGTTTTATTTATTAATATTCAAAATTATGGAACAAATTATCAAATCATTCAAAGTGACACACGAGTAACATTAGACGCAAAATTAGTCGATGCTCGTTCTGAAAAAATTCTTTGGACTGGCTCTGCTTCAGCGTCAAGTTTAGAAAACCAACAAACTAGCAACAGCCTAATTTCAACTCTAATTTCTGCCGCAATAACACAAATTACGAATACAGTTAGAGATCACAGTGTTGCTATTTCTGGAGTCGCTACAGCACGATTATTTACTCCCAATCCAATAAAAGCAGATGGAATTTTATATGGGCCTTATGCAGCGACTAAAGTAGAAAATTAGGTTAACCCTTAATCAAATTCATATAAATAAAATCATTTATTGTGAATGCAAGGCGGTATCTTTTACCGTCTTTTTTATATAAATATTATACTATTATATTTTATTCTTGTTTAATACTTTTTATTGAATAATACTACCGATTTTTTATTGGTTATGTTAATTATGCTCTGCTAATACAACAATATTTCCAATTAATATTTTTTGACATGTCCAGTCAAATTCTTCCTCCAATTGAATATGGTTTAGTCATACTTAATCCAACAAATATCGTTGTAAAATTATTTATCGCTTTTTATAAATTGAGTTGGTGCAAGAGTGCTTACTTCGATAGTTTTTCCTGATTGACTATGATGTAACAAATTTAAAAATTTTGAAAAACTTAAATAACTTACATTAATTACAAAATCAGTTATATAAATTTCTTATTCTTCTGAATTTTGCGTCAACAATTATACTGTTTTAAAATTCCCAAGAGAAGTTTCACAATAAAAAGGTTGAGTTATGAACATGACAAAGGATTTCGAAATTAATAAAATTTACGTAGGATCGCTTCCCTTACCCATTTTTGTGATTTGTTCAATTATTGTAATTATTGCAGCCCAATTGGATATGTTACCAAAAACATTGATTGGAGGATTTGCTGTTATTTTACCATTGGGATGGTTTTTAGGAACTGTAGGTCAAAATATCCCTTTTTTTAAAAAATTTGGAGCTCCAGCAATTTTGTCCTTAATTGTACCTTCACTATTCGTTTATTACGATGTTTTTGATGCGAATACTTTAACAGCAGTCAAAATGTTAATGAAAGATTCTAATTTCCTACTCTTTTATATTGCCAGCTTAGTATGTGGTAGTATTTTAGGTATGCATAGAGTCATTTTAATACACGGTTTTATTCGTATGATGATTCCGATGTTACTTGGGATGTGTTTAGCTGCTTTAGTTGGTGTCTGTGTTGCTGTTGCTTTTGGTGACACTTGGGAACATGCATTTTTCTATACTGTTTCGCCTGTTATGGCGGGAGGAATTGGTGAGGGGGTATTACAACTTTCAAACGCTTATAGTAATATTCTTGAGCAAGATTATGACAAATTTGTGAGTGCATTAATTCCTGCAACAGTCGTAGGTAACTTTTTTGCAATTACCTTCACTGCCATAATGAGTCGAATTGGTGAAATTAAGCCTCATTTAAGTGGACATGGGCAACTGGTAAAAATCGAATTTGCTGGGTTAGCAGATGCATTAAAAGAAGATAAAACATCATTAGATGCCAGAGCAATGAGTGGTGCGGTGATGATTTTAGCCACATTGTTCATATTTGGTATGATTTTAGAAAAGATAACGCATTTTCCTGGTCCCGTATTAATGATTATTGCCACGGCATTTGTTAAATATTTTCGTTTATTACCCGAAAGTGTCGAACGTGGAAGTCAGCAATGGTATAAATTTATCTCGGGTAATTTTACCTTTCCATTAATGGCAGGTTTAGGTCTGTTATATATTGATTTAGGTAGTGTTGTAAATGTTCTAACAATCCCTTACTTTATCACAATCATTTCTGTAGTATTTACCGTTTCAATGACAGGTTTTATCTGTAGTTTTTTTCTGAAAATGTATCCCGTCGAAGCCTCAATCATCTCATCATGTCAAAGCGGTATGGGTGGAACTGGTGATGTCGCTATTTTGTCAACGGCAAATAGAATGAACCTAATGCCATTTGCACAAGTTGCAACAAGATTAGGAGGAGCTTTGATGGTGATATGTACTACAGCACTATTAAGATCTTTATATATGTAATGACATAATATTATAAACTAATGGAGAGTGATAATTTTAAGAATAATTAATACAATATCAATAACAAAATATTAATTATTGATTTGATATTTTTTAAGTGAAATTGGAAAGGAATAATTATGACAACAGTTCAAGAAAAAGCTTTAGCCATCAGTAAACAAAAGCATGGTAAATTTGAAATCCACTCAAAAGTACCGGTTAATTCAATGTCGGATCTTAGCGTTGCTTATACTCCCGGTGTGGCAGCAGTTTGTACTGAGATCGCAAAAAATCCTGAATCTGTTTATGAGTATACGAGTAAACGTAATTTAGTGGCGGTTATTACCGATGGATCAGCGGTATTGGGACTTGGTAACATTGGACCAGAAGCAGCTATTCCGGTTATGGAAGGTAAAGCAATATTATTTAAACAATTTGCGAATGTAGATGCAATTCCCTTATCTTTAAATACACAAGATTCTGATGAACTAGTTAATTATATTGCTGCGCTGGCTCCATCCTTTGGTGGCATTAATCTTGAAGACATCAGTGCTCCACGGTGTTTTGAAATTGAAAAACGTCTCCAAGAAATCTTAGATATTCCTGTTTTCCATGATGACCAGCATGGTACTGCAATTGTTGTTTTAGCTGCATTATTTAATGCCTTGAAAGTTGTAAATAAAAGTATTGAATCAGCTAAGGTAGTTATAAATGGTGGGGGAGCCGCTGGATTAGCTATTGCAGATATGTTACTAGCAGCTGGGGTAACAGATCTTAAAGTTGTCGATAAAATAGGAATTTTATCTGAAGATGATAGCTCTTTACCTTCCCATCATATAGCAATAGCAAAACGAACTAATCGTTCAAGACAGCGAGGAACCTTACAAGATGCAATAAAAAATGCAGATGTGTTCATTGGTGTTTCAGCACCTGGTGTGTTAAAACCTGATTGGGTTTCTACAATGGCAGAAAAATCAATTATTTTTGCCATGGCTAATCCAACACCTGAAATTTTTCCAGAAGAAGCCAAAGCAGCTGGTGCTTACATTGTTGGTACAGGACGTAGTGATTATCCAAACCAAATCAACAATGTACTTGCTTTTCCTGGTATTTTTAGAGGGGCTTTAGATGCGAGAGCCAAAAATATTACGTTGGAAATGCAATTAGCAGCCGCTAAAGGGTTAGCGAGCATCGTATCTAATGATAAATTGTCAGCAGATTGTATCTTACCAAATGCCTTTGAACCCAATGTGGCAAAAATAGTTGCAGAAAGTGTAAAAAATGCAGCTAAAGAGTAGTGATCATTCTGAAATTATCTAATTTATTTCAAATACACCTACTAATAATTTTTTTGTTAGTAGGTATTTAATACGTTAGAACAATAATGTTGGTATTAAAAAATTGAATAATAAAAATGAAGTATCTCTTTAATCGATTAACACTGAAAGCTAAACTCATCACACTGATTTGTTTGGTTTTTATACTTTCAGTGATTGTACAAAATATATACATTATTCATGTTGTGAACGACGAGTATTTCGATCATTCGCGTCAACAAGTTGAAAAAATAGCTAATATAATTTCAAATTCAAATGATTTTATTGATAAAATGCAAAGCCCAACCCCACTAAATCTAGATTTTATTCAAATAAATACTGAACAAATCCGAAGATTGACGCAAGTCGATTTTGTCGTCATTTTCAATATGCAAGGTGTACGTTACTCTCATCCTGATAAAAATAAAATAGGTCGATTCGTTGTTGGCGGTGATGAACAAAGAGCATTAAAAGGTGAATCTTACACATCAATCGCTAAAGGAACTTTAGGTAACTCTGTACGTGCATTTAGCCCTATTTTTAATGAACACAATCATCAAATTGGCGGAATACTGGTAGGTCAAACTCTAAAGAAAATTGATCATTTAGCTGCAAAGACAAGTCAACCAATTTGGTTATCACTGGTTGCATCATTAGTCATTGCTATCATTTTGGCCTCATTGCTTTCTCGTAATATAAAAAAAATCCTACATGGACTTGAGCCATTAGAAATGGCGCAGCTATTTGAAGAAAGAAATGCAATTATAAGAACAGTTAAAGAAGGTATCGTTGTGGTTAATCGTCAAGGCTTTATTACCCAAATTAACAATGAAGCAAGGCGCATATTACGCATTAATAACAGTAAAGAGAATATTATTGGACATCAAATTGATGACATTATTCCCAATACCCGATTATATGAAGTCATGATGACTGGTGTTGCACAATATGATTGTGAACAAAACATTAATGGTGTTGTGATTCTTACCAATAGGACACCTTTGTTTGTAAGAGAATCATTAGTTGGAGCCATTGCTTCGTTTCGGGATATGACTGAGGTTCGACAGTTGGCCGAAAATCTTACCGGTGTGAATCGGTATGTCGATGCATTACGTTCTCAATCTCATGAATTCAACAATAAATTACATGTAATTTATGGTTTAGCATGCAACAATAATAAGCAAGAACTCATTGAGTACTTGAAGGAAATAATAGGTAATAAACAAGCTGAATCAAATGTGATTAGTCAAACAATAAAAGATCCTATTCTTGCTGGTTTCTTAAACAGCAAATTTATCAGGGCGAGAGAACTAGGTGTTAGTCTATCTTTGAATGTTGATGGTGAATTAAAAGTGATTCCCAATCCCTCTGTAACACATGGTTTGATAACAATTCTTGGTAATCTCATTGATAATGGTTTAGATGCAGTTCAATTTTTAGATAAAAAACAGATAGATGTGAATTTAATTATATCCAATCAGACCTTTCAAATGGAAATTAATGATAATGGTAAAGGTATTTCTGAAGAAGATACACACTATATTTTTCAAAAAGGATATTCAACTAAAGGGGATAATCGAGGGATTGGACTTTATTTGGTTTTAGCAAGCATTGATGAATTAAATGGTTATATTCAATTATGTGATTTAGATAATAAAAAAGGTGCCTGTTTTAAAGTATTATTACCTTTGAAAGAGATCTATAGAGAGAAAGAAATTCATGATTGAAGTTTTAATAGTTGAAGATGATCCTATGGTTGCTGAATTAAACAAAAAATATTTACAAATGATCACAGGTTTCAATTTAATTGCTAATGTCAATGATGGAGAACAAGCATTACATTTTATTCATGATAACCATATTGATCTCATTTTACTTGATGTCTTTATGCCAAAACTAAATGGGCTTGAACTTTTACAACATATACGTATTAGTTATCCGCAAATTGATATAATAATGGTTACAGCTGCATGTAACGCTAGTGATATCCAAACAGCATTACGGTTAGGAGTAATTGATTATATAGTTAAACCTTTTACTTTTGAGCGATTAAGAATAGCACTTATTTCATATCAAGAACGCATTCGTTTATTATCATCCTCAACAAGACTTAATCAACATCAGTTAGATGATCGGATTTTTGCAAAACCTACTATTCAATATAAAAATCTTCCTAAAGGTATTGATAGCCAAACACTAAAAAAAGTTAGAGAGGTTATTATTAACTATAATAAAGAATTTTCAATGAGCAATATTGTTAAACTAATTACTTTATCAAGGATATCTTTAAAAAAATATCTCGATTATTTAGAAGAATTAGGCGAACTTGAAAGTTATTTGACTTATTTATCTATTGGCCGTCCTGTAAAACATTATATTTATAAAAAATAATTTTTACTGCTTTCAAATAATCAGATATTCAGTTAAATCAATATACACTCAATTTATAATTTATTGATTATCATTTTTAATCGTTTATCATTTCATTTCTTTATAAAAATTTTTTAAATAAAACAATGAAGATCAAACCAATTTCTTTTCTCATAACAACTGTATTTGGCACAAGTTATGCTAATGCTTATAATTATGATGCATCAACAGATATTGTCTTACCCTTTAATCAGATTAATGAACGTTATTTTCTAACAAACAATATTAATCTACCTATCAATATTACAACATCCGATAGTTTAATCGTTCATAATAAGGGATCATTTCATCTTGGTTTTACTGGTAAAACGGCAAAAGAATCTGCTTCCATTGCTAACAGTGATATCAATATGACGGTTAATGGTAATTTTCAAATTTTTAATGATACTTGGATTGGTAAATTCGATACCAAGTTCTTTACCGAGTATTTAGGGCTGCATACTGATTTTCCGTATGCTCCTATCGATTATAATATTGATGTACATGTAACAGGAAACATTAATGTTGAATTAGGTGCAGACAAAAAAAGAGGCGGGCTCATGATTTTATCTGGTAACGTCATGGGTACGGGGACAACAGTGAAGGTAGAAGGTGATACTAATATCCGTAGTGGTGATAACCATTTAGCAGGAACATCATCATCTCCTGCAAGACTTATTACACGTAGTTTTAATCTAACTGGTGGCGATATAGAAATTATCGGTGCTAAAACAGTATTAGAAACAACCAATAATGATATTCAAAGATCCTCTGTTTTAATAGGAAAAACCGGAAAAATGATCATTATGCGTGGGGCAACTGTTGATTTGAGTCGTGGTGGTAATTTTGATGTGATGGATAAAGGTCAATTAACTTCCAGTAGAGGGGATGGTTTTGTAAAACTTTCATCTAATGGACAACTTAATATTGATAAAACAGCCACTATAGAGTCATCTAAAGGTTCATTACATATAAGTGATCACAATAATCATACTTCCCATTTGAATATTGCTGGAACGCTTAATTTTGGAATATCAGAGACCAAACAGTATAACAATATTCATGGAGATAATGTTAATATCTTATCTTACGCTAAAATCTCTGCAATCGATGATTTTATTAAATACAGTCTCAAATATAGTTCCTCTGAAATAAATGCTACCGTTTTATCTGCAAATAATTCATTAAATATTTCTAATATTAATGATGGTGAAACTAAACCCACTAATTCAAAATATTTATGGTGATTTAAACTTTAAAAAAATAGGAAATAAACTTCAATTTGTAAATGCAAGCAATGTAACCAATTTCAGTGATCTACATCATGCAAAATTGGCGGCAGAACGACAAATTTATCGTTACTATGAGCAATTAGGTACTCAAATTAAAAATATTGCTCAAGGTTTTTGCTCAAAATTTAGCAAAAGTATCGTACGAATCACTTTACAATATAGCCGAAAATGGCAATGTAAGTTCTGATAAATCTTTAGCTGGAGATTTGAATTGGGAAATTCTAGCAGCTATAGGAAAAGGAAATTTGGCAATTGAAAATAGAAATACAGCTCTATATTTCAACAAGAATTTAGCAGGATTATACAATAATCATCATGGATTACATTTAACAGAAATCACAATGCATTCGTTTAATTATACTCGAAATACATTGAATAAACGTATTGAACAATTCGATCAAAGTAAAAAAGAAACAAATAATAACCTTTGGATAAATTTGATTAATTATCATCAAAATACAAATAATGACTATGACATCTCTGGATACAAATATACATCTAGTGGTTTCATAGTAGGATATGATAAAAAAATAATTGATAATTTTTTAGTCGGCACAACGTTGAGTTATACTTCGGGTAAATACAAAGATAATGCTGCATCCTCAAATAATTCCGATATAAGTAATTATCGAATCCAATTATATTCTGGCTATAGTTTTCCAAATAATATTATAATTTCTGCTTATGTTGGTTACACTTATGGAAAAATCATCTTAATACCTATGATAATTATTATTCAATTAATGAGAAATTTCACAGTAATACTTGGAATATTGGGAATACTATTGGATATAATTGGCAAGTTAAAGAAAGTTAAATTTAACGCCTAGTATAAGTTTAAATTACCTCTATACAGAAAACAGTTCACATAATGCTAGCTATAATAAAATTGACCTAGTTAAATATGGTAAAGCATCAAATTCGACATTATTAATTCCTCTGGATCTGAAAATTGATTATTTAATTTTCTAAAATCAGGATATACAGTTAATTTAAGTCATAATGAATTTGATAGTGATATCACTATCAATGGAATTAATGGAATATCTAAAATGAGTTCCCATACCTCTAATCGATCTAATAATCAATACAATCTAGGATTGGAACTAACCTATAATTATAATCTTATTGATCTTAATATTGACTATCAATATTTTGGCGAAAGCAAGACAAACTCAAACTATATTACTGTGCTTGCTAAATTTAATTTTTAATCATCTAAAATAACAATAGGATGTTGCATATATTTTTTATGAGCATCTAGACCTCAATAATCATTTTTTTGAATATTAAAATCTACTAATAATCCATAGTGATTTCATCTAAAGATAACTTAAAACTTGGAACAAAGACTTCTAAAAAATAGTCCATTTCAGGACTATGACGTTGTGATAAGGTTTTTTTTAAACGCTGTTCTGCTAATCTAAATTCATTATTGCCAGCACTCAGTTCCTCAATCGTTTTTAAATACGCACATAATGCATCAGCTTGCTTTACTATACTTTTTTCTGCTTCATCATAATAGTCATCATCAATTAATAATTTAAACTCATCTTGTAACTCTTTAGGAAGCATATTTATAAGCTTATGCTGTGCTATTTTTTCAATCTTTTTATATTCAACCGTGATTTGTGGGTTATAATATTTCGTTGGTGTTGGTAAATCTCCTGTTATTACTTCTGAAACATCATGATACATAGCCAATAATGCAATTCGTTCAGGATTAACATTACCATTAAATTTTTTATTTTTAATAATTGCTAAGGCATGTGCAATAAAAGCAACTTGCAAACTATGTTCAGATACATTTTCAGTTCTCACATTACGCATTAATGGCCAACGATTAATTAATTTTAATCGTGATAAATGAGCAAAAAAATGGCTGACGTTCATATAAAAATCTCTTTTTTAAAAAATAAAAACGCCTCCATATAATTGGAAGCGTTCAATCGATTAAAATGTATTACTTTAGAATTTTATGCTAAAACAAGTTGTTGTGTACCTAAAGCAAGTGGAACATTTTGCTCTTCAGTAAATGTTACATATTCCCATGCTTCTTGGTTTACCAACAATGATTGTAATAATTGGTTATTTAAAGCATGACCTGATTTATAACAAACAACTTCACCAATCATGTTATGACCACTCATGAATAAATCACCAATAGTATCAAGCATTTTATGACGAACAAATTCATCTTCAAAACGTAAACCATCTTCATTAAGTACTTTGTAGTCATCAACAACAATAGCACAATCCAAACTACCACCTAAGCATAACCCTTTTGATTGTAACGCTTCAATATCTCGCATAAAACCAAATGTTCTTGCTCGGCTAATTTGGCGAATAAAAGATTCAGACGAAAAATCTAATTGATAACGCTGTGAGCTACTATCAATAGCCGGATGATGGAAGTCGATAGTAAAATCTAATCTAAAACCATTATACGGTCTTAATTCTGCCCATTTATCGCCGTTTTCAACTCGAACTGTTTCTTTAACTCGCAAAAATCTTTTTAATGCATTTTGTTCAGTAATACCTGCATCAAGTAATAAATATACAAATGGACTTGCACTACCATCCATAATTGGAATTTCTGGCGCATTAACTTCAATAATAATATTATCGATACCAAGACCTGCTAATGCTGAATTAATATGCTCAACAGTTGAAATGCGAACATTATCTTCATTCACTAGACATGTACAAAGCATAGTATCACGCACAGATTTAGCATCAACAGGGAAATCCACATACGGATTTAAATCAGTACGACGATAAATAACCCCTGTGTTTTCAGGTGCGGGACGTAAGGTCAAAGTAACTTTTTTGCCAGTATGCAAACCAACACCTGTCGCTTGTATTGTCTTTTTTAATGTTCTTTGTTTCACTTTGCACCTACTATTCTATTTGTTTTTACTGAAATATTAGACAATAAAAAATCAACTAAGTTCAATACTAATTTGCCTGCTTACGGATAAATGCAGGAATATCTAAAATTTTATTTTCTTCAAGAGGAGAAATACCTTGTTCATTCACAACTTTAGCTAATCTCTCTTCTTGTTGTCCTAAATTACCACTTTGACCAAATAATGGATTTTGAGTCATTGGTTTAGCTATTTTTACTTCTGGACGTTTGTCCATACCAATACCTGTTGCTACAACCGTTACTCGAATCTCATCTGACATATCTGGATCAAAAGTCGTACCAACCACAACAGTCGCGTTATCAGAAGCAAAAGCTCTAACTGTACTACCCACTGTTTCAAACTCTTCTAATCCAAGATCTAAACCAGCTGTAACATTGACAAGGACACCACGAGCTCCCGATAAATCAATATCTTCAAGTAAAGGGCTTGAAATTGCCATTTCAGCCGCTTCTTCAGCACGATTATCACCACTCGCACAGCCTGAACCCATCATAGCATATCCCATTTCAGACATAACCGTTCTGACATCGGCAAAGTCAACGTTAATATGACCTGGTTTAGTAATCAGCTCTGCAATACCTTGCACTGCACCTTTTAACACGCCATTAGCTGCTGCAAAAGCATCAAGCAGTTTAACTCCACGACCTAACACCTTTAATAATTTATCATTTGGTATCGTAATAAGCGAATCTACATGCTTTGCTAATTCAGCTATACCTTGCTCAGCAAAAGCCATGCGCTTTTTACCTTCAAAACCGAAAGGTTTAGTCACAACAGCAACAGTTAAAATACCTAACTCTTTAGCTATTTCAGCAACTACTGGTGCTGCACCTGTTCCTGTGCCACCACCCATTCCAGCAGCAATAAACACCATGTCAGCACCTTCAATAGCACTACGAATTACTTCACGATCTTCCTCAGCAGAGTTTCTACCCACTTCAGGATTGGCTCCAGCACCAAGTCCTTTAGTAACATTGGTACCGATTTGGATAGTTTGACCTACCTTAATTCTTCGCAATGCTTGTGCATCTGTATTTGCCGCAAAAAACTCTACACCTTCGATATGTTCAGCAATCATATGTTCGACAGCGTTACCGCCACCACCACCTACACCAATAACTTTAATGACTGCTGCTGGTTCATCATCTGCAACCATAGGCTCAAACATAACTTATCTCCAAATTTACGCTCTACGAACATTGTACAGATAACCGCCTGCAATGTCCACGAAGTTCTTGTAATATATTAGCTAAAATTCTTTTTTAAACCAACCGGTCAAACGTTTAGCTATCCCTTTTAATGATGATTTATCACTATCTTTAGAGTCATCATTTAATAAACTCTGTTTTCCATAATGCAATAATCCTACTGCTGTTGAGCAATAAGGTTTTTGTACATAATCCGTTAAGCCCGAAATATTTAAAGGATGACCTATACGCACTTGATTTTGAAAAACTTTTTCAGCACATTCAACCATTCCTTTAATTTGTGCTGCGCCACCGGTTAATACAATCCCTGCTGCTAATTGATATTTGACATTTTGTTTTTTCAGCTCATCTTGTAATGTGAGCAACTCTTTTTGTACTAATGAAAGAAGCTCTGAATATCGGGGTTCAATGACATCAGCAAGCGTTTGTCTTTGCAAAGAACGTGATGGCCTTCCACCAACACTTGGCACATCAATCACTTCATCTTTACCAATTAGCGAGCCTACGGCACATCCATAACGGATTTTAATATTTTCAGCATCCATCGGAGGTGCACCAAATGCATAAGCAATATCACTAGTAACTACATTTCCTGCATAAGGTATGACAACGGAATGTCGTAATGCACCACCTGTATAGACAGTTACATCCATTGTCCCTCCCCCCATATCAATGACACAGACACCAAGTTCTTTTTCATCATCAGTTAATACGGCATAGCTAGAAGCTAAACCAGAAAAAATAAGTTGATCCACCTTCAATCCACAACGTTCAACAGCTTTTACAATATTTCTTGCCATATCGTTATGACAAGTAACTAAGTGTACTTTTGCTTTCATTCGTACACCTGATAAACCGATTGGATTTTTTATCCCTTCCTGTAAATCAATAGAATATTCTTGAGCAATCACATGCAGTATACGGTGTTCATCTAAAATTCGAACTGATTTTGCTGTATGCACAACATTTTCAACATCTTCTGCTGTCACTTCTTCTTCTGCAATTGGCACCATACCAATTTCATTTTGACAACGAATATGTTTTCCTGAAAGGCTTAAATAAACGGAAGATATCTGGCAGTCAGCCATTAGCTCTGCTTGATCAACTGCTCGTTGGATTGATTTCACTACCGACTCGAGATCGTTAACACCACCTTTATCAACCCCTTTTGATGGGCAATGACCTACACCGATAATATTTATAATACCATCGGGAAGAACTTCACCAACGAGAGCAAGTACTTTAGAGGTACCAACTTCTAATCCAACAACCAATTTTTTTTCTGTTGCTTTCATATTTCAGCCTTTATTGATTCCTTACTGCGCTATTTTCTCTGTTTGTACTGAAATACCATTTTCATAACGTAAATCAGCGACTATTATTCTTTCATCAACCGGCGTTTTTGACTTAATTTCAGGAAACAATCTAATAAATTGCTCATAACGTTCTTCAATGTTTTTATTTCCCAACACTAATTTTATTTCCTGATTTTCATCGCATACACCAGCTATACATTGTGTAACCATCAGTTGTAAAGAATTACGCTCATCAGATATTGTAGCGTTAATCTGTAATGCCAACTGATTATTAGCTAATTTTTTAGAAAGATTTTCTAATTTATAATAATTTTCAAGTACAGATTTAGCTTTACCCTCTGGACCATAAAGCCTTGATAACTTTAAATCAGCGATACGATCCGATGGCACACTAAAAACATTTCCTTTTTTATCAAGAAAAAACAAATCATTCCAATAATAGGCTGGCTTATAGTCTTCTACGTAGACAATTAATCTATCCGGCCACTGTTTTCGCACACTCGCTTGCTTAACCCATGGAAATCTCATTATTTCTTGCTGAATATCAACAACATCTTGCCCAACATAAGTATTAGGCAAACCTAATCCTAAAATTGCCTCACGAAGATCATCTTCTGTTGTAAAAATGTGCTCACCACTTAATGTTAACTGTGACAGTACCATTTGTTCAGGATCATCCATCCAGTTTTTAATGCTTTTTACAATCCAAGCACTTATTAGAATAATCACAATAAAGAACAAAAATCCCATCAAATGTTCTTTACTGCGAAAAATAAGCAGCCTTCTTCTTTCATCTCTTCTATGTGCTGCTTGTCTAACTTGTTTCATAAAATTAGCTAGTTAAACTGCTGCTAGTTGTAATATCTGGCTAACTAGTTGATTAAATGACCAACCATGTTGTTTAGCTGCCATTGGAACTAAGCTATGATCTGTCATACCAGGAGCAGTATTAACTTCAAGTAAATATGGTTTTTGACTATCATCAAACATAATATCGACTCTTCCCCAACCTCTGCAACCAACAGCTTTATAAGCATCCAAAGCTAATTTACGGATTTCTTGTTCTTTTTCATCAGATAATCCACTTGGACAAAAATATTGAGTTGAGTCTGATAAATACTTTGCATCATAATCATAAAATTGGGTAGATGGCTTAATGTAAATTGAAGGTAAAACTTCATCTCCTACTATTGCCACTGTAAATTCTGGACCTGATAAAAATGATTCAACCATCACAACACTATCATATTTAAAAGCAATCTCAAGGGCAGCTTTTAATTCCGATACTTGATTAACCCTAGTCATACCTACACTTGAACCTTCATGACTAGGTTTAACAAACAAGGGTAAACCCAATTGTTTAACAATATCGTCAATATCAATGGATTGCGTTTTTTCCACCATTACATAATCAGCAACAGGTAAACCTAATGATTTCCAAACTAATTTAGTTTTTAATTTGTCCATTGTTAATGCTGAAGATAATACGTCACTGCCAGTATAAGGAATATTTTGATAAGTCAATATTGCCTGAACAATACCATCTTCACCACCTCGCCCATGTAAAATTACAAAAGCCTTGGTGTATCCTTCTTGTTTTAAATTAGTTATAGGGTGATCTTTTGTATCAATAAGATGTGCATCAATACCATTTGCTAATAAACCGGTTAGAACCGCATTACCTGATTTAAGCGACACTTCTCGCTCTGCAGAGGTACCACCATATAATATGGCAACTTTATCAACCATTTATAATTCCTCTTTTGAAAATAATTGTGTATTGGCCAACTGACGTGCAACTCGACCAACACTACCAGCACCTTGTGTCAATAAAAGATCTCCACCTTTTAATATTTCTTGCATAATTTCAGGTAATAGATTTAAATCAGACACATAAATGGGGTCAACTTTACCTCGATTGCGAATAGTACGACATAATGAACGACTATCAGCGCCAGCAATTGGTTGCTCACCAGCTGAATAGACATCTAACATAACAAGCGCATCAACTTGTGATAATACTTGTGCAAAATCATCAAATAAATCTCGAGTGCGTGTATATCGATGTGGTTGAAATAACATAACTAATCTACGATCCGGCCAACCATTTCTTGCAGCTTGAATGGTTGCATTAACTTCACTTGGATGATGACCGTAATCATCAACCATCATGACATCGCCCCCATCTGAATTAGGAAAAATACCTAATAAATCAAAACGTCGACTAGTACCTGCAAATTTAGCCAAAGCTTTTACAATAGATTCATCATCAATACCATCTTCAGTTGCAGCAATGATAGCAGCTGCTGAATTTAGGGCATTATGTTGTCCTGGTGCATTTAATTCAATTTGTAAATCTTGGCGATCAGGGCGACAAACGGTGTAATAACTAACACCTCTTTCCTGACGATAATTTTTAATAACAATATCTGCCTCTTTATTGAATCCATAAGTGATGATTTTACGACCAACAATTGGCAATAACTCACGATTAATTGGATCGTCATAACACATAATAGCTAAACCATAAAACGGAAGATTACGTAAAAACGAAATAAAGGTCTGTTTGAGATTTTCAACACAACCGTTATAAGTATCCATATGATCAGGCTCTATATTTGTTACTATAGATACCATTGGTTGTAAATGAAGAAATGACGCATCACTTTCATCTGCCTCTGCAATAAAATAACGACTGCTACCTAATCTAGCATGTGTTCCAGCAGCTTTAACTAAACCACCATTAACAAAAGTTGGATCAAGTTTTGCCTCAGCATAAATAGCTGTAACCATTGCCGTTGTAGTAGTTTTACCATGAGTGCCTGCTATTGCAATACCATATCGAAAACGCATCAATTCAGCTAACATTTCTGCTCTTTGAATAACCGGTATACGAGCTTCACGTGCTGTAATTACTTCAATGTTATCTTGTGAAATAGCTGAAGAAATAACGACAACACTTGAATTACGCACATTTTCAGCGGCATGCCCAATAACAATTTTTGCACCTAATGTTTCTAAGTGTTGAGTAACCGCATTTTCAGCAATGTCTGAACCACTAATTTGGTACCCTTCATTAGCCAGAACCTCAGCAATGCCCCCCATTCCTGCGCCACCAATCCCAACAAAATGGATATGTTTAACACGTTTCATTACGGGAATAATTGCTCTTAATTCAGCTAATTCCTTAGTATTCACTATTTAACTCCTAATCATTTTATTTAGTGTTTATCGTCAAATCTTTATGGAAAACTCAGTTCATATTACGAATTTATAATTTCAATAAAACATTTAACTCAAAACTACAAATTAACCGAAACCATTACATAACGTTATGTAAAAATTATTATTTTACCACTGAACAAATAGTTTCAGCCACTTTTTCTGTAGAATCGACAATAGATAAACTTTTTGCTTTAATGGCCATATCTGTTAACTTATCACGATTAAAATTCAATAATAAACTTGATAACACTTCAACATTAAAATTTGGTTGTTCTATAATATATGCTGCTCCGATATCGGCTAAAGATTTTGCATTCCAATATTGCTGGCGATCTTTATGCATAAATGGAATAAATATTGCACCAATTCCAACAACTTCAATTTCACTTACAGTTAATGCTCCACTACGGCAGATTACTATATCAGCCCAGCTGTAAGCTTCAGCTACATCAGAAATAAATTCAGTAATCTTATTCTTTGTCATATCACAATTTTGATAAGATTGAGAGACAGAATTCAACATCCCTTTACCCGTCTGATGCCATACCACAAAGTTATCGGATAACTTTGTTATCGCTTGAGGTACTATGTCATTAATAACTTTTGCTCCCTGACTGCCTCCCATAACTAATACTCTAATAGGTCCATTTCGATCTTTAAATCTTACCTCTGGATTTGTAATAGTTAACAAATCATTTCGTACCGGATTACCCACTAGTTCAGCTTTATTAAATGCCGTTGGAAATGCTTGTAACACTTTAGTTGCAAATTTTGCAAGATATTTATTAGTTAAGCCAGCTATACCATTTTGTTCATGCAATACAATAGGTATACCAAGAGTTTTAGCCGCTATACCACCTGGACCAGAAACATATCCCCCCATGCCTAGGACAACATCAGGACGATAAGTTTTTAAAATTTTTCTAGCTTGTAATACTGCTTTTAAAATTTTATAAGGTGCTTTTAATAATGCCATTCCCCCTTTTCCACGTAATCCTGAAATCTCGATAAAATCAATATCAATACCATTTTCAGGTACAAGACGCGCTTCCATCCTATCTGCAGTACCCAACCATCTCACTTGCCAACCTTGTTTCATCAAATAATGCGCAACTGCAATACCAGGAAAAACATGACCTCCTGTACCACCTGCCATAACTAACAATTTTTTCATTACTTTATAATCCTAATTCTTGCTTGCGATTGTTTTTGTCTAAATTCGAAATCAATTCTTAGTAATATTGCTACAGCAATGCTCATTACTATAAGACTTGAACCACCATAACTAATAAATGGTAATGTTAATCCTTTAGTTGGTAACATACCTGATGTAACTCCAATATTCACAAATGTTTGAAAACCAAACCAAATACCTATTTCACAAGCTAAATATCCTGAAAACAGTGAACCGTCATTTAATGCTCGGTATCCAATGGCCAATGCTTTAAATGTTAAAAAGAAAAGTAATATTAATAAGGTAATTACACCAACGTAACCAAATTCTTCCGAAATAATTGAAAAAATAAAATCAGTATGACATTCTGGTAAATAGCCTAATTTAAGAATTGAATTACCCATTCCTTGACCGGTGATACCACCACTACCGATTGCCATTAATGATGCAACTAACTGATATCCCGAACCTGTCGCATCTTGCCAAGGATCAAGGAAGGTTAATAAACGAGTTAAACGATAAGCTTCAAACAATATCAAACAAATTACAGCACCAACACCAGTTAATAAAATAGCAATAAATTGCCACAATTGAGCTCCAGCTATAAATAATATGCCGATTGTCACCATAAATAATACAATAACTGTCCCTAAATCAGGTTGTTTGAGTAACAAAATAGAAAGAACTGTCATTACAACCATAGGTTTAAAAAATCCCCAAAATCGATTTTGGACTTCATCAGATTTTCTTGATAAATACCCTGCTAAAAAGATAAAAAGGGATAATTTAGCTAACTCCGCTGGTTGAAAATTAAAAACACCTAACGGAATCCATCTTGAAGCACCATTGATTGAAGAACCTATACCTAAAACTGCAATTAACATTATAATGGCAACAATTAATAATGCAGATCCAAATTGTTGCCATCGTTGCATAGGAATATATAAAGTAATAATCATCAATAACAATGAAATTGTTATCTGAATCAGTTCTCGCCGTGTATAAAAAAAAGGATCGCTTTCACTAAATGACATTGACGCTGATGTGACCATTATCAAACCAAATACCATTAAACTAAGGATTATCCAAAGTAATGAATTATCAAATGGTATATTAGGATTAACTTGTTTTTTTATTCCTAAAAGTGTCATTTTTCACTCCTTAGAACATATTGCTTGGCAAGATAGGCAAAGAGATTTCCTCGCTCAATATAATTTCTAAACTGATCCAAACTTGCACAAGCAGGGGAAAGCAAGACTACATCTCTTGATAGTACTTTCCGAGCTATAATTTGCATAGCATCTGTCATCGTTTCTATAACGGTAGATAAATTAGGCGCTAATTCAGCAAGTAAATTACGATCTCGACCAAAACAAAAAATTTCAAGATTTTTATCTTGTAAATAAGGAATTAAAGGAGAAAAATCAGCTGATTTTCCATCCCCACCTAATAATAAATATAATTTTCCATGACAGACAACACTTTTCAATGCGGCTTCAGTACTACCAACATTCGTTGCTTTAGAATCATTAATCCATTTCACACCATTTTGTTCTAAAACCAACTCAAAACGATGCGGTAAACCTTGAAATGTCATAATTGTAACTAAGCTTAACTGCCTATCTATATTTAATTTATCGGAAATAGCTAATGCAGCCAAAGCATTAAGATAGTTATGACAACCTATTAGTTTCATATCTTGAGTTGACAGTACGGGGTGATTTTGAGCAATTAAATATTCACATAGCTCATCTAAATGGTAATCACCTTCTTTTAATCCAAATGAAACTGTATGATGATGTTTAGATAATGGTACAGTTAATTGATCATCATGGTTAATTATGCAATATCTCGCATTATGATAAATCCGTTGTTTAGCCGCTGTATATTGCTTTAGACCTAATGGATAACGATCCATATGATCTTCGGATATATTTAAAATTGTAGCGACTGTGGCTTTTAGACTATTTGTTGTTTCTAATTGAAAACTAGATAGTTCAAGTACATATACTTCACAATCTTGATTTAATAAAGATAATGCTGGTTCACCAATATTACCTCCAACACCAACTTTAATACCTGCAGACTTAACAATTTCACCAACTAAAGTTGTCACTGTCGTTTTTCCATTCGCACCAGTAATTGCAACAATTTTTTTATTTTCTTGTTGATTCACTTCACGACAAAACAGCTCAATATCGCCTATAATTTCAATACCTTTGTGAGATGCTTGTTTCAATTCAGGTGAGGATAGGGCAATACCAGGACTGACAATAATTAAATCAGCAGCTAATAGCCAATCAATTTTTAATGCCCCTAAATGATAATCAATGCGATCATCTAATTGTTCTAATCCTTGCGGTTTTAGACGGGTATCAATGACTTTAGGAATAACATTTTGAGCAAGAAAATAATCAACACAAGATAAACCTGTGATGCCTAATCCAATAATAACAATATTTTTGCCCTGATAGTTAACCATAATTTAATCCTGATATTTTTATTAACGTAATTTCAAAGTTAATAAGCCAATTACAACTAACATTAATGAGATTATCCAAAACCGCACAATTACACGAGGTTCTGGCCAACCTTTTAATTCATAGTGATGATGAATGGGTGCCATACGAAATATTCTTTTTCCCCGTAATTTAAAGGAACCCACTTGCAATATAACCGATAAAGTTTCAATAACAAAAATACCGCCCATTATCAGTAATAAAAATTCTTGCCTTAGTAAAACAGAGATAATGCCAAAGACTCCACCTAAAGCTAATGAACCAACATCTCCCATAAATACCATCGCGGGGTAGGTGTTAAACCATAAGAAACCTAGCCCAGCACCAATAATAGCGGTACAAATAATCATTAACTCACCACTAAATTTTATATACGGAATATGTAAATAAGCAGCAAAATTGACATTACCTGTTGCCCAAGAAACCAGTGCAAATCCAGCTGCAACAAATACCGTTGGCATAATCGCAAGTCCGTCGAGTCCATCTGTTAAATTAACGGCATTACCAGCGCCTACGATGACAAAATAAGTAAGTAAAATAAAACATATACCTAATTGTGGCATGACATCTTTAAAAAATGGTACTACGAGCACTGTAACTGAGCTATTTTTACCATAAGCATAAAGACCAAAAGCTACAACTAAGGCAATTGACGATTGCCAAAAATACTTCCATCTTGCAATCAACCCTGCACTATTTTTACGAATGACTTTTAAATAATCATCAGCAAAGCCAATTATTCCGTAACCAATTAATACAAATAATGATATCCAAACATAAGGATTGCGAAGATCGGCCCATAGAAATACGGATAACAAAATAGAGGCTAAAATTAAAATTCCTCCCATAGTTGGAGTGCCTTTTTTACTTAAATGAGATTCTGGACCATCATTACGAATAACTTGACCAATTTGTAATTTTTGCAACCAATCAATGACTTTTTGTCCCATAATTAACGAAATAGCTAATGAAGTTAATAAACCTAAAATAGCTCTTACCGTTAAATAAGAGATAACATGAAAAAAAGTAAAATATTTAACCAAATATTCTGATAATAAAACCAACATAATTTTTATCCTGACTCACTATTGTTTAATATATATTTTTTCGATGAGTTCTTCCATTTTTGCACTACGCGACCCTTTAACAAGCATAGTTAATTTTGGATACTGACGTAGTAAAGTTAGCAAATAGCTAACTGCATCTTGTTTATTACTAAAATGGTGTCCTACACCACTAAACTCACTGATAGCCTGACTAAGTATACCAACACTTACTACACAATCAATTTGCTCTTGTTTAGCTATCTCGCCTATTTTTTGGTGATATTTTTCTGCCTCACTGCCAAGTTCAGCCATATCACCAACAACAAATACTCGATATCCTTGCTGCTTTGCTAAAACTTTGAGCGCAGCAGACATTGAACCAACATTGGCATTATAAGTATCATCTAAAATTAGTTGAGTTCGATTTAATTTTATTGGAAATAACCGACCTTTCACTGGGTTCAAAGTAGATAAGCCTTTAACTACTTGTTCAAAATTGGCACCAACCGAAATAGCTAAAGCTGAAGCTGCAATAGCATTAGAAATATTATGCTCTCCAATTAATGGTAATATAATTTCGCATTCGCCATGAGGGGAATGTAAAATAAATCTTGTATATTCAGAAAGTTGAATATTACTAGCATAAAAGTCTGCCGACGAATTATTCAAAGAAAAAGTCCAGACAGTTTTATTTGTTAATTGAGTAAACCATTTATCACTGCAACTATCCAAATTAATAATTGCAATACCATCATTGGATAACCCCCGAAAAATCTCACCTTTAGCTATTGCAACACCTTCGATCGAACCAAAACCTTCAAGATGCGCCTCAGAAATATTATTAATTAAAGCACTTTGAGGTTTAACAATATTGGTTGTATAAGCAATTTCACCGATATGATTAGCGCCTAATTCTATAACGGCAAACTGATCTTGCCGAGTTAAACGAAATAGCGTTAATGGTACACCAATATCATTATTAAAATTACCTTGTGTATAAAGCGTTTGTCCGCAATTTTGTAAAATAGAAGCGATCATTTCTTTAACTGATGTCTTACCAGAAGAACCAGTAAGTGCTACAATTTTTGCTTTGCTTTGTTGGCGAATATATGCAGCTATTTTACTCAAAGCCAAATGAGTATTGCTTACAATAATTTGTGGTATTTCACTATCAATTTTATGATTAACTATCACCGCAATAGCACCATTTTTTATAGCTTGATCGACAAATTCATGACCATCAAAATTATCACCAATAAGTGCAATAAATACAGACATATTAGAAATTTTTCGCGAATCGGTACTAATAGCCTCAACTACCCTATTCTCATTATCTATATAATAAGATTTTCCATTGATCACTTGCTTTATTTTTTCAATACTTAATGGGATCATAATTGATTCTCAATTCCTAATAACTGTCTGACTGTTTCCTGATCTGAATAGTGGTACTTCGTTTTACCAATAATTTGATAGTCCTCATGACCTTTTCCTGCAATTAAAATCACATCATTCGCTTTTGCTTGTGCAATTGTTTGCATAATAGCTTGTTTTCTATCTGTAATCACTTGTGTTTCTTGATTATTATAAAAACCTTGTTCTATATCCCGAATGATATTCATTTCATCTTCGGTGCGAGGATTATCATTAGTTAATACTACTTTGTCAGCAAATTGCTCGGCTATTTCAGCCATTAAAGGCCTTTTCCCTACATCCCTGTCTCCACCACAACCAAAAATTACCCATAAAGTTCCTTTACAATGAATTCGACTTGCTTGTAATGCTTTTTGTAGCGCATCAGGAGTATGAGCATAATCAACAATAATTGTTGGATTATTGTTTGAATGTATGACTTCCATTCGTCCACAGATTGGTTTAAGAAAAGATGCCATATTAATTACTGCAAAAAATGGATAATCAAGCGTTAATAATGTTGCTATAGATAGCAAAATGTTAGACACATTAAATTCACCTAATAATCGACTGTTAATAATGGCATTACCCCAAGTTGATTCCATATGAATTTTGGCACCTTTATCGTGATATTCGATCATAGATACACCAACGTAAGGGATATTTAATGCTTTTAAGCGTTTTAAAGATTTAGGCTGACAAGACACAGCTGTTACTTCTAAAAGCTTATCAATCCAACGTTTACCATATTTGTCATCATAGTTAATGATTGACTTACCTGAATTTGAAACTTGCTTTTCTTTTTCATCAGGATTGAATAATGACCATTTTGCTTTAGCATATTTACTCATGGTTTTATGATAATCAAGATGATCACGACTTAAATTAGTAAATACCGTTGCTGCACAATTCAAACCTTTCACTCGATTCATTACTAATCCATGAGATGAAATTTCCATCGCCAAAACTTTGACATGTTTTTTTACAAAATCAGCTAATAATGATTGAACATCTATAGCGGATGCCGTTGTATTAACTGATGGTTTTAGATGATTATAGATTCCATTTCCGATGGTACCTAAAATAGCTGTTTTGTCATTAAGAAGTGTTGTACATTGAGCAATAAGCTGCGTAATTGTTGTTTTTCCATTTGTACCTGTCACACCAATAACCGTTAATTTTTTTGATGGAGAATGATAAAAATCATTTGCAATAGCGGATAAACGCTGTGAAAGTTGAAAAACACTTATCTGTGGTATAAGCGATTGATCATCTTTCTTCAAATAATCAATTTTTAAATCATTCGATTTCCTATAAGTTTCAATTAAAACAACAACAGCGCCCGCTGTAATAGCTTGAGGAATAAATTTTCGTCCATCAACTGAATAACCTTTGATAGCAACAAATACATCATTTTTTTTCACTTTGCGACTATCAATTTGCAAATTATTAAGCGGGAAATCATTTAATTTTTGAGTGTGTTGTCCTCCTAATAATTTAAATAATGATTTAAATGTGCTTGTAGCCATCATTTACCACCTATTAATAAATAATCGTTTGACCGTCAATTTGCCGATCTGGTTTAACATTCATAGTTCTAAGTACTCCCCCCATAATGCGACTAAAAACTGGAGCAGAAACCGAACCTCCGTAATATTGACCAGCTTTCGGATTATCAATTATAACGACCAACGAATATTTTGGCCTTGTTGCTGGTGCAATCCCTGCTGTGTACGCTAAATATTGATTAACATAGCGTCCACTCGATAATTTTTTAGCTGTGCCTGTTTTAACCCCGACACTATAACCAGGTACGGAGGCTTTTGCTCCACCACCTGAAACAGCTACAGCTTCCATTAGTTGAACTACTATTTTAGCTATTTTTTCTGGCACAACTCGCTGACCATCGACTTGGGTATTTACTTTTAAAATAGAAACAGGTCGATAAATTCCATAACTACCAATAGTTGCATAGGCTCTTGCTAACTGTAGTGGTGTCACACTTAATCCATATCCAAAGGCGAAAGTTGCTCTTTCAATATCAGCCCATTTTCTGGTTCGCTCTGCGGCTATTGACCCATTAACTTCTCCACCTAATCCAAGTCCTGTTGTTTGCCCTAAGCCAAAACGACTATAATACTCAACAAGTTCGCTAGACTGCATTTGCAAAGCTAATTTACTCACGCCAACGTTACTCGATTTTTCCAAAATTCCTGCTAAATTTAATGATTTTTGATATGACACATCTTTAATCTCATAACGATTGACTAAAAAAGGTCTAGTATCAATAATGGTATTCAAATCCGCGATTTTCTTCTCTAACGCAGCCATAACAACTAGAGGTTTTACAGTAGAACCCGGTTCAAATGCATCTGTTACAGCACGGTTACGCAGCAAATTATAATCAATTGATGAGCGATTATTAGGATTATAAGATGGACTAGTTGCCATCGCTAAAATCTCTCCGGTATGTACGTCAATTAAAACTGCAGTACCACTGTCTGCTTGATTAAATGTAACAGCTTGACTAAGCTCGCTATAAACTAAAGATTGTAACCTTTCATCAATACTTAATATTAAATCTTCTGCTGCTTCACTTTCGGTTCGTTCTATTTCTTCAATAACGCGCCCTACTCTGTCACGTCTAATAACTCTTTGCCCTGATTCACCCGTTAACCATTTATTAAAAGTTTTCTCGATACCTTCAGCGCCTTTTTCTGTACCATTTTCATCGATATCAGTTAAACCAATAAGTTGAGCAACGTTCTCTGCTGCCGGATAGTATCGTTTTGAAGTTTTTGCAAATGAAATCCCTGGCAATTTTAATTGTTTTAAATAATTCGAAATTGTCGGCGTTATCTGTTTAGATAAATAAACAAAACGCATAGACGGATTACTCAATTTTTGCTCAAGCGTTGACATCGGAATATTAAGAATTTTTGCTAATCCTTGCCACCTTATATCAGTAGCTTTTACACCGCCTTTTTGCACAACAATTTTTGGATCAGCCCAAACATCAAACATTGGTACGCTAACAGCTAATGCTCGCCCATTACGATCGGTAATCATGGCTCTTGGAGCATCCATCTCTTGATGACGAATGGATCGCTTATCACCTTCAGCAATAAGTTTATCTGGTTCAATGATTTGCAAAATTGCCATTCGGATAATTAAACAAACAATAGCAAAAATAATAAAACCATATACAACATAGAAACGATTAGGAGTAAAAAACTGTTTTTTATTATTCAGTTTATTTACTTTATTTGTCTTTAAAACCTTTTTAGATTTATCTTTATTATTTTTTATAACAGGTTTCATTATTTACTCTTTATCACAATAACGGTTTCATTTTGCGGTGTCACGTAAGACATACCTAATTCATTTTTTGCTCTGTATTCAACACGTTTTGGATCTGCAAGTACATTTTCTTCAATGACTAAATTACGCCATTCACTTTCTAATACATCTTGCTCTAATAGAAGTTGTTCACGTTCAGATAGCTGCTTACGAACCTGCTGAGTTGTGATTAATACACATCCAGCAGACAAAATTATAAGAACTAGTAATAGTAATGAAAATTTTTGATACTCAATGAGATCACCAATAATTAGACCAAATAGACTCTTTCTTGGCCTTTTTTGGCTATCAATTTCTGCATATAAGTTATCAAAATCATTATTTTGATTACCGTTCATTTTTCCTTTCAGCTACCCTTAATATTGCACTTCGTGAACGAGGGTTGTGGTTAATCTCATCATCACTTGGTTTAACTTTGCCAAGTGTTTTCAATTTAGCCCGACCATATTGTTTAATTTGTTGTTCTGTTAGTGGTAATCCAGCAGGGAGTTCTGGTCCTTTACTGTTTTTATTAATAAATTGTTTAACTATTCTATCTTCTAAAGAATGAAAACTAATTATTGCTAATCGGCCTTGGTCAGCAAGTACTGATAAACTACTATTTAGTGCCTGCTCAACTTCTTCCAATTCACTATTGATATAAATGCGTATTGCTTGAAAACTTCGAGTTGCAGGATGTTTATATTTATCTTTTTTAGGTGTGGCTAGTTCAATTAAATTCGCCAACTCTAAAGTTCGGGTTATTGGTGAAATTTTATTTTGTTCAACTATGGCCCGTGCAATACGCTTAGCGAACTTTTCCTCACCAAATGTTTTTAGTACCCAAGCAATATTGCTTTCATCGCTACTCAATAACCATTCACTCGCAGTCATACCTCTATGGCTATTCATTCTCATATCTAAAGGGCCATCACGCATAAAAGAAAATCCCCTTTGTGGATCATCTAATTGAGGTGATGAGACACCAAGATCTAATAAAAAACCATCAACTTTACCGAGTAATCCTAAATTATCAATATATTGATAAACATTAGAAAATTCTCCTCGAATAAACGTAAACCGCGGATCTTTTATTTCTGTTGCGGCTTGTTGTGCTAAAGCGTCACGATCTATAGCAATTAACTTTCCTTGTTCGCCAAGTTGTTCAAGTATCAGTCGAGAATGTCCACCTCGGCCGAAAGTTCCATCAACATAAATGCCGTTTTTTTTTATATTCAATGCTGTTACAGCTTCACCTAATAAAACTGTTGTATGTTGATAGCTCATTAATTTTTTTACTCTTTGTTAAATAGTTAAACTTTTCAAATTATCAGATAAATTAGCAATATCGGATGGTAATGCAGCGATATCTTCACTAATTTGTTGATACCATATTACTTCATCCCAAATCTCGAATTTATTAGATTGTCCAACAAACATGATATGTTTTTCTAATTTGGCATATGCACGTAACGTTGGCGGTAACAAAATTCTACCTGAATTATCCATTGGACACTCAATTGCATAACCTAATAATAACCGTTTAACTCTACGTTCAGCCTCAACCACTGTTGATAGTGTTGAAAGTTGTTGCTCGATTCTTTTCCATTCAGACATGGAGTAAAGGGTAAGACAAGAATGATATAATCCAATAGTACAAACCATACCTTCAGACAAAAATTCACGGTAGCGAGTAGGGATAGCCATTCGCCCTTTACTATCTAAAGTGACTGAAGTTGCACCGCTGAACATAAAAGCACCGTTAGTAATAAATTTTAATTATTTTTTATTTGTTAATAATCAATTGGTTAAATAATTATGACTTTCTTGCCACTTAACCCCACTTTTTACCACAAAAGTTACAAAATTAATAGGCATTTAATTAATTAATTTCTAATTGTTTAATAGTACAGTTTTTTTTATTTTTAATATAAATAAGCCAAAAATCACAAAAGTTATTATTTTAAATAATAACAGAGTGTTAAAAATAAAATTCACATGATGCTACTACCTTTGACCATAAAAATTACACATTGATTAATGATATAGATTTATATGAGTAGAAATTTTTTGAATTAGTAACGACAGGAATTAATGAAATTTTACAACAAATTAATTAATTTATTTAAAAATCATTAGCCGACAAATGTCGGCTAATTTATATCATTTAGCAAGCTGACCAAAATCCAGTTACTTTAACTTTATTTTGATGTAGAATAGCTCGAATTGGCATTTGATTAACATCATCACCATTTTCTGCTTGCTCTAATACTGCCATTTTACTTTCTCCAACTAAAAGCAAATAGATATTTGTACTATTTAAAATAGTCGGCAAAGTCAGAGTAATACGATCAAGAGGGGCTGTTAAAGGAGTCATACCAACAACCTTTCGTCCTGATTTCATATCTAAGCCCAATTGCAAATTAGCTGCACCAGGGAATAATGATGCTGTATGACCATCTTCTCCCATACCTAAAATGATTACATCAAAAGGCATTGGTACTTTATTTAAAGTTTCGTCAGTAAGTTCAGCACCATCAAATGGATTATCATAACTATTTTTCAGTCCTATAAAATTAGCTAATTTTGCTTTATTTTGTAACAAATAGGTCATGACTAACTTTTCATTACTAGCATTATCAGTATCATCAACCCATCTATCATCAACTAACGTGATAAAAACTCGATTCCATTCTAGATCTTGTTGACTAAGTAAGTTAAATAATGGAATAGGCGTTTTACCTCCAGAAACAGCAATAGAAGCATGACCTTTTTTTTCAATTGCTTGTTTTAAAGCATTAACAATATGTGAGGTTAAATCTTCAATCAAAAACTGACTATTTTCATATTTGTTTAACGTAAACATATTTAATTTTCCTTTATTCAAATTCATGCCATGAATACCCATCTTTAGTGATTAAGGCAACCGATGCAACCGGGCCCCATGTACCTGCCTGATAAGTTTTTGGTGACTCTTTATCTGATTCCCAAGCGCTAATAATTGAATCAACCCATTTCCATGCTGCTTCGACTTCATCACGATGGACAAATAGTGCTTGTCGTCCACGCATAACCTCAAGTAATAATCGTTCATAAGCATCGGCTCGATGTTGATGAAAAGTTTCATTAAAACTCAGATCAAGCTTAGTTGTTTGTAATGTATGTGTACTATCTAATCCAGGAACTTTATTTAAAATTTCAATATCCATTCCTTCATCGGGTTGCAACCGAATAGTTAATTTATTTTGTGGTAGCTCTGGATAAGATTCATTAAATAAATTAAGTGGTAATGGTTTAAAATAAACAACGACTTCGGAACATTTGCTTGGTAAACGTTTACCTGTACGCAAATAAAAAGGTACACCAGCCCAGCGCCAGTTATCAATATCAACACGAATGGCTACAAATGTTTCAGTATCACTTTCTTTGTTTGCCCCATCTTCTTCTAAATAACCCGGTACATTAATACCATTTACAAATCCTGCTGTATATTGACCTCGTACAACTTTCTCACGAATGTTGGTTTTATTTATTGGTCTAAGTGCATCAAGCACTGCTATTTTTTCATTACGTAGGCTATTATCTTCTAGATTAGCTGGAGGCGACATCGCGATCATAGTTAAAATTTGTAATAAATGATTTTGCACCATATCACGCATTTGTCCAGCTTTATCAAAATATCCCCATCGACCTTCAATGCCAACTTGTTCAGCTACCGTTATTTCTACATGATCGATCGAATTTCTATCCCAAAATGAGGCAAACAATGGATTAGCAAAACGTAATGCTAATAGATTTAGAACTGATTCTTTACCTAAATAATGGTCAATACGATAAACTTGTGATTCACTGAAATATTTTGCTACTGAATCATTGATTTCACGAGATGATTGCAGATCAGTACCAAGTGGTTTTTCCATCACGATTCGATTCTGATCTTGATTTAATCCAGCTTCAGCTAGACCTCGACAAATAGTACCAAAAGCGCCCGGATGCATCGCAAAATAAAAAATAGTTGGTCGAGTTTGATCAAGTTTATTTTTAAGCTCTTTAAAACCAGAAAGATTATTAACATCCAATTTATGGAAGTTAAGCCGTTGGCTAAATCTTTGCCAAATATTATCATCCAATGGTTCTGACATAAAGGTGGTTAATGCATCTTTAGCAACTTCAACATAAGCAGCATGATCCCATTCTGCACGTCCAACACCTAAAATTTTGGTCTGTTTTGGCAATTTTCCATATTTTTCTAATTGATATAAAGACGGTAATAATTTGCGTCTTGTCAAATCCCCTTTAGCACCGAAAATAACTAAATCGCAAGCTGGGATATCAGACATGGTTCTCTCCTAAGATAGTAGAATATGATTTATTCTATTCTGTTGTATTACCTATGTATACCTAGTTAATGGGGTAAACCATAATAATAGGCATTTGCCTTATTTTTCTAAAATAAAAGGTCACCATGAAGGTGACCTTTATTTTAAATCTTTGATTGGATAATATCCAATTAAAATATAATTATACGCGTACAAAATCCATATGGACTAGTTTTGGCTTGAATGGGTGGCGTTGTACTGCTTGCACTTTCGCTTTAACCGCTTTACCGTCAACTTCAAGGGTTAAAACTTCAGAATAAAATTCTGGTTTTTCTTGCATATTAAAGATTTGGTTGTGATCAAGCACAACAGAGATTGCAGGTTCAGTTCCACCATAAATAATAGCTGGGAATTGACCAGCGTGACGCAGGCGGCGGCTCGCACCCTTACCATGCACTTTTCTAACTTCTGCTTTAAATTTAAACATTTTTATTTCTCTTAATTGTTTTAAAATAAAAACCAATTACAGGCGACCCAGTAGTTGGCTATAAAATAGGTGCTTTAAAAAAAGCGCTAGCGATTATAAAGTTTTATCCAATTAAACGCAATCAAATAATACTATTGTCTTAGTATAATATTGATCGCGTATACAGCTAGAATAAAAATGATTAAATCAATTCTATCTTGAAACCATAAGTCGACTGTTTATTTAGTGACAATTTTAATGGTTTATTGATACGCCCTGCTTCAACACAAACCATATATCTATATTCCTCATCACCAAAATCAGACATTGCTTTAGATTTATCTATCCATGGATTCCAAGTAACCACATCACTTGCATCAGTAGTGGTAAGTTTAACAGTTCGAACATTATCATTAATAGTTATTTCAGTATTAGCATTTGTATAAATACGATCAACTTCTTGATTAAAAGTCATGTGACCAACAGTAACGGGTTTATTTTCAACAACAAGTCGTTCTTGATAAGTTTCACCTAATCCCTTAACAATAACATGACTAATATTATCAATACTAAAATAAGTATGCAGTGCACTGGTTGCTTCAAAGTCACCTGTACAGTTCAAAGTCACTTCACAAGTTTTACCTAAATGAATCTTTAAAGACACATTAAAAGGTTTGTCAAAATAAGATTTTGTTTGTTGATTTTGGGAGAGTACCAAAACAAGATTAACGCCATTATCATCTTCATTACATGAATCTAGAGTCCATTGAACAAGGCGAGCAAAGCCATGAGAAGGAGTTCTTGAAGCTCCAAACCAAGGCCAACAAACTGGTACACCACCACGAATTGCAACGCCTTTTTCAAATTTTGATTGTTTACTTAACCAAATAACAGGTGTCTGCTCTGTTGAAGGTTGCCAGAATAATAAATGAGCGCCTTGCAGACTAACAGCAGCACAACAACGATTATGTTGAATAACTAAAATAGGCAATTCACCAAATTTTATTTGTTTAACTGATGAGGTTAATAACTTTGATTCTGTAGTACTAGTTAAAATTTGTTTATAAATATTCATATTGACTCCTATATTTAACTTGATCGACGATCAATGTCATAAAAAATGAATTTAAATACTAGTATTGATTTTACGCTTTTTGAGCACATTATAAAAACGATATAAATGTAAATAAGATTTTTTCAGTTATTTAGAGTAATATACCCGCACTCATTAAGTCATCATTTATCATTTGTCAAAAAATTTCAGGAAATTTGTATGTTACAGTATAAAATCCCAATAAGCCTATATATTCATATGCCGTGGTGTGTGCATAAATGCCCTTATTGTGATTTTAATTCACATACTGTGAAAAAAATCCCAGATTATGCAGCATATATCGATAATTTAATTAAAGATCTGCAACAAGATGCTGTTCTTTGTTCAGATCGTTCAATTCACTCAATTTTCATTGGTGGTGGCACACCAAGTCTATTTTCCGCTGAATTAATTTCTAATCTTTTGACAAAAGTTAACCAAATAATTCCTGTAAATAAGGATGCAGAAATTACAATTGAAGCTAATCCAAATTCTGTTGATGTGGACAGATTTAATGGTTACCAACAAGCAGGAGTTAACAGAATTTCAATAGGGATTCAAAGTTTTCAAGCCGATAAACTAAAAAATTTAGGACGTATACATAATCCAGAAGAAGCCATAAATGCAGGAACTCTTGCTCACAATCTAAATTTACGTAGCTTTAATTTAGATTTAATGCACGGTTTGCCTAATCAAAGAGTTAATGATGCTTTATATGATTTAAAACAAGCAATTAAGATTGCTCCACCTCATTTATCTTGGTATCAATTAACTATAGAGCCCAATACATTATTTGGTTCTAAACCACCAATATTACCGGAAGATGATAATCTATGGGAAATTTATCAACAAGGTCATCAATTATTAGCTGATCATGGATATCTACAATATGAAACATCAGCTTATGCAAAACCAGATTTTCAATGTCAACATAATTTAAATTATTGGCGTTTCGGTGATTATTTAGGTATTGGTTGTGGAGCACATGGTAAAATTACGAGCTCGAATGGCGAGATTATCCGTACAATAAAAACACGTCACCCTAAAGGGTATCTAGAAGGACGGTATTTAGATAGATCTTATACTGTTACACAAGAAGAATTACCGTTTGAATTTTTTATGAATCGTTTTCGGTTATTTGAAATTGTGCCTAAACACGAATTTGAACAACGAACTTTCTTGCCGCTAAAAACTGTAAACAAACAAATTAATCTTGCTATTGAACAAAATTATTTAATTGAAAATGCACTAGGTTGGCAAGTAACCGAACGGGGAAAGCTGTTTTTAAATTCTTTATTAGAAATATTCCTATAGATAATTATAGGATAAATATTAATTTATTAATAGAAGAATCATGGTTTACATTTATTTAACGATATTAATACTAACCATTTAATTAATAATTTAGTTATTTTTACATACATTTTAGGAAAAAAAGTGCATACTTACGCCCGACAATGCATTTATTTCATTGTTTTCCTATTCCTTATGTTTTCCCAATAACTTTGTTATTGGGATTTTTTTCATTCACGTTTCTAGTTGAATAATAGCGTAATATTATTATTTAATGTTTATACTGAGCTATAAATTGTTTTAATTGAGTCAATGTAGAAGTTCCTTCCATTGGACCTGTTTTCGATACAGCTAACGCACCACTAGCATTAGCATATTGCAATGCATTCTTGACCGAATAACCAGCCAACATCAGACTGATAAATGTCGCACCAAAACAATCTCCTGCTCCTGTTGGATCAACTGGGTTTGTATTAAAACCGTCTACATGCAAAGTTAATAAATTATTGTTATCATCATATCCATAATAATTTGCACCTTTACGCCCTTTTTTTACTACAATGTGCTTAATACCTTTATTGAGTAATGACAACATTGTTTGCTCTTCACTTTCATCGTCACTATTAGCAAAATAGCTTACTTCGCCCTCACTTGGTAAAAATATATCAGTATAGTCCATAATATAGTCAAAAGATTGCTCCATCTCTTGAATATTAAACATCTCTTTTCGTAAATTAGGATCGAACGAAATTGTCCCCCCCTTACTTTTAATAATATCAATTGCTTTACGCATCGCATCAATTGCACGAAAAGAATATAATGATGATCCCATAACATGCAAATGATTACAGTCTTTTAATAAGTTTTCATTGATATGATTGAAAGAGAGTAAACCACATGCACTATTAGGAATATTGAAAATAAAGTCCCTATCATTTGAGCCTTTATAAGTTACAAAGGCACTACCCGTATTAGCCTTATTATGAGTTGTAATACCATCAATAATAACCCCATCTTGCTTAAGCCGCTTAATACACATATTACCAAAGGGATCTTTACCGATACAGCTAAAAAAAACGACAGAAAAACCTAATTTTGCCACTTGATCAGCAAATATTGCTGGAGCGCCACTTGGGAAAGGTCCAACAAATTCACCTGTTTGATCAAAACGTTGATTTTGCCGCTTTGCTAAAAACTCAACAAGCAATTCTCCAATAGTACAAATTTTAAATTGCATATTAAGTTACCTTTGAATTATGATAAGTTATGCAGTATTTGTTTATAGCACGTTGCTTAAAATCTGAATCTAATAATTGTTGATGATATTCAGTAACAGCTGGTTTTGATAATATTACAACATCCAGATGTTTTAATTTTCCAATACTATAATTATCAGATAATAAAAATCGCTGAGGCATAATACCAATGGTATGATCAGCATTTTTAAATATCTGTTGATAAGTATTTTGTTGTTCACTATTTTCAATCATCAATTGATTATGAGCATTGATAGCTGCTAGTTCAAAAATAAAATGCGAAATATGAAATTGGTTAAGGATAGGAGTTAATGTATTACTATTTTGGAGCGTATTTCCATCTTGTAAAATCCCTCCAATAAGAATAACTTCTGCATCAGAAAATTCTCTAACTAATTGAGCATTCCTAATGTCATTCATAATCAATCTTAATGACTTCTTATTATGCAAAAAAGGGATCAGTTTTCGAATTGAATTACCATGACTTAAAAAAACAGTATCACCATCATTAATATAATTTAAACAATTTTTTACTAAATCTATTTCACCACCCTCTATACCTATATTAATACAATTTGGTGGTTCAATATTTGTATGATTAATCAAATTTTCTGGAGAAATATAAATCGCTCCTCCAAAAGAACGTTTTAAATATCCTTGTTGTTCTAAATAAGTTAAATCTTGTCGAATAGTAACATTCGAGACCCGAAGCATGTCAGATAACTCATCCACTTTTACTTCACCTTGCTTACGTACGATTTGGGCAATATCTAATCGACGTTTTAGTAGGGCTGAAGACGCTCTAGCCAAATTTTATTTCCTATATAACTGATAATTATTAAAGCGAAGATAATAAAATTTATCCTACTAGTGGTCAATATTAATTGCTCCAATAATTACTTAATCCTTTTAAAAGGATTAAGAAAGATTATATTGTTTTTACAACCTGATATAGCTGATGAGTAGTTAACCGCTAAAATTAAACTTTAGCAACAAATTTATTATTTTTTGAATATTAAAATCCATTTTTGTGATCTTTCTCACTCTATTAACACTAGTATAACTTTCGTTTTGCAAGCATAATTTTTATTAATACCTTTCAATTAAAAAGTTATTATGTTTGGTAATTTATGCAAATTTAAGGAGAAAACACATGTCTATCATTTCCACTCACAATATGTTAAAAAAAGCACAAAAAGAACATTATGCCGTTCCTGCCTTTAATATCCATAATTTAGAAACCATACAAGTCGTTGTAGAAACAGTTTCTGAATTACAGTCACCAGTTATTTTAGCTGGAACACCTGGTACTTATAGTTATGCTGGTACAGAAAATATTATCGCCATTGCTGAAGAATTATCGAAAAAATACAACATTCCTTTAGCAATTCATTTAGATCATCATGAAGAATATAACGATATCGCTTACAAAATTAATGCTGGTATAAGATCGGTAATGATCGATGGTTCACACTTTCCTTTCGGAAAGAATATTGCCATCGTAAAACAAGTTGTTGAATATGCTCACCGTTATGATGTCAGTGTTGAAGCAGAACTAGGGCGTCTTGGTGGTGTAGAAGATGATTTAATGGTAGATGCTAAAGATGCCTTATATACAAATCCAAAACAAGCAGTCGATTTTATTGAAAGGACGGGAATAGATTCACTCGCAATTGCAATAGGTACAGCTCATGGACTTTATAAATCTGAACCAAAACTTGACTTTGAGCGTTTATCAGAGATCCGTTCAATGATAGATATTCCATTGGTATTACATGGTGCTTCAGGTGTTCCTGATAAAGATGTTCGTGAATGTATTAAACGAGGTATTTGTAAAGTCAATGTAGCAACAGAATTGAAAATCGCTTTTTCTGATGCATTAAAACACTATTTTATTGAGCACTCTGATGCTAACGATCCTCGTGATTATATGAAACCAGCAAAAGCGGCAATGAAAAAGATTATTGAAAAAATTATTACTACTTGTGGATGTGCAGGTAAATTATAGAGGCCAAAATAATGATCTATACATTAACACTTAATACTGCAATTGATATGAATATACATTGCCAAGAGTTAATTCCATATTCGGTTAATCGTACATCACATACGAAATACAGTCCAAATGGTAAAGCGGTCAATGTTTCAATAGTTTTGCATACATTTAACAAACCGACGTGTGCATTAGGATTTTTTGGTGGTTTTACTGGCAAATATATCGTTGAAGAATTAACTAAGATGCAAATTCATACGATACCTTGTTTTATTGACGATATCACACGAATTAATGTTTTTATTAACGATGGGCAAAAAGAATATAAATTGGTAAGTAAAGGACCTTTTGTTCCAGATAATAAAAAAACAGAAATGCTAAATATTATCCATACTCTTGAAAAAAATAGTTATTTGGTCATTAGTGGCAGTTTACCAAATAATATTGAATCTGATTATTATCAATCTATCATGGAATTATGTCATACACAAAATATACAAGTTATTTTGGACATCAGCCATCCAAATTTAAAGCAATTACTCACTTATCATCCCTTGTTAATTAAACCAAATGATGATGAATTAAATGATATTTTTGGATTGAAAACTCAAACAATCAAACAGGTCATTACTGCTATAGAAACAGTACATTCATTTGGTGCTCAAAATATTTTATTAACAATGGGATCGAAAGGTCTCTATTTTTCAAATGGACAGCACATTTGGTTTTGTGATGCCGTTACAATCAAACTGGTTAGCTCTGCATGTGCAGGTGATGCATCGTTAGCAGCTTTTTTAAGCGAGTGGTTACCAGAACAAAAACATATTGAGAATGCAATGAAAAAAGCCTCAGCAACTGGTGCTAACGTTGCTGAATCTGATGGCTTAGGTCAACTGAATAAAATCAGTTCCTATATGGAAAAACTAGCCGTAATCCAAATTAAATAAAAGGGAAATGTTATGAAGAAGATATTAGCCGTTACAGGTTGCCCGACAGGCATTGCCCACACTTATATGGCAGAAGAAGCTTTAAAAAGCGCTGCGCAAAAAGCAGGAATACAGATAAAAGTTGAGACAAATGGTGCTGGAGGTGTTGACAATGCAATTACTGATGATGATATTGCCAATGCTATTGGTGTAATTATCGCAGCTGATAAAGACATTAACCCCGATCGGTTTGATGGCTTGCCCGTTATTGAAGTTCCCGTTAAAGATGGTATTCATAAAGCTACAACATTAATAGAACAAATTACTTCTGGAATGATTCCCATTCGTAAAGGAAAACAAAATAGCACGATTAATACGACACCATCAAATCAATTCGTAAGAAAAGAGTCAATAGGACGCCAAATTTATAAACATTTAATGAGTGGCGTATCAAACATGTTGCCTTTTGTAGTAGCTGGTGGTGTCTTAATTGCTTTATCATTTTTATGGGGAATCTATTCTGCCGATCCAAATAATGCTCAATACAATGAGTTCGCAGCGTTATTAATGAAAATAGGTGGACAAGCATTTAACATAATGGTACCAATCTTTACAGCTTTTATTGCTTACTCCATAAGTGGAAGGCCAGCGATGGTTGCAGGGTTTATTGGTGGATTAATAGCCAATATTACTGGCGCTGGTTTTTTAGGTGGCATTATAGCTGGTTTTGCTGCCGGTTACTTGATGCTTTATGTCAAAAAATCACTTAATGAACTACCTCGTTCATTTGAAGGTCTTAAATCCATTTTTATTATGCCGTTAATTGGTGTATTTGTAATTGGATCAGGTATGTTCTGGCTTGGTGGACCAATAGCAGGCATTAACAATGCAATGAAATCATTCCTTGAATCATTACAAACTGCCAATCCAGTTCTGCTCGGAATAGTTATTGGATCAATGTGTTCATTCGACTTTGGTGGACCTGTTAATAAAGCTGCCTATGTAACAGGTACTATGTTATTGGGTGAAGGTAATTTCTACTTTATGGCTGGTGTTTCGGCTGCTTGTATTGTGCCACCTTTTGTTATTGCTTTTGCAACAACTATTTTTCGAGATAAGATTTTTACTGAAGAAGAACGTGCCGCTGGGATAGTAAATTATATTTTAGGGGCTACCCATATCACCGAAGGGGCCATTCCATTTGCAGCAAAAGATCCATTACATGTCATTCCTATCATGATGTTATCTTCCGCTATCGCATCAGTATTGACATTTATTTGTCAAATACAAGTACCAGCACCACATGGTGGTTTTTTAGTACTTCCATTAGTTAATAATCCATTTCAATGGGTTGGTTGTATTTTTGCTGGCGCGTTAGTTGGAGCAATATTATTCGGTTTACTGCGTATTCATCAAAACCGACAATTAACGACGAAAATGCCTAAATAAATTACTATTTAATATTCTGTTATGTTCAATTAATAAGGAGATAAAATGAATAATTTTAAACTAACAGCCGATGACATTTTAATTATTGATGGATATTATTCTAAATCACAAGCAATTCAAACTGTAGCAGAAAATATGATTAAAGCTGGTTTAGTAAAAGATAATTATACTCAAGCTATGTTAGATCGTGATGCACAAATTTCAACATTTTTAGGTAATGGTATTGCTATTCCACACGGAACTACAGACAAACGAAATAGTATAATTGAAACTGGTTTAAAAGTAATTTACTATCCACAAGGTATAAGATGGGATGAAGATAACAACATTGCTTATGTTATAGTTGGTATAGCAGCTAAAAATAATGAACATTTAAATGTGCTAAGACAACTTACGCGAGCTGTGATTGATGAAGACACAATAGAGCGAATTCAATCAGTTAAAAAACCAGAAGATCTATTAACAATTCTTCAAGGAAACTAATATAACCATCCCATGAGAAAAATAATGTGAATTCATGGGAGTTTATTTCTATTTTATTAACAATCACTTTATTATTTCAAGTCGTTATGTTATTCAAAATAAGGTTATTGAACTACCATCAAGAATGAAGTTTACTTTCTTTTTAAAATAATTCTTAAATCATCGCCCATTGCTGTTACAGATTCAAATTTAAATTGGGGTGCTAGAGATAATTTTCTTAGATGAGGCAATACACATAAATCTTTTGCATTATGACCTAGCAGTTTAGGTGCATAATATATTATTAGTTCATCAACTAAATTTTCTTCAATCAAAGCACCAGCAAGATGTGCTCCTGCTTCAACCCAAACAGAATTAATTTGATTTTTACCTAATTGCTTTAATAATTCAACTAAATTTATATGATTTTGAGCTGAAGATTCAATTATCAGCTTAGTGTTGGATTGAGTAATTGGGATATTTTCCTTTCGCACTATCCATGTTTCAGCTGATTGACTAAAGATATTTTCATTCCCTGTTAATCGATTTTTACTGTCTATGATAATGCGAACAGGTTGTCGAATATTTTCTTGTGAATAAAATTTTCTGATCTCATTAGGTAATTCATTATATCTAACCGTTAAACTGGCATTATCAACTTGAACTGTTGCTCGCGTACTCAAAATACAACCAGCCTGAGCTCGAAATTGTTGAACATCTTGTCTTGCTACACTTGAAGTTATCCATTTACTTTCGCCCGATGCCATAGCAATCTTTCCATCTAACGAGGAAGCGAGTTTAAGTTGGACATAGGGTATGCCTGTGCGCATACATTTTAAAAAGCCTTTATTAATGGCTTCAGCTTGATCAGTTAGAACACCAACAATAACTTCAATTCCAGCGCCTTTTAACCGTTTAATACCATTACCTGCAACTTTTGGATTAGGGTCTTGCATAGCAATAACAACACGAGTTATACCTGAGTTAATCAACGCATCAGCGCACGGAGGAGTTCGACCAAAATGACTACATGGCTCTAGTGTTACATAAGCTGTTGCTCCTTGAGCCTTATCACTAGCCATTGTTAGTGCATTCACTTCTGCGTGAGGCTCCCCAGCTTTTTGATGATAACCTTTGCCGATTATCTTATCATCTTTAACAATAACGCAACCAACATTCGGATTGGGAGGAGTAGTAAAGCGTCCAAGTTTAGCAAGCTCGATTGCTTGCTGCATATAAAATTGATCTTTATCATTAATCATATAACGTAATTATTTTTGTTGTAGTTTAGCGATTTCGTTACTAAACTGCTCAATATCATGGAAGCTGAAATAAACGGAAGCAAAACGGATATAAGCGACTTTATCTAAATCTTTAAGTTCTTCAATCACATAATTACCAATAAGTTTAGCGGGTATTTCACGTTCTCCCGTTGCTCTAATTTTTGATTTTATACGCGTAATTGCATCTTCAATAGCATCAAAAGCAACAGGGCGCTTTTCTAATGCGCGTTTTATACCATTGCGCAATTTATCTTCATTGAACGGCTCACGAACTTTATTACTTTTGATAACATTAGGCATAATTAATTCAGCAACTTCAAATGTGGTAAAACGTTCATTACATTCTACACATTGTCGGCGACGACGAACTTGAAAACCCTCACCAACAAGGCGTGAATCAATCACCTTAGTATCATCAGCATTACAAAAAGGACAGTGCATAAAATCATCCTAATAACGTCACAATTAACATTACAATAGCTGAAAATATCAATTAAAACAAGGTTTCAATAATGAATGATTATTTCATTAATAAATTAATAATTTTGCTTAGTTTAAGCATAATTAAAATTATCCAATATTTCTCATTGATTTTCTTTAAAAACCTGTGATATATGAATAAAAAAGACATCTTTCATTCATATCATTATTTTCATTGCCAGCATGTTAAAACGTAGATTAATGTATAAAATTTGAAGCGTTTTTAGTCATAATGTAAAGACCGGATAATAAGATAAGCGCGAAAGAATAAGGTAGAAAATTGAATACTTTAAAATATCAGAATCATTTACAGTGAAACAACAGGCGAAATCAAAAAATGCAAAGATTTATTCAATCATAATGTTCAAAAATAAAGAATGTGAATAGTAATTCAAGATTAGCATTAATGTTAATGTCATAAAATTATCACTAACAGGACAATTATAAAAAGATAAAGCAATGATCGTATAAATTAGATTAATACTAATAATGAATAAAAAACTCCGTCGCCAAACTAACGACGGAAATAACAATTTACCAATCTAATTTGATCAAAAAATCACGCAATTTAGTAAAATCATCAGGCATGTAATGAGAGAGTAATGTCATATTCGCACGCTCACTAAGGGCTTTAGGTAAAGTAATGGATTTACCAAGAATTTCTTCAACCACTTCTTTAAATTTAGCTGGATGTGCAGTACCTAAGAATAATCCGTATTCTCCTTTTTGTAACTGATCACGCAGTGCACGATAAGCAATTGCGCCATGAGGTTCAGAAAGGTAACCTTTTTGGTCAAGTTCTCGCACAGTCTGTTTGCATATTTCATCAGAAATTGCAGCATGACCAAGTGATGTAAGCACCCACCCTTCTCTTTTATAAATCTCTTCAATACGTGGCCAATTATTAGGTTGGCTAACATCCATGGCATTAGATAGCGTTGCTACCGTTGCATGAGGCTCCCATTTACCTGTTTCCAAATAACGCGGCACTGTATCATTGGCATTGGTTGCAGCAATGAAACGTTTAATTGGTAACCCCATTGTTTTAGCAAGTAGACCCGCTGTCAAATCACCGAAATTACCGCTCGGTACAGAAATTACTAATTGCTCACGTTGTGCTGGAGTTAACTGTGCAAATGCTTCGAAATAATAACAAACTTGTGCTAATAATCGGCTAATGTTAATAGAGTTAGCTGAATTTAAGCCAATTGCAGTTTTTAATTCTTCATCATCAAATGCTTTTTTAACTAATGCTTGGCAAGCATCAAAATCACTTTGTATCGCAATAGTATGAATATTATCACCAAGTGTACAAAATAGCTTTTCTTGTAAGGGGCTAATTTTGCCTTCAGGATATAAAATTACTACTCGAATATTAGGTAGATGATAAAAAGCATGGGCAACTGCTGCACCAGTATCACCAGAAGTCGCCGTTAGAATCGTAATTTTTTTGTCAGCAGCGACTTGCACCAAAGCCTGAGCCATAAAGCGACCACCAAAATCTTTAAAGGCTAATGTTGGGCCATGGTATAATTCTAATGAACCTACATCCTCTTCCACTGATTTGACAGGAGCAGGAAACTGAAACGCATTTTTCACCAATCTATGCATATCATCATCACCAATTTCTTCACCAATATAGGAGGATAAAATCTTGGCACTACGACTGACAAAATCCAGTTCTAATAATGTATCTATTTCATTTAGCGAAAATTTTGGTAAATTTTGAGGAAAAAATAGACCTTGTCCTCTTCCTAATCCTTGTTGTACCGCTTGTGCAAAGCTAACTTGCTGTGAATGATCTTTTAAATTGTACAATTTCATAATATTTTCCGATTATCCTAAGGCTTATAAGGCTTATATTGTTTATTTTATCTGTTAGTCATTTGTAGACCTAACAATAACACGTTGGAAACTTTCATGCTTTCTATCTTAGAAAAAGTTATATCACTCTTGTGCCTTGTTTATCTATTTTGCAAATATGGGTAAAACCTTCCTCATTTTGTAAATAGCATTTTTTCAGCAACAATTCAATTTGCTGGGCCGTTTCAAGCTTGTCAGCAATGACAAACATTGTCGGTCCTGATCCTGAAATACCAGATGCTAAAGCACCAAGTTGTTTGACACGATTTTGCGTTTCATCAAAGTTAGGTAATAATTGTTTACGATAAGGTTCTGCAATATTATCACACAGCATTGCAGCAGCAAGTTTTGGTTGATTCGTGTAACAAGCATGAATGAAACCACCGACATATCGACCATGAGCGATGCAATCTGCCTTTTGATATTGCGCAGGCAGAATAGCTCGTGCTTGAGCTGTCGATATCTTGATACCAGAATAAGCCATTATCCAATACCAATTATCAAAATGTGGAATGGATTCACTAATAATGCCCATTTCATCAAGGATAAGTTGCATTCCACCCAAATAACACGGTGCGACATTATCGTAATGCACGCTCCCAGATATCCGACCTTCAAGTTCACCCATCATTGAAAGCATTTCAAACTCATTAAATGGTTTATCATAAAACTCATTTAAAGCAACCAGTGCTCCCACTACCGAACATGCGCTCGATCCTAATCCTGAACCAATTGGCATATTTTTTTCAAGCGTAATACTGACTGGTAGCGTTTTACCCATTACTTCACAAAAGCGCTGCCAGCATTGATATACAATATTGTATTTAGGATCGCTTGGTAATTTTTTAACAAATATTCCTTTACTTGTGAGGGAAAATTCGGTTGCAGTTTCAACTGTAATAAGATCACCTAACATTACACCACTGATCGGATTAATAGCTGCACCTAAAATATCAAAACCAACACTGATATTAGCCATTGATGCTGGCGCATATACTGTTAAAGATTTATAACTCATTTAACCTCCGATTTTACCCGATGTAGTACGTAGAATATCAGCAAAAACACCAGCAGCAGTTACCTCATTACCAGCTCCATAACCACGTAGTACTAATGGAATTGGTTGATAATAACGAGTGTAAAACGCTAAAGCGTTTTCGCCATTCTTAACTTTATAAAGAGGGTCTTCACTATCAACGGCCTCAATTCTAACACTACATTGATTGTTTTCTATACTACCAACATAACGTAACACTTTTCCCTTTTTTGAAGCTTGTTCAGATTTCATTTTAAATTCAGAATCTAATTGCGGCAATTTAATCATAAATTCATCAATATTGCCTTGTGAATATTCAGTAGGTAGCACAGATTCGACATTAATTTGATCGAGTTCAAGCTGTAATCCAGCTTCTCGCGCTAAAATAAGTAATTTTCTTGCTACATCTGTTCCCGATAGATCATCACGAGGATCTGGCTCAGTAAAACCTTTCTCTTTAGCCAATTTAGTTGCTTCAGACAATGACATTCCTTCATCAAGCTTACCGAAAATGAAAGAAAGTGAGCCAGATAATATCCCAGAGAATTTAATAAGATCGTCACCGGCATTTAGTAAATTTTGTAAGTTTTCAATTACCGGCAATCCTGCACCTACATTAGTATCATATAAGAATTTTCGTTTACTTTTTTCTGCTTCTTGGCGTAAGCGCAAATAATAGGCCATAGAGCTTGTATTTGCTTTTTTATTTGGAGTAACCACATGGAAACCATTAGCTAAAAAGTCGGCGTATTTGTCCGATACTTCGCTGCTTGAAGTACAATCGACTAAAATTGGGTTAAGTAATCGGTTATTTTTGGCAAATTCAATAATACTATCTAACGTGTATTTCGTTTCACTCTGTTTGATTTGTTCACGCCAATTATCAAGAATAATACCATCTCGATCAAGCACACTGTGTTTTGAATTAAATAAACCACATACCCGCAAATCAATCTGTTTGTTTTTAAGCCATTTTTGTTGACGACCAATTTGATCAACAAGTGCACCACCAACACCACCAACACCAATTATAAAGACATCAAGCATTTTATCTGTACCAAATAGCATTTGATGAGCAACTCGGACACCCATTACCGCAACATCGTTATCAACTACAACTGAAATTGAACGTTCAGATGAACCTTGTGCAATAGCGACAATATTGATATTTGCTCTAGCTAATGCAGTAAAGAAATTAGCTGATAATCCACGTAAAGTCCGCATACCATCACCCACAACTGAGATAATAGCCAATCTTTCAATAATTTCAATCGGTTCAAGTAATCCATCTTTTAATTCTAAGAAGAATTCATCGCTCAACGCTTCTTTTGCACGAAAAAGTTCAGATTGTGGTACACAAAAACTAATACTGTATTCAGATGATGATTGAGTAATAAGAACTACAGATATTCCTGCATAAGACATTGCCGAAAAAACTCGAGCTGACATCCCAACCATACCTTTTAAACCAGGACCAGAAACGTTAATCATAGCCATATTATTTAAATTAGTGATCCCTTTTACAGGGGTGGTAGAATCGACAACATTTGCACCAATAAGTGTGCCTTGTGCGTCAGGATTATTGGTATTTTTTATCAAACATGGAATTTGAAATTGTGCAATAGGTAAAATAGTTCTAGGATGAAGAACTTTAGCTCCAAAATAGGAAAGTTCCATTGCTTCTTGATATGACATAGTTTTTAATAATTTAGCATCTGGTACAATCCTAGGATCACAAGTGTAAACACCATCAACATCGGTCCAAATTTCACAACTATTTGCTTTTAAACAAGCTGCGAGAACTGCGGCTGAATAATCAGAACCATTACGGCCAAGTACTACCAATTCACCCTTTTCATTACCCGCAGTAAAACCAGGCATTAAAATAATGTTTTGTTGAGGAATGCATAGCTGCGCAATTCGATGACTTGATTCAGGAATATCAACAGTAGATTCTAAGTAACTACCTTGAGCAATCAGCATTGTAACAGGATCTATTAGGGTGATAGTATGACCTTTCGCTTTAAGCAGCTCTTGCATAATAGTAATTGACAGTTTTTCACCACGACAAATAATTGATGCATTGATACTATCGGGACATTGACCTAATAAGCGAATTCCTTCCAACAATTGCTTGATTTGATTTAATTCATTTAACGCAAAACGTTGCATTTCCTCGTAAGAAAAATTACGTTGTGCTTTTGCAAGACCAGCTAACAAATCAGCAAAAATTTTTTCGGCATCATAAATATTGTTTTTGATATCTTGTCCGGCAACCGTTTTTTCAACCATCGCAACTAGATGATTAGTAATTTTAGCAGGTGCCGATAAAACAGTAGCTGTTTGTTCTTGCTTAGCATTATTTTCAATTATTTCTGCAACTCGCAAAAAACGTTCTGCGTTAGCAACAGATGTTCCTCCAAATTTTAAAACTTTCATATCACACCTTACTTATCTTTTTTATTTATGCCATTACGATTCAAAATACAATTATTCGACTTTTTTATATCGATAGGTATTATGAAAACCCCTTAGTCTTATAACTTATGTTATAACACTATTTTTTAACTATAGTTAATGTTTAAAAATATTCAATATACAATAAAAAACCCGCCTTTTAGGAGCGGGTTTTTTATATTTATTTGGGAAAAATCAACCCGCCCTAGATCGTGTAATAGTACCTAAGGTGCCTGTAATACCTGTCATACGGGTTGGAATAATCATTATTTTTCCTAAAACTTTTTTCTTAAACTCTAAACAAAACAGCCCGACATTTTCATGTCAGGCTGTAATTTTAAAAAACTTTTTTGCTGTTTTCGTACTCATTAACAACTTTATTCAAAGCTTGATATATACATTGTGCATCTTGCTTATTCAATGCTTCATCCAGAATATTGAGGTACGATAACATTAATTTCTGATTGTCTTCGGCAAATTGTGGTGATACTTCTTGATCTTCATATAACATGACATAAGTGCGAGCAAATCCAAATATCAAAAAATAAACCGATGCATTTTTCGGATCTTCTTGAATCAATGCCCTCATTGCCTTGCGTAGTTTTACATAACTATCGGTACCAGGCAAACTTGTCGCAAATGTTTTCGTTACTTCAGAAAATGTCATTGCAATAAACCTCAATCAAAATCACAAGAAGAAAGGATAGCAACCCATCAGCAGAAGTGCAAGTGTATTTTGTCTACTGAGCATAGTTTTTTATTTTTAATAAACAATATATGCCAATTAATACCGAATAAGTTTATTATTATCATTCTTTATAAATAGATAATCCCGCTGAAGCTTGAGCAACCGGCATTATCTCAATTGAGTTAACATTAAAATGTGTTGGTGTATTAACTAACCATGATACGGTATTTGCTATATCTTCGGGTGTGATATAATCTACACCCTCGTAAACTTCTGTCGCTTGTTCATTATTTCCATGAAACCGTACATTTGAAAATTCTGTACCACCACATAAGCCAGGCTCAATATTAGTCACTCTAATCTTTTTCCCAAGCAAATCAGTTCGTAGATTTGCGCTAAACTGCTTAACAAATGCTTTCGATGCACCATATACATTACCACCTTTATAAGCATAACTACCTGCTACCGAACCAATATTAATAATATAACCAAAATTACGTTCGACCATTTCAGGCAAAATTTGGTGAGTTAAATGTACTAAACCTATAATATTAGTTTCAATCATAGTTTCCCAATCGTTATATTCTGCTTGGTATGCTGGCTCTAATCCTAATGCTAATCCTGCATTATTAATTAAAATATCAATCGGTTGAAACTCTTTAGGAAGTTGTAATAAAATAGATTCCACGGCATCTTTTTTGGTTACATCTAAAGGTAATGATAAGAAGTTTGCCCCAAATTCATCAGCTATTTTCTGTAGTTTATCTGCTCGCCTGGCAGCACCAATAACTTTATAGCCATCAGCTATTAACTTGCAACAAATAGCATGCCCAAATCCAGAGGAAGCACCAGTCACTAAAGCAATATTCATAGTAAATCTCCTTATAAGCTTAACGATAATATGAAATATGAGTACTTTTTCATAATCGATATGATAAATAAGCAAAAATTGGTCAATTCATAATTTTACTTAAACGTATAGTTAACCTCAAACTTCTTGACAATAATTCAATATAGATATTATAAAAAACCCGCTAATAAAGCGGGCTAATATTTAAATCTCATTTTGCAGTTTCTACTGATGGTTCTTCATCTTTCAATGGAACAATTAGTGTATCAATATGTGTATTATTGATTAATTGACGAGCAGAAGACATCAACTTGCTCCAAAAATCTTGATGATGACCACATACAACAAGATCAGCACCATATTCATGAATCGCTTCTATTAATACTTGACCAAACTCACCATTTCCTGAAAGCGTGTGTGCAATAGGATATGCAGCATTATCAGCCAGTTTATTTAAGGCAATATGTGCATCTTCTGTGATTTTATCTTTCATATCATTCATATTAATATCAACTAACCCTGTATATAAATCAGAATAGTTAATACCAACATGGATCAAAGAAATTTGAGCATTATATGGTCTTGCCATAGAAACAGCTTTTTCAACAAGAACTTCACTTTCAGGTGATAAATCCACTGCGACTAATATATGTTTATAAGCCATGATATTTTACTCCTTCCTATTTTGACGCTCAGGTTAAATTTTAAATTTATACTCTATTATTACTACTAAATTAATTTTTGAGCAAGCCAAAAAAGTGACGCAGATAACAAAATTGAAATCGGTAATGTCAAAATCCATGTTAATGCGATATTTTTAATCGTTTTACTTTGCACACCACCACCATCAACAATCATTGTACCAGCTACAGATGATGAAAGAACTTGAGTGGTTGATACTGGCATACCAGTATAACTAGCAATACCAATTGAAAGCGCTGTGGTAATTTGCGCCGAAACACCTTGAGCATAAGTCATTCCTTTTTTCCCAATTTTTTCGCCGATGGTAACAGCGACACGACGCCATCCAATCATAGTACCAAGAGCAAGCGCTGAAGCAACAGAGATAATGATCCAAATAGGTGCATATTCAATTGTTTTAAGCAGGTCATTGTTGACCGATTTTAAATATTGTTTATCTTCTAATGAAATATTTGGTTGTTTAGCAACATGTGAAACCGTATCGGATAAACAAAGTAGAATACGTCTAGCTTGTGAGCGCTGTTCAACAGTAAGAGATTCATAATCATTCATTTTATTAAATAAATTATTAGCAATATTTAATGTAATAAATGAACTCGAATAATCACAATGATATTGATTCAAATCGCTGATAGGTACACTAGAATCAACGGTGGATTGAGAGCCAATTACCGTTGTCAAATCTTGATTATGAGTAACAAAATAGTCTTCAATATTGTGGATAGCATTACGAGTATTGGTAATATCATAAGTTGAAGCACTCATATTAACAATAAAACCAGCAGGAGCAATGCCCATCAACACCAACATTAATAAACCAATTCCTTTTTGTCCATCATTAGCGCCGTGTGAAAAGCTAACACCAGCTGCCGATATAATAAGCATTATGCGGATCCAAAATGGAGGCTTTTTCTTACCATAGAGTTTTTCACGCTGCTCTGGTGTCATGAAGATACGCTCTCTTTTTTTACTGCTTTTTTTACTTTGACTTTTACGTGTCCAATATTTACGCAATAAAAAAATCATTAAACCAGCTATAACAAGACCAACCACTGGAGAAATAATTAATGATAAAAAGATTTGAATCATTTTCGTAATATTGAGAGCATCAATAATTGATGTATCCATAATAAAGGCATTAGCGAGTGCTACACCAATAATGGAACCAATTAAAGTATGAGAACTTGAAGCAGGAATGCCCACATACCAAGTTCCTAAATTCCAGATAATTGCGGCAAATAAAATAGAAAAGACCATAGCAAGCCCATGTGTTGAACTTACATTGAGTAATAAATCGGTTGGTAATAAGTGCACAATCGCATAAGCTACGCTGAGGCCACCAAGTAACACACCAAAGAAATTAAATACCCCAGCCATAAAAACGGCAAGTTGTTCTTTCAATGCTCTGGTATAAATAACCGTTGCAACAGCATTAGCTGTATCATGAAATCCATTTATAGCCTCATAAAAAAGCACAAATAGTAATGCAAAGACTAATAATATAATAGTTGAAAATTCTAAATCAGAAAATAGATGAAACATAATAGATCTTTCTGTTGTTAATTAACGGCACTATTATCCTTTAGAATAGGACAATGAGCAAAACAATTTTTACATTTTTCGTTTAGCGTAACGGGCAGCTAAAAAAGCACAGATCATTAATTGAATTTGATGAAAGATCATTAAAGGTAAAATCATAATCCCCATAATCGATATAGGAAAAATAACACCAGCCATTGGAATACCACTAGCTAAACTCTTTTTTGAACCACAAAAAACAATTGTAATTTCGTCTTCTTTGCTAAAACCAAATAGTCTTGCGCTATAGGTCGTGATTAATAATACAATTACTAATAATACAATTGAGAAAAATATTATAGTTAACAATGATAAAAAACCAACTTGGGCCCAAATGCCATTAATAACTGCATCACTAAAAGCAACATAAACCACTAATAAAATCGATAAACGATCAATTTTAAAAATAACATTTTTATATTTGTCTATCCATTTGATTATAAAACGGCGCGATAAATGCCCAACCATAAAAGGTAACATCAATTTTAACATTATCGAAGTAATTGCATCTACTATATCCATTGAAGCAATCGCTTGAGTATTCATTAATAACCCAACTAAAATAGGAGTAATAAAAACACCCAACAATGTTGATGCTGAGGCACTACAAATTGCAGCAGCAACATTACCTTTTGCTATCGAAGTAAATGCTATAGCCGATTGCACTGTTGCGGGCAAAACACACAAATAAACAAAGCCTAAATAAAATTCTTGTGATAAAAAAGTTGGCACTAAAAATCGCATCATAATGCCTAAAATTGGAAAAATCACAAAGGTCGTTACAAATATTAATACATGTAATCGCCAATTTTTTATGCCAATAATAATAGATTGAAAAGAGAGTTTGGCTCCATGCATAAAAAATAACAATCCAATGGCAAAAGTAGTAAGATGCCCAAAAAATATTTTAGTTTGTCCCTTACAAGGCAAAAAACTTGCAGTGATAACAACACAAATTAGAGTCAATAAGAATGGATCAATCTTCAAACGTTGGAATATATTCATAGTTATCGATCTTTTTTACTAAAAAAATCGCCACAAAAGTGGCGATTTAGTTTATGGGTAAAAATACTTATTCTAAGAAGCTACGAAGCACATCAGAACGACTTGGATGACGTAATTTACGTAACGCTTTAGCTTCAATTTGTCGAATACGTTCACGTGTTACATCAAATTGTTTACCCACTTCTTCAAGCGTATGATCGGTATTCATATCAATACCAAATCGCATACGTAATACTTTTGCTTCGCGCGGTGTTAAACCTGATAAGATATCACGTGTTGCACTACGTAAGCTTTCAGATGTTGCTGCATCTAATGGCTGCTCTAGTGCGGTATCTTCAATAAAGTCACCTAAATGTGAATCTTCATCATCACCAACTGGCGTTTCCATCGAGATTGGTTCTTTAGCAATCTTTAGCACTTTACGGATTTTATCTTCTGGCATTTGCATACGTTCAGATAATTCTTCCGGCGTCGGTTCGCGACCAATTTCTTGTAACATTTGACGTGAAATGCGATTTAACTTATTAATCGTTTCAATCATATGTACTGGAATTCGAATCGTTCTTGCTTGATCAGCAATTGAACGTGTGATAGCTTGTCTAATCCACCATGTCGCATAAGTTGAGAATTTATACCCTCGACGGTATTCAAATTTATCTACAGCTTTCATCAAACCGATATTACCTTCTTGAATTAGATCTAAGAATTGTAATCCACGGTTAGTGTATTTTTTTGCTATAGAAATCACTAAACGTAAGTTTGCTTCAACCATTTCTTTCTTAGCTCGTCGTGCTTTTGCTTCACCAATAGACATACGACGGTTAATATCTTTAATTTGCTCAATAGAAAGATTAGTTTCAGCCTCTATTTGTTTCAATAAGTTAACTTGTGCAGCAATCTGCTCCTCAAAATCTTTTAAATTAACAGCAAAAGCATTTTTAGAAGTTAATGCTTTATTATACCAATCCATATTATTTTCATTTCCAGTAAAATAATTCATGAATTGTTTTTTCGGCATTTTACATTGTTCAACGCAGATCTTCATAATTACACGTTCGTGTGCTCTTACACGATCCATCATGCTTCTCATATTGTTGACAAGTATATCGAACTGTTTAGCGACTAAACGAAATTGCTTGAAAATCTCTGATAAATTTTCGATCTCTTTTTGTGCTTTTTTGTGACCACGTCCATATTTTTTTATAGCTTCAGATGTTTTATTGTGTTGCTCTTGTAATTCAGCAAATTTTGCTCTAGCAACTTCAGGATCAATTGAAGCATCTTCATCAGCAGATGAATCACCATCCTCATCTTCATTTTCATCGTCACTATCGTCGATTTCGATCTCAGTTTCACTATCTTCTAAATCTTCAGGCAATTCTTCAGTTACTTCTTCCGCATTTGGATCAACAAAACCGGTAATTAAATCAGACAAACGAACTTGTCCACTTTCGATTAAGTTATATTGCTCAAGTAAATAAGTAATTGCTTCTGGGTATTCAGACACGGAAGTTTGAACTTGATTAATGCCATCTTCAATACGTTTGGCAATGTCAATTTCACCTTCACGAGTTAAGAGTTCCACCGCTCCCATTTCTCGCATATACATACGAACAGGATCGGTTGTACGACCTATTTCTGACTCAACATTAGATAAAACTAATGCTGTTGCTGCTTCAACGGCTTCTTCATCAGGGACATTATCTGAAAGTAATAACTCATCAGAATCAGGGGCTTCTTCAAGAACTTGAATCCCCATATCATTAATCATTTGGATAATATCTTCAATCTGATCTGAATCAATAATCTCTTCAGGCAAGTGATCGTTGACATCAGCATAGGTTAGGTATCCTAGCTCCTTACCACGAATGATTAGGAGTTTTAGCTGTGATTGAGAATTTTGCTCCATAAAAGGTATCCACTTTTAGTTATTTGGTCATGTGTATATTATATATGTAGAACATTATCTGTTATCTACATATACCCTATATATTTAGTCTTTTTTTGATAAAACAAGTATTAATGTCGCTAATTCTTTTTTCTCTGCGGTACTTAAGCCGGAGACTCTCTCTTTTGCGATTAGTTCATCTTGTCTTTGGGCGAGTATATTATCATATAACTCTTTTAAAGTATGTGTAAAAATCGATTCTATATCATCATCTTGATAATGAAACTCCCAGGTTGATAAACGACTGAGTTGTCTATAAAATGGCCTCTCTAAACACTCAGTTAATATTTGTGCAGTATTTATATTAGGATAACGCTGGCATAATTCAAGTAGCTCAATAAAAATATCAATGCCAGCCATTTTTACTTGGCCAATAGCATTAATATTGGACACAAGTTGCGCAAGATTAGGATATTGAAGCAATAAACCAATCAAAATACGCATTGTAGTTAACTTCATTTGTGCTATTGGTGCAGATTCTTGGGACTTAATTTCGTATTTTTGGCGATTTGATTGCATTAATTGCTCTATTTGAGACAAATCAAGTAACCCCAAATAACGCCCAAGTTGTTGTAATAAATTTAATCGGAAAGCTTTTGCTTTTATTTGATCAAGTAAAGGAAGAGCTAATGAACTTAATTTCGCTTTTCCTTCCGGTGTTTTCAAATCAACTTGCTTTAATAATTCATCAAATAAAAATTTAGATAGATTTGACGCAGTGTTCAAGTAATCTTCAAAACCTGAGTTACCGATTTTACGTACAAAACTGTCAGGATCTTCATCTTGAGGTAAAAAAGCAAAACTGATCTCTTTACCATCAATCAAGCAGGGTAATAAAACATTCAGTGCTCTCCAAGCGGCACTCCTTCCCGCATTATCGCCATCATAACAAAAGATTACAGAATCAGTAGCTCTAAACAGAAGTTTAATATGTTCTTCTGATGTTGCAGTTCCTAAAGCCGCTACAGCATAGTCAATTCCATACTGAGCCAGAGACACCACATCCATGTAACCTTCTACAATTATCAATTGTTTCGGATTACGATTAGCTTCTAAAGCTTCATAAAGTCCATATAATTGAAAACCTTTATGAAAAATAGGAGTTTCTGGTGAGTTTAGATATTTTGCAGAATCATTAATAATAGTTCTTCCCCCAAAGGCAATCACATTACCTTGTCTATCACGAATTGGGAACATGATTCGCCCACGAAAGCGATCGAATCGATTACCTCTATCATTATTAACTGACATTCCTGCTTTATCATATAACTCTGCTTCGTTTTTGGTCTTTACAATATTTTGAAAAGTTAATTGGCTTGAATTAGGTGCGTAACCAATTTTATACCTAGCTATAATTTCCCTATTTAGTCCACGTTGTTCCAGATATTTATGCGCATCAATCGAGGTTGATAATGCTAATTGCTGTTGGTAAAAATTGGTTATTTTAGCCATTAACGTATACAGATCACGGCGTATATTTCGAGACTCAATCTGTTTGGACTGATCTATTTGGTTATTATTATCCGTATAAGGAACTCGAATTCCTTGCATACTGGCTAATTCTTCAATTGCTTCAGGAAAAGACAAACGTTCATATTGCATTAAAAAATTCACAACTGAACCAGATGCTCCACAACCAAAGCAATAATAGATCTGTTTTTTTTCATTCAATGAAAAAGAGGCAGTTTTCTCATCATGGAAAGGGCAACAACCAAAGTAGTTATTCCCCTTTTTTTTCATTTTGACACGTTTGCTGATCACATCAAGTATACTTGTGCGAGCAATCAAGTCTAAAATAAAATCTCGAGGAATAAGACCTTTCATGATAATTTAACCGATATTGGCACTATACGCAAAGACAACAAGCCGCATGTATATGTACGGCTTGTAAAAAATTTTTTATAAAAAAATAGATAAAATTGAGTTTTATATCAATTTAAACTTTTAGTATAAATATTAATATAGACGAGTGCGACGAGCGTTTTCTCTTTCTAATTTTTTAGCGTGACGTTTAACAGCAGCTGCTTTTGCGCGTTTACGAATAGTAGTTGGTTTTTCATAAAATTCACGGTTACGAACTTCAGCTAGAACTCCTGCTTTTTCGCAAGAACGTTTAAAACGACGTAATGCTACATCGAAAGGTTCATTTTCACGTACTTTAATTACTGGCATGTGCCTCTCACCTCAAATTTGTTTAATATCACAAAGGACTAAAAATTAGTGCGCAATTTTACCCCTAATAGACATACGTTGTAAAGTAAAATATCGAATTATTGTATCATAACAAATTAATTTGCTAATCTCCCTACTCAATTAGATAATAAAACCATTTTTATTAAGATAGATAGGTATTTTTATGTCATCATTTATCATCGGTCAATACCCAAAGCGTCGCCTACGCCGCAATCGTGTTTATGATTTTAGCCGCCGTTTAGTTGCAGAAAATCACCTAACAATTAATGACCTGATTTATCCTGTTTTTATAATTGAAGGTAACAATATTATTAAACCAGTTATATCAATGCCAAATGTTAATCGAATGAGCATTGATATGCTATTAAAAGAAGCTGAATATGTAGCTAAACTAGGTATTCCTGTTCTTTCACTGTTTCCAGCCATTGAACCAGAAAAAAAATCATTACTTGCTCAAGAAGCTTATAATGAAAATGGGTTAGTGCCCAAAGCGATTCGAGCATTAAAAAAAGAAATTCCCGAGTTAGGTATTCTAACTGATGTAGCACTTGACCCTTATACAAGCCACGGACAAGATGGCATTATTGATGAACATGGTTATGTTCAAAATGATTTATCTGTTGAAATTCTTGTTAAGCAAGCTTTAATTCAAGCTCAAGCTGGTGCAGATATTATCGCGCCAAGTGATATGATGGATGGACGCATTGGTGCAATTCGTGATGCGCTTGAAAATCATCATTTTGTTAATACACAAATCATGGCGTATTCGGCTAAATATGCTTCAAGTTTTTATGGCCCGTTTCGTGATGCAGTAGGATCTGCTTCAAATATAAAAGGCGGTAATAAAAAAACTTATCAACTTGATCCTGCCAACAGCAATGAAGCTTTGCAAGAAATTTACCAAGATCTTAGTGAAGGCGCTGATATGGTCATGGTTAAACCAGGTATGCCTTATCTTGATATGGTCAGAAGAGTGAAAGAAACCTTTGCTGTGCCAACATTTGCCTATCAAGTTTCTGGCGAATATGCCATGCTGTGCGCAGCAATTGAAAACGGTTGGTTAGATGAACAATCAGTAATTATGGAATCCTTACTTTGCTTTAAACGCGCTGGTGCAGATGGAATATTAACATATTTCGCTAAACAAGTTGCTGAATGGTTAGTTCAAAGACAATAAGATGTATTAACTCACTGTAAAGTCCCCATATTATATAATGGGGATATTTATCAAAACACAGCAAAAGACTTCATTTAGATTATTGGCTTTGTTCATTCTATTTTTCGGTAAAATTAGCTATTAAATTAGGAACTTTTTTAAACTTTTACAAGTGGATAAAGCTATGTCGATTTTACCTCCAAAAATCCGATTTTCAAGCAAAACACTTTTCATATTTATTTTATCCGTCAATTTCAGCATATAAATAATTAACATGATTTAATAGCAATATAAAGTAAGTAACCAATATTTAGTAAAGCGTGTAAAAAAGTTTTAGGAAAACTATATGTTTATATAAATATCTGATAATATTTCATCAGATTAATGACAAGAGAATGAAAAATGATCTATGAACTCATACCGATAGAATTGCATGAAGAGCTTAATGATTTTCGTCAAGATTTAGAGAGGATAGTTTTACAGTATGTTGAAGTTTGTCCTTATTGTGACAAAAAAGAATTTTATCTAATCCGTTCAAAACCAACTACTACTTACCGTTGTAAAGCTTGTTATAAATATTTTACGGCGGCAACCAATACACACTTTAATCGTCTAACTCCTTTTAACTGGTTAGAAACTATTTTTATTAGCCGGATAAAAAACTACAGCTATCAAGCAATAGCAGATAAATTTGATTGTTCAACTGAGAAAATAATGCGTCGTGACCATGCTATAATGAATCACTTAAAGCTACATTATTTATCATTATATAAATGGTATATCAACAAACAACAAACAACTTTAAATCCAATCTTAATTGAACAATATAATTATATCAAATCAAAAATAAATACTTTACTTAATACGACAACTCCCGTTTGTTTACACTGCAACTCAACAGAAACAGTCAAAATAGGCAAACGAACATGTTACCGATGTAAACGATGTCGACATAGTTTTAATCTTCTAAGTAATACTAAACTAAATCGTTTACCCAAACCTGAATTATGGCTAAATTTTATTGATTTACTCTTAGCCGGAGAAGACAATATACAAATAGAGAAAAATTTAAAATTGACGAGCAATACCATAAGGAGATGGCGATCGGTATGGTGTGAAATGATGATAGCTTGGAAGTGTGATGCCCTATCTATTTGGTGTAGCAGCCATTAAAAATGGTAAAGATAGCATGATGAATGACAATTTCATGTTTTACTCTAAATAATCTTTAACCCATAAGATTAATAATAGAAGATAATGTTATGAAAAACTATATTTCTCTTCTCTATATAAGTTTATGCAGCAGTACACTATTAATTAGTGGTTGTGATGACAAAAAAACAACTAATACAAACTCAACTCATATTGCCGTGACTAACAGTTATCTTTTTCATACAGAACCAGAATTATTGCCTGTTCACAAGTTATTTAAACAGCAGAAAATTCAAGGTCCATCACATAAACTAATTAACTATAACTATCAGGGTTATGTGACTAATTATAATTTAGAAGGACTTTATGGTGAAATTAATTATGATGAAGCCAAATACATTTACGGAATGGAAGGAACCAGAGATGAATATGAAATTACTTTTGACAATACAAAAAACATACTTGGCATGAAAAATAGTAATGGAGATATTGTTGCTTTTTCTGAATTTGATGGGCAAGGTCATTTAGTTGAAACAACTTTATCTCACTTTGCAGAAAATAATATTATTTTTAACAGCAAAATAATTTATGAAGAAGACCGGGTTGAGAAGGTTTTGTATAATGCTTATATTCCAGTTGATGAAAAAACCAAATTTCCTGTGTTAGTACAAGAAAAAGATATTATTTACAATGATCGTAAGCAATTGGAAAAAACTATCACTAAGTCATTTAAACTATCATCAAATGGTGACATTATTATCAATGATAAAAATGAACAAGAAGTTGAAATGACTGAGACTTGTACCTATTCTAATTATAATGAAAACCGAGATTGGACTAAGGCAATTTGTATTACAACAGGAAATGAGTCAAAAACCGTTACTTTAATAAGAACCATCGAATACCAATAGCTTTATTTATTCTCTTAATACCAAAGGGAATATGATTAGTCATGACCGTACTCATCGTATTTACGGCAAAGTATAATGGTGTCTTCAATTAAGCGCCGAGCAATAGTTCCATATTCAGGTATTTTAGGTAATTGAGAGTAATGATACCAATTTGCTTCAACTAATTCGCAAGTATCTACTTGAATTTCGCCACTTTCATAATCTGCTAAATAAGCCATCATCAATGAATTTGGAAACGGCCAAGGCTGAGATCCTACGTAACGAATATTTTTAATATTTAATTTTGATTCTTCAAATACTTCTCGTTTAACAGCCATTTCCATTGTCTCACCAACTTCAGTAAAACCAGCTAAAACAGTATATAAACTATTTTTATTATGTCTAACATGTTTTGCCAATAATATTTTATTTTTTTTGCGAATAGCGACAATGATAGATGGCGAAATTTGAGGATAATAACGTTCATTACAGTTATGACACATACAACACCATTCTGTTGTACTAATACACATTTTGTGACCACAATAACCACAATATTTATGAGAACGATAGAACTCTGATAATTGAACAGCTCGGCCAGCCATGTAAAATAATGATTGTTCAGTATTATCAAGCAAAGATCGAATTGAACTCATTGCAGTTTTCATTTCACGACAAATAAGCCAAGCCGTTTGTCCATTCCATTCACCGATGGGTTGGGCAATCAGATTTTTGAAACCCAGTTTACTGGCATTTCCAACAGGAACTTCCCCGTTTGGTAACCATAACCTTCCATTTTTACTGACAAACCAATAGCCCGTTTCATTTCCATTCAAACTTATTTGTTGCTGTATGTTCATATCAATTTATACTCAAAACAACGAAAAAGGAGGGGTTAGCCTCCTTTATTATCAATATTATTTCTTTTTCTTCTCGTGAAGTCCTTTTTTCTCAAGTTCCCAATAAATGATACGTTGCTGAGCAATTGTAAATAAATTACTTACGATATAATATAAAACTAAACCTGAAGGAAACCATAAGAAGAATACTGTAAAAATTAATGGCATATAAGTCATTAATTTTTTTTGTAATGGGTCAGCGGCCGGTGTTGGGGACATCATCTGAATTAAGAACATTGTACCGCCCATTAATAAAGGAAAAATATAATAAGGATCTTGTGCAGATAAGTCATAAATCCAAAGTGCAAACGGGGCATGACGTAGCTCAACAGCATTACCTAACATATAGAATAATGATAAGAAAATTGGCATTTGAATAAAGATTGGCAAACAACCGCCTAATGGATTTACTTTCTCTTGTTTATAAATCGCCATAGTTTCCATACTTATTTTTTGTTTATCATCACCATAACGTTCTTTCAATGCTTCTATACGAGGTTGTAATAACTTCATTTTTGCCATTGAACGATATTGAGCACGTGTTAATGGGAATAAAATACCACGGACAATAAAAGTAATAATAATAATTGCAAAGCCCCAGTTACCAACAAAGCTATGAATAAATTTTAACAAATAAAACAGTGGTTGTGATAAGAACCATAACCAACCATAATCAACGGTTAAATCGAGATGATTAGCGGTCTCTTTTAATTGGTTTTGAATTTCTGGCCCTAACCATAATTTTGCCCCAATAGTTTGGCTGCTACCTGATTGTATAACAGTTGATTTACCCTTAAAGCCAATTGTTGCTTGAGATTTGTTAGCTGTAGCTCGAGAATAAAATAAATTATTTTGATCCTGAGTTGGTACCCATGCTGTTACAAAATAGTGTTGTAGCATTGCAATCCAACCAGTTTTAGTACTAACATCTAAAGCTTTATCTTTTATATCATCAAAACTGTATTTACTATAGTTAGTGTTAGAACTAGAATAAGCCGCACCGCGAAAAGCATTTAGACCTAATCCACCACCACCTTCAGTCACTGTGCCTTTAGGTAACTCTATAGTTTGTTTTAATTGACCATACATTGAAACATCAATAGGATTTCCACTCTGATTATTAATGTCATATTGAACATCAATAGCATAATTACCGCGATGCAATATATAATATTTAGTATAACTAATACCATTTACCTGATAAGTCAGTGGTACACGCAATTCATCTTGTCCTTCAGCTAATGCATATTCGGTTTGTTCAGTTTGATATATTGGTCGTTTTGATCCTTGAATAGCATTATCAGGTCCATCTTTACCAGTTAAACCGCTTTCAGCAATATAAATAAAATCGGGACTTGATGTTAACAACTGGAAGGGGGTACCTGAATGAAGTGTTTGCTCATATTTTAATAATTGAGCAGCTTGCACATCGCCACCATACGTATTGATAGTAAGTGACAATACATCTGATTTTACAGTAATTATTTTACCGAGCTCAGCAGTATTAGTTGAATTATCTTCACCTATCTGTTGTGTTAACTGATTAATCATAGGCAGCTTAGGAGCATGATCGTCTTCCCATGCTTTCCAAATAAAAAAAGATAAAAAAAGTAAAGCAATGACTAAAATATTACGTTGAGATCCCATTAGTGTTTTTCTCTATTGGTTTTAATTTTAGGAGGAACAAAATCTTCTCCTCCTTCATGTAAAGGGTGACATTTTAATACACGTTTAACCATTAGCCAACCACCTTTTATTAATCCAAAGCGTCTTACTGCAATTACAGCATATTGTGAACATGATGGTGTAAAACGGCATTTAGGACCAAATAAAGGGCTAAGAATGCGTTGATATATACGAATAAAAAAAATAAAAATATTAATTATCAATAAATTAAATGCAAAAACATGCCTTTTTATCACTAATTTTACTTTATTTAAATTTTTTGCTTGGCTATGATTCGTTGGCATAGTTTATCTAAAATCTCAACTATTTGTTGATTATCTAAGTCAATGACAGGAGATTTAGCCATCAGAATAAAATCAACATTAGGGAGTTGATGTTGATGATAACGAAAATACTCTTTCACAAGTCGTTTGATGCGATTACGTTCATGGGCACGCTTTACCTGCTTTTTAGCTATGGCAAATCCCAAACGAGCATGTGCTAAATTATTTCTACGTGAAACAAGCGTAAGAAAAGGAGATCCAGCTCTAATGGATTCTTGGAAGACATGACTGAAATCAAAGGGAGTTAACAATCGCAACTCCCGAGGATAAGTGAATTTAATCACTCAACTTTAAATCAGCTAGCAACGGTTAAACGAACACGGCCTTTAGCACGACGGCGAGCAAGAACTTGACGACCATTTTTTGTTGCCATACGAGCACGGAAACCGTGAGTTCTATTGCGTTTTAATACTGATGGTTGAAATGTGCGTTTCATGACGATTTATATCCAAATCTAATTTATCAACAAGGTTGTAGAGTGTAGACTCCACAGCATTAATTAAAGAGGTCGAAATTATAGTGTTTATTTTATTTGTCGTCAATGAGATTTTAACAGATAAATTTTTAAGAAATCCATTAGCACCTGATTAAGATACAATTATATAAAAACTGATATATACCTTATTAATTTAAGCAGATATTTTAATCCTTAATATCAAGAAATAATCAGCAAAATAATAGACTATGAGATTAATTTATCTTCTTTATAGATTAATATAACGTATAAAAATAACACCAAAAAAGAAGAGCGAAAATTAAATTTATTAATCACTAAATGCAATGACTCTCTTACTTTTTTCACCACCTATTTCACGCGCTAATTTAGGCACTAAATAACCTGAAACTTGAGCAGCCAGTTGACTCATTAATTGTTTGGCTTTTTCATCACTAACCATAAAATGAGCGGCCCCCTGTACCTTATCAAGTAAATGGATATAATAAGGCAAAATACCAGTATCAAAGAGCTTATTACTTAATTGTGCTAGTATTTCAGCTTTATCGTTAACATTTTTTAATAAAACACTTTGATTAAACACGGTTACATCTTGATGTTTTAATAATGAAACCGCTTTAGCTACATTTTCATCAATTTCGTTTGAATGATTGATATGAGTAACCATGATAATTTGTAATCGGCTATTAGCAAATAGCTGACAGAGCGCTAATGTAATTCGTGATGGTATCACAACCGCTAAACGGGTATGGATTCGTAATCGCTTAATGTGAGGAATTTTTTCTAATGCGTTCACTAAAAATTCAATCTCATGATCCTTAGCCATTAAGGGATCTCCCCCAGAAAGAATGATTTCATCAAGCTCCGGATGATCGGAAATATAATTAAGCGCTATATTAAGATTCTTTTTATTACCCTGATTTTCATGGTAAGGAAAATGCCGTCTAAAACAATAACGGCAATTTATAGCACAGGCCGTTTTAGTAATTAATAAAGCACGATTATGATATTTATGCAATAATCCTGGAATAGCATTTTGTTGTTCATGCAAAGGATCATTGCTATATCCATCAATATGAATCATTTCATGATCATCACAAAGAACTTGTAATAACAAAGGATCTCTATAATCTCCCTTTTTCATTCGATTGATAAAAGCCATAGGGACACGAAGCGGAAATTGTTTTTTCGCTAGTAACATAGAAATTGAAATGGAATTAGGATCTAATTCTAAATAAGAATAGAGTTTCTTGATATCAGTCACGACATTGTTTAGATCTAATATCCATTCATCTTTATTATTTGGTAGTTCAATTTTTTGCTGTATAATATGACTCATTTTTGTAATTCAGAATGATAGTTGGAGCTTTTATGGCATCTTATAGTACAAATGAGTTTAAAGCCGGTCTTAAAATAATGCAAGATGGCGAACCTTGTGTAATTGTTGAAAATGAATTTTATAAACCAGGTAAAGGGCAAGCAATTAACCGAGTAAAAATTAAAAAACTACTTTCAGGCAAAACTGTTGATAAAACTTTTAAGTCGGGTGAATCAGTTGAAGGCGCTGATGTTGTTGATATGAATTTAACATATTTATACACTGATGGTGAATTCTGGCATTTTATGAATAATGATACTTTTGAACAACTGTCGGCTGATGCTAAAGCTGTCGGTGATAATGCAAAATGGTTAGTTGATCAAGCTGAATGCATCTTAACATTATGGAATGGCCAACCTATCGCTGTTACGCCTCCAAATTTTGTTGAACTAGAAGTCATTGAAACCGATCCTGGCTTAAAAGGCGACACAGCAGGAACAGGCGGAAAACCAGCAACTTTATCAACAGGTGCAGTTGTCCGTGTACCATTATTTGTGCAAATTGGTGAAGTACTTAAAGTGGATACTCGTTCAGGTGAATATGTATCGCGTGTTAAATAATTATAGTCGTTTTATGCTACTATGTTATTAATATAAAAAAGAGGTTACATTAACCTCTTTTTTGTGTTAAACCGTTTTTTTAATAGCATATTTTTAATCAACAAAAATAAACTTATCATTTATATTCATTATAACATCTTCATTGTTAATAAGAAATTAATCAAATTATTTTGCACCAAAATAATTTAATTGGCGCCACGATTCATAGACCACAACCGCAACTGAGTTAGATAAATTCATACTTCGACTATCAGCTAACATTGGAATACGAATTTTTTTATCTTGTGGTAATGCATCAAGAACCGATGCAGGTAAGCCACGAGTTTCAGGACCAAACATCAAAAAATCATTATGCTGAAAAATAACTTCACTATGAGATTTTTTACCTTTAGTCGTTAATGCATAGACTTGTGTGATGAGATCAAGTCGGTTAACCTCTAAAAAATGAGCGAGATTTTTATAACGAGTTACGTTGACAAACTCTTGGTAATCAAGACCTGCTCTTCTCAGCTTTTTATCATCCCAAAAAAATCCCATTGGTTCTATAATATGCAAATTAAAACCTGTATTAGCACATAGACGTATAATGTTACCTGTATTAGCTGGAATTTCGGGCTCAAATAAAACGATATTTAACGCAACATTTGACACAATACTTTCTCTTCTATTGTTTATATTTCTGAATTGGTAATATTATCACAATTCGGAGTCCTCCAAGATGACTTTTCTCTGCTTTAACATTGCCATGATCTCGCATGATAGCATTAGCAACAATAGCTAGTCCTAATCCTGTTCCTCCTGATTGACGATCTCGCGCTTCGCTAGTACGATAAAATGGTCTAAAAATTTGCTCAAGCTCCTTGTCAGCAACACCAATTCCATCATCGTCAATACTAATTATTATCTGATTCTGTTGGGCAATAAAATTAACCACAATTTCATGATTAGAATACCGGAATGCATTACGTATCACATTTTCAAGAGCACTACATAAAGCCATAGGATAGCATAAAATAGTATGACTAGTTGGAGGATTAGTCACTAAAAACTTTTTCCCTATTTGTTCTGCTTCAAAAGTAGCATTATCAAGCACCTGTTTGAATAATAAGTTAATTTTCTTAAATTGCCGAATTTCATTATTATCATATTGCTGCCTTGCTAAAGACAATAAATCACCTATCATAGAATCAAGCTTTAACGCTTCATTATTAATACGTATAACTTCATTACTTTCTCCTTGCTTATGTCGCAATAAAGATGTGGCAAGTTGTAAACGTGTTAAAGGAGTACGAAGTTCATGAGAAATATCGGAAAATAAGCGTTGCTGTACTTCTTGCATCCGTTTAAGTTCTCTTAACATATGATTAAAACTAGCACCTGTTGCTTTATATTCAGTAGATCCAATTTTTTCAAGTTCTGGCCATTCTTGTAAATTTCCTTTAGCAACTTGATCTGCGGCTTTTTTTAACCCCCGTGCAGGTTTAGCTATACTCCATGACAACCATAACAAAAAAGGAGAACTGATCAACATCATTAGTGTTAATAACAATAAGGGATGATCAAAAAGTAAATTAACAAATTGAGATTGAACATCAGAAGCAGGTTGTAAGACATACAATTGATATGGTTCATCAGCATAATGAACTAAAAATGGCCCTATAATCTCTTGGAAATCATAAATTTTTTTAGCAGGATCTGAAATATTATGTGATATTTCGCTAAAGTTTTTTACTAAATCAATATTTTTGGTATCAGCAGTAATATATTGCCCGTTTGGAGTAACAATAAATAAAAATTGACCTGATTTTTGGTAGGTATCCATTACAACAATAAAACGCATCCACCAACGAAAGCTATCTTTAGGTACATTGGATAGATCTTTTTCTATTTGTTTAGCTAATTCGTTACCTGTTTCTCGCTCTTTATTTGCAATGTAAGTTAAGTTTCTAGAATCTAAATTTGGTAATAAAATGATTAATGCCAAAAAAAAAGCTATTGTTAGAAGGAAGATAGTGAAAATTCGAACAGTTAAACGGTCAAAAATCCACATATCATTACACCTAATTTAAAACTATATCGATGTTGTTATACATCATCATTGCTATCAATAACAAATAAATATCCCTTAGAACGTAATGTTTTAATCCACGGTAAACCATCGCTACGAGGAGGAAGTTTTTTTCTTAAATTAGATACATGTACATCAATTGAGCGAGCAAGAGGAATAAATTCTTTACCTAAAACTGTTTCGCTCAACGTATCTCGAGATATGATTTTACCACCATTTTCGAGAAATTTAAGTAACACTTGAAATTCTGTACCAGTTAATTCAATATATTTATTATCATAATAAACTGACTGCTGTTTTCGATTTAATACCAACTTATCAACTGTATACTGTAAAGGAAGGTCATCAGCATCATTAACTAAATTATCCCAACGTGTACGACGCAATAGAGCATTGATTCTGGCTATAAGTTCTCTATCATTGAAAGGTTTTAAAATATAATCATCAGCGCCAAGTTCAAGTCCAATAATTTTATCATATTCATTATCTTTAGCCGTTAAAAAAATAACAGGGACAGTAAATTTGCTTCTAAGTTGAGATAATACATTTAATCCATTCATTTCAGGCATCATTATATCGAGCAGAATCAAATCAAATGTCATATCAAACTTTTCTAAAGCTTGCATGCCATTATTCGCCGTTTCAACTTCAAACCCTTCTAGTTCAAGAAGCTCGGATAACAACGAGGCGATTTCTGGATCATCATCCACTACAAGTAATTTGTTCATTACAATCCTCTGTTTACTCATTTATCATATTTATTTTTATCGAATTACATCAAGATTCCACACTGTGCCGAGTTATTATATATGCAAAAAATACTATCAATACCAACAATATAGTAAATAATTGTTAAGTTCTAAAATTTTAATACTTTAACATTATAAAAACCTTGATCAATAAGATAAAGTGCTTGTAATTTACTCATTACTCCACGGTTGCAATAAAGCAAATACTGTTTGCTTTGATCTAAACTACCAAATTGAGAAGCCAATTTATAAAAAGGAATTAATTTAATTTTAACATTATCGCCTAATTGTAAAGGTTCATCTTCTTGTTCATCTGATGGGCGAATGTCAATAATAATATGATCGTTGTTAAGAGTAGATACTGTTTCAACCTGTTGAATTGTTGTATTAGATTGTTTCGCTATTTCACGAATATCAATATTTTCTGCATTTTCTATAGCTGTATTAAGTATTGAAAAATCAAAATTCAACTCTTCTGCTTCAATTTTTTCTTTAATTGCTTTTACAGTAGGACTTTTAGATATTACGCCACAAAACTCAGGCATTGTTTTAGCGATATCTTCAGTGCCGATTTGACGAGCAATATTGATAATGGTTTCTTTATCATGTGTGATTAGCGGACGTAAAACCAATGTATCACTAACATTATCAATTAAACGTAAATTAGTTAATGTTTGGCTTGATACTTGACCTAGTGCTTCCCCAGTCACAAGAGCTTGCACATTATAACGTTGAGCTATTTTAGATGCGGCACGTATCATCATTCTTTTTAAGATTACACCCATTTGCCCATCATCAATTTTTTCCAAAATTTCACCAACGACATCCGAGAAATTAATAGCGATAAAACGTACTTTATGTGAGCTTCCAAATCGTTCCCATAAATAGTGAGCCATCTGTTTTACACCAATTTCGTGAGGTTTTCCACCAAGATTAAAAAAGCAATAATGTACTCGACTTCCTCGCCGCATCAACATGTAACTTGATACACCTGAGTCAAATCCACCAGAAATAAGTGAGATAACATCTTCTTGTGTACCTGTTGGGAAACCACCAATACCATCATGTCGACCTTTAACAAGTAACAACTTATCTTTATCAATTTCTAAATTTACCGTAACCTCAGGACGTGTTAACTTCACCTTAGCTGAAGGTACATATTTATTAAGCCCTCCGCCAACATAACGTTCAACGTCAATTGAAGTAAATTCATGCTTTCCTCTGCGTTTGACCCTTACACAGAAGGTTTTATTTTCAATTAATGAGGCATAATAACTTAAAACTTTTTCAAAAATATCATGCACATCGACATAAGTTAGTTCATCGACAGCTAGAATGTGATGAATACCAGGAATTCGTGTTAATAGTTCTAGAATCATGGCTTCACTATTTTCTATTTTTGGACGAACTTCGATAAAATCCCAATGACGAATAACAGCAACATCTTCTATATGATGTTTTAATATATTACGAATATTGCTAGTTAATATTTTGATAAAACGTAAACGAACAGAATCACTTTTAATCGTGATTTCAGGAAAGAGTTTAACAATAAATTTCATAAAACTAAGGCGTGATCTAAATAAAAATGGCGGACATTATACTGTTTTTCTAAAAAAACATAAAATTTAATCTAACAAATATTAAATCTAAAATGGATTATAAAACCAATTTATTGAATTAAATCATCTGAACAAATTAATTTAAAATAATATTTATTATGGTAATTTTATTGCAAAAAGCAATAATATTCTATTTTATATCTAGAAGTAAATAATCGTTATGATTTGTCTTCCCTAACGATTAAGACAAAAAATGAATATAATTTTTAATATAAAAATTAATATTGATAATAGTTTTAAATTATCGAAACTCAAATTATACCAACTATACCTTAAATTTTACTTGCTTGTTGGTCTGTCTTTCGTTAATATTTCGCTTCAATAAATTCTGTTGTATAAAACATAAAATTGACAGGTTGAAATGTACGGACTTTTAATTATAAGTTATTTGATCATTGCACTAGCAATAATCGTATTAGTTTTAATTCAGCGAGGAAAAGGCGCCGATATGGGGTCTTCTTTTGGCGCAGGTGCGTCAGCAACTTTATTTGGTTCATCAGGAAGTGGAAACTTTTTGACTCGCACAACAACACTATTAGGTATATTATTCTTTGTAATAAGTATTGTTCTATCTAATTTAGGAAGTCGCGGTCATACCACTTCAACTGGCGAATTTGATAACCTCGAAGATACTGTTCCTGTAACGACACAACAAAACGAAAAAGTCAGTACTCCGACAGTAGATCCTGTTGTTCAACCAGAACAAATAAATCCTACATCAGATATTCCTGAATAAAAACGGCGCCGTGGTGGTGAAATTGGTAGACACGCTATCTTGAGGGGGTAGTGCTCTAAGGGCATGCGGGTTCAAGTCCCGCCCACGGCACCAATTCAATATTCAGTAACATTCTTTAAAATTCTTTAAACCACATCAAAACCTGTATAAACAAGGCTTAAAGCCTGTTTTACTATTTCGTAAGCATCAGTAAGATACATTTACAACCAAAAATAATGGGGGTATATTTGGGGGTAGGATAAAGTACCTTTATAATTAGATACCCCCAAAGGTGAAAAATGGCTATTAAAACTACTCCTTTGACTGATACACAAATAAAAGCATTAAAAGCCAATAGTAAGGATAAAAAGTATTTTGACGGTGGAGGCCTTTTTTTGTTAGTCAAATCGTCAGGAACTAAATTATGGCGATTTAAATATAAAAAACCCATATCAAATAAAGAGACATTATTATCTTTTGGTAAATATCCAGAAGTTTCGCTACAGCAAGCGCGAAAACAACGCGACGAAGCGCGCGAATTAATTAAGCAGGGCATAGACCCCCAAGAACATAAAGCGGAACAAAAACAACTAAAGCAAGAAGCAATTGGCAATACATTCTACTCCATGGCTGAACGATGGCTTAAATTCAAGACAGAACAAGGACTAGAAGAACAAACTTTAAAAAAGGCTTGGCGTTCATTAGAGAATCATGTATTCCCTTACATCAAAGACATTCCCATAAACCAAGTAACTGCTGTTAAGGTAATCAATGCTTTACAACCATTAAATAACAATAATAAATACGAAACAGTAAAAAGAGTTTGTAGGCGAATCAATGAAATAATGTATTACGCTGTCAATATGGGAATTATCGATAATAACCCTCTAGCCAAAATCACCGACGTATTTAATAGCCCGAAAGTAAAAAATCAGCCAACTATTCCCCCTACTGAGTTACCGCAGTTCATGCAAGCTTTAGCTATGGCAAAGATTGAATTGCAAACCAGATGCGTGATTGAATGGCAGTTATTAACATTAACGCGACCAAGTGAAGCCGTAGGGGCTAAGTGGGAAGAAATTAATTTAGATAAAAAATTATGGAGTATTCCTGCCGAACGCATGAAAATGGATAGACCACACAATATACCTTTATCACCGCAGGCAATAAAAATACTTGAGATAATGAAATCTATTAATCATAAAAGCGAGTTTGTTTTCCCAACAGCAAGGCCGCCTTATAACAAGCCAATGAGTAGCCAAACCGCTAACATGGCAATAAAGCGCATGGGATACAAAGATAAGTTAGTTGCGCATGGATTAAGAGCTTTAGCTAGTACCACTTTAAACGAACAAGGCTTTAATTATGATGTCATTGAAAGCGCGTTATCGCATGTAGATAAAAACGCAGTAAGGCGAGCCTACAACAAAGCAGAATATGAACATCAAAAGCGTATTATGCTTGATTGGTGGGGTGACTTTGTCGAGCAAGCCAGTAAAGGGAATGTCTCACTATCAGGTAACCGCAATTTAAAGTTAGTTAATTATTAACTATATCGTGCCCCATATTTGGGTTACGCTTTCAATTATTAATCAGATCCACTCCTCAGATGTGAGGAGGCTTTTTCAAATATCATTCTTAACATATACCAGTTATTAAACTGGTTTTTTATGCTTACCCCCACTATTCTAAACTTTTCATTAAAAGTATTCACTACTATTCACCTTTTAAAATTAATTAATATATATCAATATATTATATACTTATTATATATATTTTTTGGTGTTCACTACTATTCACATTTAAATATAATCTTGATCCTATGATTAACCAATTGAAATATAGAAATAATTCTATAACCTCTATTTTTGGTTAAAATTAAAATATATATTAATCATGATGTTAAAAATAAGTGATTTTAAGGTTGATCATGGTTACTATTAGAGGTATTAAAATTGCAATCTGCTAAAAAGTCAGCACATTCATTGATAGTAAAAAAACTATTTCAATTCGCGGTTTTGCATAAAAATGAGGGTGAGCGGTGTAGAAAGATTAGAGTTATAGAAATTTACTACCCCCCTCACTACTTGGCTTGAAGAATTTAAGGACACGTTAGAAGCAATATAATTACTTTGATTGCATGGGGTGTTTTTACAAATAATACTTTTTATTAATGTAACTACATCTAGACTGATTAGAATTATAATTTTAACAGTCCATAAAAAGAGAATGGTACAATATACTTTGATGATTTAGAGACACGTTAGGGAAAAATGAAACAAACAGAAAAGAAAAAGATAAATCGCTATTTTCATGGTGTACCTAACATAAGATTAATTGTATCGATTGAACAATCAATAGTTAATGAAATAGACGATCTTATTAAACATGATAGAAGTCATCCAGCCAGTAAGAACCGTTCTGAGTTTGTGAGATTGGCGATTGTTGAAAAATTGAGGAAGGATTGAAAAATATGAATCAAAATGACATTGCTTTTTGGGGGATGATTGGCAATTGGTTTACTGGATTGGCAACATTTTTAGCTGTGATTGTATCGCTTTATTTAAGTTCTCGACAGACTCGAATAAAATTAAAATGCTTTTTTGGTGAGAGAATTAAAATATTAAGTGATGGCACTAATTTAGGAAAATGTATATTTATTAAGATAACTAATCTTTCTTTAATTCCTATTAATATAGATCACCAACTTGGTGTAGGAATTATAACAAAGAAAAGGTATTTACGTTTTTGGAAAAAAAAGAAAGTATGGACGCTTAGTATTAATTCGAGTAATGTTTCTGGTAGTAAAAATAAACTTTCAACCGGTGAAACTAGTGTAATGTGGATTGATTTTGATCAATATAGAACTAATGAATGGTATAGGTATACGGCAAAAAAATTATATAGAGATGGAGTGAAACCAAACGAAATTGAATGTTATGTTTATATTAATAATTCAATAATTTATAGATTTCCATTTGATTCTGGTGTACTTGAACATTTAACATTACAATATAAAAAAATAATAGATGATAGCTAGTTTTATGTATATAAATACAGATACTATAATATCTCTAAAAGCATATAACTGCATTATTTGCGTCTTTAGCTGATCTATTAACAATAAAAATAGGTATCCAAACAAGTATCCTGTAAAAAGGTATTTAATAAATGGATACTAATTTAATAATAAAAGGCAGTTATCTTTATTACGAAGACAGCTAAAAATTTACCTATTTGCTAACCATGCTAAAATAGCCTTTTTTTCTTCATCAGTGACTTCCCTTGGCTGAGTTCTGCCTAAATTTCTAACTTTCGGCTTAGACATTTTAAAGCCGTTAGCGATTTGCGTTTCAACAATAAAAATCTCACGAAATGTTAATACAAACTCGCCACTTGTATTTTGTTTTTGAGTAAGCCCAACAGACGTAAGTATCATGTTTTTATACTGCCGTGTATTTGTTTGTAGCGTTACGGGCTCACCGCTTCGCTGTATTGCTAATAGTTTTTCGTGTGCATCAGCAATGCGATCTGATGATAAACTATTTAAAAGTGGAGATTGATAATCGGGTAGAAAATCTGCTATCACTTGATTAGCCGCTTTTTCACCAGCACTGCGTGATGCATAATAACGCTTAACCATATTTTCAGCTTGAGCAGTAACCGCTTTAATCGGCATTGGTAACGGATATTCGGAAAAATTAACCCCTGACATTTTATCAAATGAAAATGTATTAGTTTCGTACCCGACAACTAAACCATAAACGGTTACCTCTTTAGGGTCTAATACTGCATGGTCTGCAATATTAGCTCCATTCTCAATTGGGTTTTCAGTTACCCGCAATTTTGATGCATGTTGTTCTACAGTGTTAATATCAAGATTAAAGGTAAAATTATCACTGATTATCAAACCGCTGTCTTTTGATGATTTATTTAATATAGATTGAAACGCCATTTTTCTATAACCTCTAAATATTATTTTCATCCTGTAATATTAACATAGTTTATTTAATGTATATAAATACAGTGCTATAATGTACCTAACTGTATATTAATGTATTATTTGCGTCTAGGCTGATCCCCGAACATTCGCAACCCTAGCGAACTGGCGCAAATATCTATTAGGGGCGTGAGGGGCGTATGGATGATACAAAAAATAATATAATTTTACCTTATGTTGAAGCTATAAAAATCAAAGATGTTTCGTTAGCCTTAGGTTGTTCTATTGATGATATTATCGAATGGGCACGTCGAGACTTAATAAACTTATGTATTGATATTAACTCTCTTTATGGTGAGTTAAGTATTTCTTGTAGAAGAGACGCTCCCGTTATAAATAATTATATTAATTTGCTAAATGAAATTAATAAAAAGTATCTAGATTATAACCGCAAAAGCATTACAGATTTTGATTTTCAGGATTTATTCAAATTACTGCCTGCAAATAATAGACCTTTATATAATAGAGGTAGATCATTAATGGATAAATATTTAAAAAATGAGAGCGATGAAGATTATTTTAAATTAAGATTTTTAGGGAAAGGTGAAGGTTTTTGGATATTTGATTATTATAATTTAAAACGCCAAAAAATAAGAACTATTAACTCTCAAGAATTTTTTAAAGTACGTAGTTTAATTTTAAACTATAAATATTATGATGCAAAATCATTGCCTCAAAATTATGCTGAAGGTTTGAAAGCAAGTTTCTTATTATTTGATGAGATTCTTGTTTCAAGCGATGAATTTTATATTCATTATCACGATTTTAATAATTTAATAAATAATAAATTTGTTCAAGGTAAAAATGACATTAATAATATAAAGGAAAAATCACTAAATATAGGCAAGCCCCCCCATTTTTATAAGAATTTTGCCATCGATACGGCTTACTTAACCAGAAATAAGAACCCTCAAAGTAAAGTTGCTGATATAGCAAGGAAAATACATCTTACAATTATTGATAATTTTAACTCTGTAAACCCCCCCACAAAAGATACTATTTCTAATTGGCTTTATGAAATAAAATTAGGTAAACCTACAGAGAAAAGTAATAATGATTTTGAGTTAGTTATTCCTGAGGAATGGCGTGATTATTTTGAATAAAATGGAAACTAATTTAGTAAAATGGAAATTATTCATTTTAATATATAGAAGCATTCAATATATTAGTTATTGATAGTAAATTAGCTAATTAACTGGGTGTTTTCCATTTTGTTAAATGGTAAATTTTAATATTTAATGTAATGCATGTTTATTTACACAGTTATATTCTATATTTATCTTTTAAATACAGGAGAATATAACTAATGACCAACCAAATCCTATCCAAAAAAGAAGTAAAAGCCTTACTTCACTTCAAAAGTGACACTAGCCTTTATACGCTAGAACAGAAAGATGAGACCTTTCCCCAAAGAATCAGAATAGGCTTGCGTCGTGTTGGCTATCGAGCTGATGAAATTTATTCTTGGCTTGAATCTCGCAAAGTAGAACGTCGCGAGGTGGCATAATGGTGATAAAGCAAAACCCTTTATATGACGAAATAGTAAAGGGCTTAGATTGGAACTTAGACGCCTCCAATCATAGCCAATCTTGCTATAAGTGTCTACCTAAAAAGCCGAGAGCTTACCTATTAATTGCGTGTACTGGTGACAATGGTATTACAGAAAATGAGATATTGCGCACCTGTAGGCTTTCTAGCGGTAGAAATTACTGTTCAGAACTAGAAAGAAAGTTAGGCATCACATTAAAGCGTATGGATGAACCTAATACCGACGGAATGGGCTCACACTATCGCTATTACCTAGCCAATAAGGAAGATGCTCAAAAGGTGGTTAATCTGATTCTTAGTTATGAAAATAGCTTATTAACTGAATCGGATATCAGCCAAATTTTAGCACTTTATCCAAGTAAAGCAGCTTAATTAATTGATTTTATAGCAAAGCGCATTTTTGCGCTGACGGTATCCCCTTGCCTAAATTTAGCTAAATGGGGATTTTCTGACACGTTAGGAGTTATAGAAAGTGACAGATTTTAATAATTTAGTACCAGTAACAGAAACGCAATTAAACGGAAGATTACAACAAACAGTTAGCGCAAAGGCTTTACATAATTACTTAAAAGTAGGAAATGATTTTTCAACATGGATAAAGGGAAGAATAAAAGAATATGGGCTTATTAAAAATGATGATTTTTTAATCTTTGATTCATCAGAATTCAGGAATCAAAGTACAAATAATGAACAACAAATAAAATGGACAACTAAGCGAGGTGGAGACCGTAAAAGTATAGATTACATACTGACAATCGGAACCGCTAAAGAATTAGCAATGATTGAAAACAACGAGAAAGGTAGAGCAATAAGAAAGTACTTTATCCGTTGTGAACAGCACCTTAAAGAAATTGCACCAGCAATCCAGAAGAAAGAGCTTAAGCGATTAAAAGCACGCATCGAGGTGGCAGATTATAGCCGTCCTATGTGTGACGCATTAACTATACAAAGGTTATCACAAAGTAAAGAGACTAAACCACATCACTATACTAATGAATTTAATATGATTAATAGTATTGTGCTTGGTATGTCCGCAAAGGCTTTCAGAAAATCACATAATCTTACTGGTGATATTCGCGACTATCTTAATGAACAACAGCTTAATCACCTAGCCTACTTAGAAAAATCAAATATTACTCTAATTGATATAGGTTGGAATTACGAAAAACGAAAAGCGGAACTTATCAAGCTATCACAAAGCTATATCATTCGGTTATTGGGTGAGGTAGCATAATGATCTTACAAGCCAATTTAAACCATTTTAACGCCCTAGCAATAGGGCAGCATACCCAAACCCTAAATAATCGCTTATTAGATCGCTACGACACGATTAAAGCCATCCAAAAGGTGAAATCTTTCTTCTTGGTCAGCAATGAAGATTTTATTGATATCAATAGCCAATCAAATAGCTACTTTTTCGTAACTAATTTAATTTTCCGACACGTTAAACAAGTTTTTTCGGTGGTCACTATGCGCGCGCGTATGTCCTTTAAAATTCATTGCATGAGGTTGAATTTCAAAAGTAGGTTTCTTGAGTCCATAAAAAGAAGCCACAAGCAACTTAATTATTATGCTTTAGGTATGATTCCTCGTGATTGTAATTCTTTTCTTAAAACTCTTTTAATCCAAGTAGCCAAGCTAGTATCGCCATCTTTCATAGCTTCTTCTTCTAACTGTTGCCGAAATTCTTCGGTTAATCGCATTTGGTATTGTGGTGATCTTTTTTCTTTTGGTGTTGACATGGTAATTACCCAATATTATTATAATTACATGGTAACGACCATTATAATGGTCGCGCCCCAAAAAACAATAGCCCAAAGAGTTCACACCTCAATGAGCTATCTAACCACAAACATTAAACGGAGTAATGCTATGGCTAATAGTAATGATACCCTACACCCAGAAAATGGGCAACTTGACCTACCTAATTTAATTTCTGTCTTAAATCTTTATAAGGCGGATATTCCTGTCGAACATTTGTCACAAGCAGAGGACCATTTTGAAGAACTACGACAATCGATTCTATGGGGGATCGGTGCGATAGGCAATTTAATGTTTTGGGCTTGTGAAAATGAGGATTATACCGAGCAAAGCCTTAAAAATGATATGCGTGATTTGGGTTATTTGTTCATACAATTAAGAGATTTAGCTTGTTTCGCGACCAATCAAATGAATCTACTTAATACCAAACTTAGCAATAAGGGAGGTAAATAATATGTTGAACTCTAATCATAAAATATCAATCTATCGTGATATTAAATCAAGTAAAAAATACTTGCACAATCTCAATCATTCGGGCTATATTGATAGTGCCTTAGCAAAATCTAAGGTCAGGATTGGAACCCTGAACAGTTACTTGGCGACACATGACGCCCAAAGCGTCTTTTTTTGTGTCAATGCTTGCGCACACCTATTTATCAATATTTCTTCTATGGTGGCGTTAATGGGGCATCCGAAAGGATGGCTGGGTCACCAAGTAACCAGTAGTTCCAACCCTGCTAACGTCACCGCCAACGAGATTGGAACCTCTAGCGGTGATTATGTAAATCATTACTTGGAGGCTGTCACTATGACTACTATCCCTACCCCTATTATATCCACTCAAAAACTATATAAATTCTATGACCTATCAACGGCTCAAGTAGTCCAAACAACGGCAACAACCGAACACCAAGCACGCAAGAGCCTAGGCAAATCATTCCTTATCTTTATTGCCAGAATCCGCTTGTATCCTATAGTCGAACGTTCCCAAAATTGAGGAGGTTACATCCATGACTGATAAAAACTTTAAATTAATTTGTGATGTTGAATCTAAACTTATTCAAGTTCAAAGCATGGCTAAAATCGCCTTAAACAACACTAATCACAAGTATGCAGGATATGACGAGCCTTTTATCGAGCAAGACGATATGAGTAATTTACTATGGGCTATCGTTGATTTAGTAGAGCAAGCTTTTGATGAGCTACAAGAGTACGGGTTAACGGAGGGTAAGAACAATGGCTAATATCTCAATGGACGCGATAAATACAATTAACTCTAAACTTGGACAAGCTAACGCTATAACAATCCTTTTAATGTGTGACTGTGATTCTAATACACCAATTAATGATGAACTACGAGATTATGCGCTTAGTGCTATATACGACTTAATTAGTGATTCTAAAGCCTTATTTAGAAGCGAAACAGAACGTAAAGGGGCGAATAATGAAAGAGTTTAATTTTGTCCATAATGATAATGGAACTATCACGGCATTAAGGCTTAAAAATAACAAGTATGTAAAGCTACTTTCTTTTGGCAAGGATGAAATCCCTAGCCTGCTCGCTGATGTTACTAAACGACTACCGCCCGAAGTTAGACGGTATATGGAACAGATTAAGGGGTAATCATCATGAATAATCAACAAGAAGTAACCGTAATTCACCATAGTATAGTCGATTCAACTATGGCGATTATCGCAGGTTTATTTTTAATTGAGCAGATTAATAAAAATGGTGCAAAGGTATTTATTCATGAAGAAATCAAGATTGATATAGACATGGATTTAATTGTCCTTGGGCTAAAAACCGTCCTTAAAGATTATTTTATTGAAGACTTCGGCGAACCTGAGGGATTGAACCGCACTTATGGGGTGTTAAAGGTGATGTATACCGAAAGCAAGGATAAACCTATGGAGTTAACACAACCAGGGCGTGAAATGCTTGAATCATTGTTTATTGATTTGGCCATAGACATTAAAGCCGAATCTAGCGCGACTATTCATTAAGGGGATGTGATGAAAATAAGTGAAATTACAGCCCAAGCGGTAGATAAATGGGATTACATCTTTCATTCATTAGGTATTGAAGTGGGCAACGGTAAACATTGTCCATGTCCTATGTGTGGCGGTAAAGATAGATTTCGGTTTGATAATCAAAATGGACGAGGTACTTATATTTGCAATCAATGTGGTAGTGGTGACGGCTTAGAACTGATTAAACACTATTATCATTGTGATGCTAAAGAAGCATCAAATAAAGTAGCGGAATGTTTGAATCTACCTAATCATAGTAACCAAATACGAGAAAAAACCGTATTTAAAAAAAGAGATTCTGAACAGTCGTATAATAACAACATACCAGATAATCCCGTATGTAAAAAAGTCGAATATTTACTCTCTAAAACAACATTAGGACAATCTGAGTACCTCACCAAGAAAGGATTAACCTTTGATTTACCCTTGTTAGATAACGGGCGCATTTTTGCGCCTATGCTGAATCTTCGTAATGAATACGCAGGTGGTCAATTTATCGAACCTGACGGTGGTAAACACTTAATGAAAAGCTCAAATAAAAAAAGTGCTTTTATTTTAGCCAGCTCAATTTTGAGTAGACCTGCCGAGGTGTGCGCAAATTTGCTCGCACATAATGAAATTATTATTTGTGAGGGTTTAGCTACAGGGATATCAATAGCGGAATTCCGCCAACAGTCTATTGTTATATCGGCCATTGACGCAGGCAATCTTATTCATGTGGCCAAGGCTATTCGTGAACTAAACCCTACCGTTAAAATCATTGTCGCAGGTGATAACGATATTGACCAAAGCCCGAATACGGGCTTAGCTAAAGCAATAGAAGCTGCTCAAACGGTAAATGGTTATTACTCCGTTCCTGATACAGATTATAAATGTGATTGGGATGATTATAGGCAACAATTTGGAAGCGATAACGCTTTGGCTCATTTTAATAAAAACCTCATAAAACCAGAGTTATCCACCATGACAAAACATAACATGCAAAACGAGTTATCAAGCATGAATCTATCGCAAATGGCATCGAGCCAACGGGCTGAACTGCTCAATCAATATTATGATAATAACCTTGCGATTAATCTTACTACCGATGAAATCTATCACTATCAAGATAACGCATGGCAACCTATCAACGATAAAGTGTTAATGCGAACGTTAGCCGATTTATTTACCCAATCAGGCGAACCATTTAACCCCTTAAGGATTAGCTCCGCAGTTGAATCGCTCAGGTTATCACTACCTATAATGGGTATACCTCAAAAAGATTTAATCTGTTTTAAAAATGGGGTGTATGAGCTAAAAAGCCAAACCTTTAGACCACACAATAAGCAAGATTGGCTATTAGTCAGTAATGATATTGATTACTACCCTGCCAAAGAAAAGGAATCTTTTGATACTCACGCGCCCAACTTCGCTAAATGGCTAAAAAGAGCATCAGGCAATCAAGATAAGGCTAAAAATATCTTAGCTGCGCTATATATGATATTAGCCAATCGGCATGATTGGCAATTGTTCCTAGAGGTTACAGGCGCAGGCGGTAGCGGTAAAAGTGTTTTTGCTGAAATCGCGACTATGTTAGCAGGTAAAAGTAATACCGTGATAGGCACAATGGACGCTTTAGAGAAAGCAAGAGATAGAGCCTTAATTGTGGGTTATTCATTGGTTATATTACCAGACCAACCGCGCTACATGGGCAGTGGTGCAGGTTTAAAAGCAATTACTGGAGGTGATGAAGTCGCAATAGACCCAAAACACAAACAGCCGTACTCTTGTAAAATTCCTGCGGTAGTCTTGGTTATCAATAATGAAGCCATGCGATTTAATGAACGTAACGGCGGTATATCTCGGCGCAGAGTAATCTTTCACTTTGGCGAGGTCATCCCTGAAAAAGAGCGAGATTTAAACTTAGTCAGCAAAATAGAGCAAGAGCTCCCCTCAATTGTGAGGTTGCTATTAAATGAGTTTATCAATCCAACAGAAGCCAAAGAAAGACTACACCAGCAACAACAATCAGAGGAAGCAACCGCGATTAAACGCGAATCTGACCACCTAGTCGATTTTTGTAGTTATCTTAATGCGCTTGATTATCCTAATGGGATGCTAATTGGCAATTTAGGCATAATACCATTTAACCCTCAGAAATATTTATATCATGCTTATATTGAGTATGTCCGAAACACAGGGCTTAATAATCCACTGTCCTTAAGTGGATTCGGCTCATCGTTAAATTACGCCATAAATGAAAACAGAAAGGCATACATTAAAAAACGAACTAATATAGGGGTAAAAACTAATTTAGAAATAAACCCAGATATGTGTAAAGATTGGCTACCTAAAGCCGAAGATCCTAACTAGTAGCTCAAATTAAGCCACCAAAATAAGACCGCCCTAATTGGCGGTTTTTTATTGAGTGAATACCTAAAGTGTATACTTGTGAATAGTAAACATTCAAGTATACACCGCTCAAACCCTTTTTGAATAAGGCTTCAATCAGATAGTGAACACCGTGCATACTTTTTTATAAAATTTTATTTTTATGGGGGGTAGGGTAAATTTCTACAGATTTTAGTTATCCAAACCGCTCGCCCTCTTTCATTTTAACGCTAACCCGATTTTTTTAATTTTTATGCTTTGTGTAGCTGGATAATAATATCTAATTTATGGGGGGTCATTTTTTGTTTTGGGGGTACAAATGGGGGTACAGCAAACAGAAGAAACAAACACAATGCTTTATTAAAAAGGATTTAAACAGTGCTTTTCAAGTCCTGCCCACGCACCAATTCAATATTCAGTAACATTCTTTAAAGCACATCAAAACTTGTATAAATAAGGCTTAGAGCCTATTTTGCTATTCTGCAAGCATCAGTAAGACACATTTACAACCACATTTTTTAGTTATAAGCTTAGTTATACGAATTTCATATAACTAAAAATCGTATAACTATGGCTCGTATAACCACCCCATTAACAGACACTCAAATAAAAACAGCCAAGCCACAGAATAAGGATTACTCTTTATTTGACGGTAATGGATTATATCTTTTAATTAAATCTAACGGCTCTAAAATATGGCGGTTTAACTATTATCACCCTATAAATAAAATCCGTTCATTAATCAGTTTTGGTAGTTATCCCGAAGTTTCGCTACAGCAAGCGCGAAAACAACGCGACGAAGCACGCGAATTAATTAAGCAAGGCATAGACCCCCAAAAACATAAAGCGGAACAAGAACAACTTAAGCAAGCAGCAATTGACCACATTCTACTCCATGGCTGAACGATGGCTTAAATTCAAAACAGAACAAGGACTAGAAGAACAAACTTTAAAAAAGGCTTGGCGTTCATTAGAAAATCATGTTTTCTTTTATAAAAAGATATTCCCATAAACTAAGTAACTGCTATTAAGGCAATCAATGCTTTACAGCCATTAAATAACAATAATAAATACGAGACAGTAAAAAGAGTTTGTAGGCGAATCTATGAAATAATGTATTACGCTGTCAATATGGGAATCATCGATAATAACCCTCTTGCTAAAATTACCGACGTATTTAACAGCCCGAAAGTAAAAAATCAGCCTATCATATCCCCTACTGAGTTACCGCAGTTTATGCAAGCCTTATCTATGGCTAGTATTGAGTTACAAACAAGATGCGTGATTGAATGGCAATTACTCACATTAACGCGACCTAGCGAAGCTGTAGGCGCACGGTGAGATGAAATAAGTTTTAATAAGAAATATGGAGCATTCCTGCTGAACGCATGAAAATGGATAGACCCCACAATATACCTTTATCGCCACAAGCAATGAAAATCCTTGAGATAATGAAATCTATTAACAATAAAAGTGAATTCATTTTCCCAACAGCAAGACCACCTTATAACAAGCCAATGAGTAGCCAAACCGCTAACATGGCAATAAAGCTCATGGAATACAAAGATAAGTTAGTAGCACATGGATTGAGATCGTTAGCAAGTACTACCTTAAATGAATAGGGCTTTAATTATGATGTAATAGAGAACGCATTATCGTACGTTGATAAGAACGCAGTTAGGCGAGCTTATAACCGAGCAGAGTACGAACAACAAAAAAGAATCATGCTTGACTGGTGGGGAGATTTTGTCGAGCAAGCCAGTAAAGGGAATGTTTCACTATCAGGTAACCGCAATTCACCATAGTATAGTCGATTCAACCATAACGATTATAGCAGGCTTATTTTTAATTGAGCAGATTAATAAAAATGGGGCAAAGGTAAACATTGTCCATGTCCTATGTGTGGTGGTAAAGATAGATTTCGGTTTGATAATCAAAATGGACGAGGTACTTATATTTGCAATCAATGTGGTAGCGGTGACGGCTTAGAACTGATTAAACACTATTATCATTGTGATACTAAAGAAGCATCAATTAAATTAGCGGAATGTTTGAATCTACCTAATCAGAGTAACAAAATACGAGAAAAAACCGTATTTAAAAAGATAGATTCTGAACAGTTGCATAATAACAACACACCAGAAAATCCCGTATGTAAAAAGGATTAAAAGCAATTACTGGGGGTGATGAGGTTGCAATAGATCCAAAACACAAGCAACCTTACTCATGTAAAATTCCTGCTGTGGTATTAGTAATCAACAATGAAGCTAGGCGATTTAATGAGCGTAATGCCGGTATATCTCGGCGCAGAGTAATCTTTCATTTTGGCAAGGTCATCCCTGAAAAAGAACGAGATTTAAACTTAGTCAGCAAAATAGAACAAGAGTTACCCTCTATTGTCAGATTGCCATTAAATGAATTTACTAACCCAATAGAAGCAAAAGAAAGGCTACACAAGCAACAACAATCTAAGTAAGCCACTGCGATTAAGCGCGAATCTGACCACCTAGTCGATTTTTGTAGTTATCTTAATACTCTTGATTATCCCAATGGGATGTTAATTGGTAATTTAGGCATAATACCATTTATCCCTAAGAAATATTTATACCATGCTTATATTGAGTATGTCCGAAACACAAGACTTAATAATCCATTGTCCTTGAGTGGCTTTGGTGCATCATTAAATTACGCCATAAAAGAAAATAGAAAGGCGTACATTAAAAAACGAACTAATATAGGGGTAGAAACTAATTTAGTAATAAACCCAGATATGTGTAAAAATTGGCTAGATAAAGCCGAAGATCCTAACTAGTAGCTCAAATTGAACCACTAAAATAAGACAGCCCTAATTGGCGTTTTTTTATTGAGTGAATACCTAAAGTGTATACTTATGTTTAGAAGGAAATTGATGTAACTATTTATATAGGTTTATTATTTTGTGTAAAGTATACGAAGTTAATAGCATTACAATAGGCTAAATATGACTATATAATCAATAACCATAAAAAAATACGAAAGAAAAATATAAAAAAGTATATATCACTGCTCTTTTCGGCTATGCTATAAAAAATTGTTTAATAGTTTTTCTATTAGTCTTTACTCTCTTATTTTCAAAATAATCATTAAACTCATCAATGGAATATATTATGAAAAAATTAATATCAATATTATTTTTAAGTAGCTTATTTTGCAGTCATAGTTATGCTAATGAAAACCAAAACAGTTTTCAAAAACAGCCTAGGTCACAAAATAATAACCAATACACAGAATATAAGGCTCAACTTGCTGATAATGTTTTTTTATCATTTTTTGTCGATACCCAAGAGCAAAAAGCAATACCTGTATTATTTAAAGATGGCAAAAAATATCAACCTCTGAGTGTTGAATTTTGTATTAAAGATTCTGATGAATGTTGGCGACAATTCCTTTATCACAATTCACTTTCCAACATTACTTTTAACTTTGATAAACCAGAAAATAAAAAAGATTTGTTAGAATGGAAGATAGACTACCTTGATAACAATCAATTAGTGACTACTCATTTTATGCATCCTCCTAAAACTGGAGCTTTACCAAATGGCGATGATGACTATGACCCTTATATTCTTTGGCAATCTGACTTAAGTAATTTTTAAAATTGATTAATGGCACTCGAATAAGATAAATAAGTTAATATGATTCAGACAATAATTGATGATCTAAGTGATTTTGTATTAATTATATTGGTTTACATCATTTTGGCTAACTAAAGATTATTTATTTTAATCAGCTATTAAAAGATATATTTCACCACTTTTCACTTATAAATTTTATCAATAACATCTAATTTATTACATTAGGTTATTACTTTTTTGTAATAACCTTTCTTAAATCTCAATAATGCTAATTGCTCATTTAGTTATATTATCGTATTGATTAATTTATTTTCTGGTTGATTGATGATAGTAAGATGTTCATCCAATGTTTCATCTCCTTGTAAGCAAAACTTAACATAATGTTGTATATCGTTAATTGATATATTCGCATTACAAAAACATTCAGTTAATTTTACCTATTGCAAATCTGCATCAGAAAAACGCTTTACATTTTGAGCGAGTTACAGAAATAGAAATAACCTTAATGAATCATAATATTTCAGCATTTGCACTGATAAACCTGACATTTTGGTTACTTTAGTCACAGTATATTTAAATGATTGGTTTAGTTCACCATTTTGAGTTATTGATGCAAATATCGTGTAACGTTAAAAAATGGTGAAAATTATCATCGTAGACAATCCTATGTTACTGACGAGTTTTGAAAAAGATTACGTGTATTGAAGAACTATTTATTAATACAACAATTATATTCCTATAGAAGATGTAGGTAAGATTATGGGACTCTGTCAGAAGAAACAACGGTGTGTTTATGTAGATCTGATGTATCAGAATAATAAAATGACCAAATTAATATTTAAACTGCCAATTTCATGAATTGATTATAATTATTATAATTCACTAAAATCAATTACGTATTGATATGTGTCATAAGATTACTAAGACCGAAGTTATATTGTAACAGATTTAGTTAAAATGGATATTTGGTTGAATGATGAAATTGTCGATGCTTTTTCATTTATTTTGCCACGAGATAGAATCTTTGAACGCAATAAGCCAATTGTTCAGCAAATGAAACATGTTATACCTCGTAAATTCTATGCAATGCCAGTAAAATCGGTATTTGAAAGTTAACTCATTATAAAGGGAGATATTCCACTATTACGCAAAAGTGTAATAGGACGTGGTTATTCAGGATCTGCATCAAGAAACAAAAAAAACAAAAAAAACAAAAAATAAAATAACGCAACGTAAGTTTGGCTGTATTGATATCCCACAAGAAGCATTTCATGCCGTATTGAATATTCATGAATAATATTCACTAGTTGCTCTCCTAATTGATTATAAATTATAATATCTTCTAACAGACTGAGATGATAAAAAATTTTTCCGGCAATTTGTGGTGAAACTTTTTAATATACACAGTATAAATTTCTTTATGCAATGCTTCTTAATCCAACAACAGCAAGTTCTCAATAGCAACAGATCAACGATTACATCCTATAGCTGAAAGTTTTAGTTGTCTCTATGACTATCCATTTATTTTTATTAATATAATAATTGTATTATATAAATTTAGTATTCTAAACATAGCTGAAACAAAAAAATAAATAACTATTTTTTTAATTATTGTATTTCTATATTCAAAATAAATTAACTAAAGTAAGTTTTAAACAGTAAAATTTAATATACCATTTTCAGCAAATCGTGAAGTGAAAGTATTAAGAATATTACCATTGCAGAAAATTTACTAACTAAGCAAAATAATAGCAATGTTCATTTCTAACTTTAAAACCCTTGCCTGCTGAAATGATAAATCACATTTTATTGCTAATAAGTTGAAGTATTTTGTCCTCTCTGACTGTTGCTTTAATTTCAAAAACTTTTATTACATATTTAAATGTGATAGCTTTCGCCCCTTATTATTTTTTAATAATTTACTTCACCAATATTAACAACACGATCAGCACTCTCAATTGTTGATTTTCGATGAGCAATAATAATACGCGTAATTTTTAATGAAGATATCGCCTTATTAATTGTAGTTTCATTATCTTCATCTAAATGACTTGTCGCTTCGTCAAGAAATAATAAACAAGGCTTACGATACAATGCTCTTGCAATTAGTAATCGTTGTTTTTGACCGCCAGATAAGCTATTTCCTAACTCACTTACTAACGTTTCATATCCCATTGGCATACTCATAATTTCGTTATGAATATTACAATATTTTGCACATTCAATAAGCCATTCATAATTTTTTTCATTATCAAAACTTGAAATATTATCCGATATAGATCCTGCAAAAAGTTTATCATTTTGTAATACACTACCGATAATATCTCTATAATTATTAACACCAAATTTATAAATATCAATTCCATTTATAAGAACTTCACCATGAGTAGGTGTAAGCAATCCATTCATAACTTTCATCAATGTGGTTTTTCCTGAACCTGAAGGACCAATAATTGCAACACTTTCACCCGCTTTAACTTTCATGTTTATATTAGTAAAAATAGGTTTAGAAAGATTATCGTATTGATACGCTATGTTGTTCAGTTCAAATTCAACAGGGATATCTTTAGGGAAAGAGTGCTTTGATTCGATATCATTTTCAGTATCAGTTAATACAATATCGGTTAATCGTTCAGTATGTAAATTCAGCATTTTCAAATCTAATACCATATTTATCAAATTTGCTGTTTGTTCTGAAAATTGAGCTCTATATGCTGTAAACGCGATAAACATACCTAGCGTCATTTTATCATCCATAACAAGTGCAGCGCCGATCCACAATATTGAAGTTTGCTCAATCATCATAATCAATGTGTTAACACCACTAAATATCATTTCTAATTTAGTAAGACGAATATTTGCGTTGGATGTATCAATATTCATATTGAGCCAATATTGAGCTCTTGAGTCAGTAAGTTTCAGTGATTTTAAAGTATCAATACCATATAAACTTTCCATAAAATGGGAATTAGCTTTAGCCTCTTTCACAATTTTTTCTTCTGATGCTTGTCGATAACGTTGATAGGTAGCTACACGTAATATTATGTAGATGAGAGTAAAACCACAGACAATCCAAACCAACCATCCACCATACAGAAACATCATGATAAAAACACCAATTGACATCAAAATATTAATAATACTTTTTACGATATTATTAGTTAGTGTTGTACAAATTATTTCTAAGGATGTGAAACGAGACTGAATATCACCAAGTTTCCTTTTTTCAAAATAGGCTAATGGTAATTTCATTAAATGATCAAAAAGTCCAGCTTTCCATTGAATATCTACTAAAGATCCCATAATTAATGATGACCAAGAACGTAACATGGCAATAAATGTTCTGAATAATATAAAAAACAGTAATCCCATACAGATTAATCCAAGTAAACTGTGATCTTGTGCCATAATTACATGGTCCATTACCAATTGAGTTCCAACGGGCAGCAATAAATTAATGGATTCAATAATAAGAGATAATGATAAAATTTTAACTAAAAATCCTTTTAAACCATCAATTTGGAAAAGCATTTTAATCAAACTAAGTTGACTGCGTTCTGTGCGAGGTTCAAACTCTTTATCAGGCCATAATTCAAGTGCTATTCCACTAAAATGTTTTGACATTTCATTAAGACCTACTTCACGGCGACCAAATGCGGGATCATGTAATATAAATTTACTTCTTTTAACTGCCACTAATACAACAAAATGATTGAGGTCCCAATGTAAAATACAAGGGGTTTTTAACTGTTTTATTTCATTTAAATCTAAAGAAAGTGGACGACTTCTTAAATGTACAGAGGCTGACATATTAATTAAGGTGGCAAGAGTGACGCCATGAGATGAAACGCCAATTTGATTTCTTAAACTAAATAAATCTACGTTCATACCATAATAACGACAAATCATAGTTAAACATGCAAGACCACATTCAGCAGCTTCTGTCTGTAAAATTTGTGGTATTTTTCTTTTCCAACCAAAATGTAAACTTTGAAGTATATGCTGAAACTGATTTTTATTCATTGACTGGTCCTGTAATACTTTTTTGAACATCATAAAAAGGAGATAGCATCCATTGATAAATAGGTCTTTTTTCTAAAAAGAGAGTGATGTCAGCTTTCATTCCATTTGTTAATTTAATTTTATTATTAAATTTGGCCATTTGTTTTTTATCAAGAGAAACCATTACTTTGTAATAAGCTTGATAACTAATATTGTTTTGAGATAATGGAGAACTACTGTAAGTTGACATTTCTTGGCTTGAGGCAGGCACCTTGGATATTGATATAATTTTACCTGAGAACTGTCCAAATTTTTGATAAGGATAAGCTTCATAACGAATATTAATTTTATCATTAACTGAAATATAAGGAACACTTTCATTAGGAGCCCAAAGAACTAAATAGTAAATATCAGTATTAGCAGGAATAAGTTGTGCTAGGCTATCATCTGTTTTTACCATCTGACCGTCTGTTACACTAAGTGATTCAATACGTCCATCACTAGGAGCACTTATAACTAATGTTCCTTTAGCATTTACTTCTGTTAATTGACGTTGTAGAGCATTCAACTGAAATTGATATTCAGATATTTTGTTATCAAAATCAGCTATCTTTGTAACTAATTCACTATTAAGTTGTATAATACTTAAATTTTCTTGTATTATTTGATTTTGTAAAAATTGATAAGAATTTTGTTGTTGATAATATAAGTATCTTTGATTATTGAATTGTTCATTATTAATTAGTCCTTTTTTTTGGTAATCAGCATAGTTTTGCATGCTTTCATACATTTCACTCATCCCTTTTTCTGCATTTTTGACAAGCAATAATGAATCTTGATGGAATCGATTATATTCATCTATTTGTTGTTTCAATGCATTTGAAGTGATCTGTTTATTTTCCTTTAGAGTTTCAATAATTTCAGATATATTTTTGATTTGATTATTGATTGATTCAATTGTTTTTTGAGTGACATTACCTAACTGTGTCGTTTGGCTGACATCTAATTCATAAATTGGATCGCCTTTTTTAACTTTATCGCCAACTTTCACATGAGAGTTAATAATAAAACCTTGCTGTGTTGAAAACAAAGTAATTGCTCTTGGTTGTGTAGTTATTTCACCTGGCACATTAATTCGTCTAGTATAAGTACCGAATATGATAGCAAGAACTAAAACGATAACAAAAATAATCGATAATAAAAAAACAAACCATGCAGAATATCCTTTTATTAATAACGCTTTTCCCATCCATTTTGCTTTCTGGTAATTAATAGCTTCTTGCCGAAACAATCGATTATTTTCCATAAAATGTTTTACCTACTTATACTTATATTTATTTATTATTATTTATTCAATAATATGAATTTTAATTTTCAATAAAGAAATCATGTTTAAAAATATACTAATAAGTTTATTACTAAACATAATTACTTAAATGATCAAATCTGTTTAATGATAGATGACCAATCACATAAAATAAATTATTAATTAATATCTTATCTAATTTTATTTTTTAATTGAACAATCCCTTATTATTCTAAAATAGAAATACTGAATTTTAGTTTAAAATGCATAATTTCATATAACTAATTGATTTTTTAAAACAAAACGAGAAGCGAATAATCGCTTCTCGTTTGACGATATTAAATAATATCAATTATAAAGGAACACGCGCTGGGTAATGTAGACCTAAATGAGTTTCAACAATTTTACCAATATTTTCACCTAGTATTTGACCGGCATTTTGAGAAGATTGAGTTAAATCATTATTTATTGCATCAATTACAGCACCAATACCAGCTCCTAAAGAACCTGCTGCATCAGCAATATAGCCAGCACCAGAAACTTGTTCAACTTCCATTAAATTTAATTCTTTCATAATATGTTCCTTTTCTCCATAATAATTATTTTCAAATTAAAATCCAAAAATACCAATTTCTAAATGGTACCAATGAAATTCGTGATTATTTAATCAGAAAATAAAATTCTTATCAAGTCAATTATTATTACATATATTTTTCACATGAAATAAATGAATGTTAGATTTAATATAAGTATTTTAAAATTAATGATTATTTTTAATTTAAACTTAACTTTTTATAGGCAAAAAAATTATATTAAGTAAGCAAAATAAGGTTATTATTTATTGATTTTTTTATTGATAGTAGTAGGAAGGTAAACAGAAAAAAAACTTCATGTACATAATGTACATATTTCCCTTTCAAGTTTAATGATATTAAATGAGGTAATAATGAGAAAATTTTAATCATCATCTTCCTTGATAATTTATATCCAGTAAAACACATATATAAATCAAATCATTTAACTTATTAATTATATAAAATATTGATTTTAGCTTAAGATATATGTTTTAATTCCCTGGATGATTTTTTATACAAAACGAGAAGCGAATGATCGCTTCTCGTTCAAAACATTAATTATGGACGGCATGCTGATGGGCAATTTATACCGATAACAGCTTCAACAACTCTACCAATCCCTTGACCTAGTAATCTACCTGAATTTTGTCCAGCATTACTTTCGTCACCATGAGCTGCATCCACTACAGCACCAATACCAGCACCTAAGGCACCCGCTGCATCAGCTATAAAGCCAGCACCTGAAACTTGTTCAACTTCTACTAAATTTAATTCTTTCATAATGTGTTCCTTTTTTCCACAATAGTTATTTTCAAATTAGAGTCTAAAAAATACCATTAATACATAGTACTGTTTAAACCCATAAATATTTAAACAGAAAATAAAATTTTGATCAAGTCAATTATGATTACATTTAATTTTCACATGAAAAAAAAAGACTTTAAATTAAGCATAAGTGTTTTAAAAATATTAATAATTTTTTTACTAAAACTTAACCTTTGTATAGAGAAAAATTATATTTTTAGAGCGAAATAGAATCATTCATGATGGAGTAATTATATAAATTTAAAATTAAGTGATAACATCAAAATATTTTATTCGTTAGTATACATCATAAGCAATCAAATTTCTTAAAAAATAAGATATTGCTGGTGGTAATCACCAGCAATATTATTAAGCAAAGCCTTTTAATCCAACAACATGAACATGTTCTTGGTTATTAATAACTTTACGAACTAATTTATAAGTAGTTCCTTTTTCTGGGCTAATATTTTCGGGTGCAGCAATAATAAGCTGCATTTCTAATCGCTCACATAGTTCAAAAAGCGTTGCAATTGATTTAGTATCAAGACGAGCAGCTTCATCTAAAAATAATAATCGACATGGTAAAATATCTTTATTACGCAGTCGTTTAGATTCTTCTTCCCAGCTTTGAATCACCATCAATAGAATCGACATACCAGTACCAATCGCTTCACCAGTCGATAAAGCGCCACTTTCGGCACGTAACCAACCATCAGCACCACGATTAACTTCAACATCCATCTCTAGATAGTTTCGATAGTCAAGTAATTCTTCACCGATATTTTGTGAACTTCGTTGCCCCATATCAATATGAGGGTTTAAGCGATGATATAGTTTAGCTAACGCTTCTGAGAAAGTGATTCGATTGTTACTAAACAAGTCTTGATATTCATCTTGTTCATCAGCCAAGGCTGATAATAAAGCAGAATGAGCCTCACGTATACTTACGTTCAAACGTACACCATTAACTTGACCAAATGCCACTGCTTGTAAACCTTGATTTAACATACGAATACGATTTTGCTCACGTTGTATAGTTTTACGTATAATATTGGCTACACTTTTGGAGCTTATTGCTAATTGCTGTTCACGCGAGGTGAGTTCTTCAGTTAAGCGAGATAATTCGATTTCCATTTGTTCAATGGCTTCAATTGGATCATCAGTTTTCACGATATCTTGGCGAATTCGTTCACGCAGATGTTTATAAACCGCAATATAGAATTGAACCTTTCGTTCAGGCCGTTTTGGATCTTCAGATAGCCTTAATACATCTCGTAGATGTTCATTATCATTTACAGCTAAACGTAAGGAACCCAACGCCTTATCCGACATAGAACGAAGCTCATCGGCACTTAAATAAGCAAGTTCCCGGCGATGTAATCGACGCTCAACACTATTGTCTTTAACTAATCGTAATACTAAACGCCACCCAGCTTTAGCTTGCACCACTTGTTCCCGTAATTGCTTATATTCTCGCGATATTTGGTTCAAACGTTTTTGCATTTGAGTCATTTCGCCTTCACACATAATCAATTGTTTTTCAAGAGAAAGACATTCCAGACGATTATCATTAAGTTTTTGATGGATTTCATTACGGCGAATTTTAGCACGTTCCTCGGTAATCGTATCAGCTTTTACACCAATTTGTTTTATCTCTTTAAGTAGTTCATTAAGCATATCCTGCTTAGTTTCAAAAGCACTTTTTAATGAAGCAAACGTTTGGTTATATTGATTATACTTGTCTTGATAGTGCTGCATTTGACTACGGGATTTAGCTCTTTGTGCTTCAACCACTTCCAATCGAGAACGCAGTTTTTCATTTAAATCAGTATTTTCACCTAACATATCAGCGGAATCTTCATAACTAAAATGAACTCGACGCTGTATCACTTCGGTTAATGCAAATACTTGTTGGCGAATAATCTGTTGTTGTTCTTTTATGATGTTGTATTGTTTATGTAAAGCTTCATTTTGTTCAGGATCGCTCTGTAAAACAGCAACAATTGGTTCCAGTTCTGAAACAGTGTTACGATTGCGATTGACATATTGTACTGCCTCTTGTGCTTCTACCACTTGTTCACGTAAGTCATCAATACGATCTGCTAGATCATCATCAGCCAATAAATGTATCTGTGCAACAAGTCGATTAACAGTACTTAACTGTTCCTTATAGCTAGATACTTGTTGCTGATTTTGTTTATCAATAGTTTCTTGAGACGACAGCAATCGTTCAACTTCCACACTCCTTGCGACTAATTTTTGCGCTTCAGCTTCAGGATCAATATCAAAAGCTACCGCTAAATATTGACCGATAAATTTCCCAACATTTTGCTCAATTCTCTGTAATTTTTGTAGATCAAATGAGGCTGTTGCATAACGTTCATACAGTTGATCTCGTTCAACAGATAATTTTTCAAGATAAACCTCACGTGCAGCTCGGCCAAATAATGGTACTTTAGGAAAACTAGAAAAACGCCATTGACGCTCGCCTGTTTTAACCAATACCGCTTTATTCATCTCTTCACAATCAAACACGTTATCATCAAATGATGACGGATCACCTTCAATAAAATAGATATCTTCAGGATAATCTTCTTCACTTGCAGTAAGAGTTTCAAGTTGTGCTTTTACTAAAGATAAATCGGGTACCACAATAGCTTGCCTAGATGGACCATATACCGCCGAAAAATATGGAGCATCATCAATAGTAACATCTTCATAAATTTCAGATAGCAATACGCCATTAAATCGTTCTGCTAATGCTGATAATCGTCCATCATCAACCCCACTTGGTTGATTGAGTTGTTCAATTTGTCTATCAAGCTGATTACGTCTAAAATTGATTTGATCACGTTCAGTAACAAGTACTCGCTCTTGTTCAAGTAACTGCTGCATATGTTGTGTAATCGCTTGGCTATGGGCAAATGTTTGACCAGATTGTTCTTGCAATGAAATTAAAGCATCTTGTGCTTTTAGCCATAAAGGTGCTTTTTGTCGATAATCAGAAATTTTAGCTTGAATCTGTTCTAGTTCTTGCCTACATTCAATACGTTTTTCGCTAGATTCATTGGCTAACTGAGCACTTTCGTCTAATTGTACTTCAATCTCTTGTTTTAACTCTTCAAGATCTTCATAATTAACTTGACGACCAATACGTTTACAAAATTGAGTTAATAATGATTCTGCTTCTTTTTGCTCAAAAAAACGTTGTTCTAATTCATCTAAGTGTAATTGTAAATGTTCAGCTTGATCAGCTTGATAACATTGTGATGGCCACTTCCTTAATGCTTCTTTGGCAACAATAAATGCATCACTACGCACCACATCGCCAATTAATTTGACAACAAGTTGATAAGCTCTATCAAATTGACTGATTGCCGCATTAGAAACACTGAGCCTTTGTTCAAGTTCTAATACTTTCTCTGTTATTACTTTCTGTTTTTCGTCAAACTCTTCAAAATGATTTTCAATATTATTAAGGTCTAGTTTAGGTAATTGGCATAAAGACTGCGCATTTTTAAGGGTTTGCAATGCTTGTTGATATTGAATAGCACGGGTTTGTTGGACATCAAGCGCTTGCTGATAATCAGCCAGTTGTGTTTTGATTTCATCAACTTCTCGTTCTGTGTGTTCAAATTGATCACGGTAAACTTGATATTGTTCGTTAGCTTCAACAACAACTTCACTTTGCTCCTCAAGCTTGACATTTAAATCGTCTAAATCTGCTTGATAGCGATCAATCTTTTCTTGTTGGCGTAATGCCGTTTGTGCTAGATTAAGATGATCATTAGCTGCTTGTAAATCGGTTTCCAAATCGCTTTGTGCTTCTTGATATTCTTTCAACTCTTTCGCCATTTCAATTTGGCGGAATTGATTACTTATAAGTAGCGCTTGCGTTTTAAACATATCTTGGCGTAGACCTAGCACTGATTCAATATGTACACGACGTTCATTAGCATGACGCATATAATCAGCTGCTACATAATTAGTTGATTCGGTAATCAGATGTTTGAATAAATCCCGATCTGATTGCGTCACTCTAATGGCTTCTAATGTCATTCGATTTTCACGTAGTGCAGCCTCCATATCTTGGAAAGCTTTACGTACGCCACTATTTTCGGGCAATAAATAATCACGAAGTGAACGAGTAATAGCGCTTGAAATACCACCATAAAGTGAAGCTTCAATTAGGCGATAGTATTTACTACGATCAGAAGATGTGCGCAGACGCTTTGGTAATACACCGACATCAAACATTACCGAATGATAATCAGTAATTGAGTTAAATTGTTTAAAAATTACGCCTTCCATTTCTTCAATTTTTTCTTTTAATTCAGGTAATGAAAGGATTCGTGCTTGTTTATCAATTAATCTCTCAGTAACTAATTCTGTTGGGGAAATGCCAACAAATAAACCTTGTATTAGGAAAGGTTTAATATCGACTTTTTTATCACGACCAGCTACTTGCTGTAAACGTACTCCACAAATTATACGTTGATTACGAGAATTAATTACATCAAGTATTGAGTAACAAACGCCAGGTTTCAATTTTCCGTGTAAGCCTTTATCTCGTGAACCTGATGTTGCCCCTGCTTCGGTCGTGTTTCTGAAATGTAATAAAGTTAAATCAGGAATTAAAGCAGTAACAAATGCTGCCATTGTGGTTGATTTACCCGCGCCATTTCCCCCAGAAAGTGTAGTAACTAATTTATCCAGATCAAAAGTTCGAGCAAAAAAACCATTCCAGTTAATCAGAGTCAATGAGTGAAATTTACCATGTCCGATCATAATTATTCTATCTCCTCATTAACATCTTGGTCTTCATTATTATCATCTAAAATAAGTGACGATTCTATATTGATTGCTTCACCATCACGGATTAAACGCAATTGAGCTTCTTGCATATCATCACTACTACGGACTTCAGCGCCAAAACGAAAAATTGATTCATTAATGCGAAAACGGCTACTGTCATTGCCAACAATAAAGAAAATCATACCAAGTCTACGTAATCGATTTAAAGCTGTTTTGACTTTATCAAATAATTTTTGACGATCTAAATCAGAACCAGTAGAACGCTGATTAACTAATTTGAGCAATTTACTTTCATCTGCTAATGAAATCAGTTCATCAAACAACTCTTGCAACGTAAAGATCCCTTCATGCGCTAATCGTTCAGGACTTAAATAAAGATAACAAAGTACTTTGCCAACTAACATTTCTAACTCAGATAATACCGAGCGAGAAATTAACGACGTTGAACGAGGACGAAGATAAAAAAATCCTTCTGGCGCCCTGACTAATTCAACATTATAACGTTGGTAAAATTGTTCAAGTTCTAATTGAAAATCCATTAAAAATGCATGATTATCAAGCTCATCAATGCCAATATGACGCCCTGAACGCAAAGTACTATCAAGCTCAGGGAAAATCGGATTTGCAATTGCTTGCGCCAATTTAACTGGCATATATTTATCAATGGATGCTTGTGAATTTGCCGCTATGCGCTCCATAATTTCATCAAGATGATGTGCAGTTTGTTGTGTTTCTAAATCGTTAGTATCTGTTGATGACATGTGCTTGTACCTTAGCTCCATAATCGTTAATAGGTTTCCATTCGCTGGGTATACCGAGTAAATCATCTTTGGCAATACCAAGTCGAATAGCCTGATCGATAAATAACCTTGCTATATCAAAATGTTGTTCGCGTGGGAATTGTGCCAAATAGTTACAAATTGCTATACCAATATCAAGTGGTTTATTTTCTTGTTTAAAAATCAACAAATTTTGTTCGATATGCATAATAATATGTTCTTGAATCTCTTCTATCATTTCAAATTCAAGTTCTGAAGGTAATTCACCTGTCACTTCTGCTTCGTGTAGTGCGAGTTCTTCATCACGCATATCGAGTAAACGATCAGCATTTGCGAATGTAAGAGACCATGGCATATCAAAATAATTCTGAATTGATTTTCGTAACCGTTGTGAAAATACACGGTTTTTATCTAAATCGATCGCTGTTCGGATAAATTTATGAACATGTCTATCATAACCTATCCAAAGATCTATCGCTTTTTGCCCCCAACCTATAATTCGATCTAATTTACTTTGTAAATCTAATACTACATTGTTAATTTTATCAAGTTCAGGATGATCCAGTGTTGCGTCTTGAATTAATAACAAACTGGCTTGTAGTTTATCGCCTGCAGCAGCTAAAGTGTCTTGCAACTCACGAAGTGTTTGTGATGTCTCCGTTAACAATCCCTCACAGCTACTAATTGCAGCTTGCCAATCTTGGCTTAATAATGCAGAAATATTTCGTTTTACATCAACTTGCTGCTCATCCATAACACGTTGCGTTATATCAATGCTATCAAAAATTTCAGCAACCGAATATTTTAAAGGAGCAAAGACATTTCTATGCCAATGTAAATCATCCCCCCCTTCGACAGCTGCATCGGCAGCACGTTTCAATTCTTGTGCCACAATGGATAATTGGATGGATAAACGCAGTGAAGAAAATTCCCGCTGTCGAATATAATAATCAGAAATCCCAATTCCAAGGGGAGTTAAACGATAAATTGAATAGCCATCAGTCATTTCACTTGTAAAACGTGTAATTAGATGCTGACGTACTAAATCATTAATGGCATTATTGGCTCGTACAGTGATGGTATCTTCACTTTGTTCGAAAATCTGTGAAACATGCCGAAAAGCATCAATTAATTCCGATTCAGTCATTTCACCATCAAAACGCTCACTATTTAATACAGCAATAGCCAATAAAAAAGCTAACCTTTCAACAGGTAAAGTAATTGAAAAATCATTCTTTTTTGCCCAAGAGACCAGTTCAGGTACTGTTTGGGAAAAATCCAACATAGAGGTTTCCTTAGATTAACGTATCGTTTTATATAAAAATACCTTAAAAAAGTTTAATAAATACAATATAGAGATTAAAAGACAAATATTATCGATTATATAACAATTTGTACTAGTTAAAAATAACCAAGCTTAAGATTTACGATTAGATGATTGAATAACAGTAAATGAACATTTATATAGCCTCATTTTAGATTTTATATTGCATTCGTCAAATTTATCTTAACTGGCACCTATACTCAACGTGACAATACCAAACATAAAAGAAAATTCATTATTTTTTAAAAATTAGGTTAACATATGCGTAAAATGTTGCTTTTGATGTTATCAAATTTTGCCACTTCTTTTAGAACTCTAACATTCTCCCCTACTTGTGGTATCTCAATTGCAATCGGTTGAATAAAAGCATATTTATATCTATCCAATTGATTAGATTACATAATACTTTATAAAAAACCCGCAGTAACTATATTACTATTGAACTATTGGAAAAAAATCAGTGATGAGGATGGATTTTAATTACAGATGTTGGACAAAAAACACTGAAGAAAATATGTTAATTTACCTATAAATCAAGTTCCAGACATTACTTCAGGTAATTATGTCATAAAATATAGCGTAAATTATTTATTATTTTAACTAATTTTGAAATAATTGGAGATATTCCATTACAAATCCTACCTAAAATTGGTCTGACAAAATTAATATATGGTAAAACAGTTTCTATTATTACTTATGAAGATGGTAAACCTTTCTTAAAAGTTTCTGAAATGATTAAATTGGGAAATAATTTAAATTAATCTTTAAAAAAACTGATAATAACTAAAAGTTGATATTATTGTTCCTAAAAAGGCTTTAATGTTATTTGTATTGAAATTAGTTTACTATTAAAAATAGCAAGTTAGTTACTGAAGACAAATTCTTCATAATATTAGTTTTTACTTTAATACCCAAATCGTAGAACATAGATTTTCGAAAAACATCAAATCATAAATAGTAGTAAGCCAATGACAGAAACAATATATTTATTACACTCAAAGCTAAAAATCCTAGATAATATTATCTAGGATTCATTAAAAATTTATACTTTTTATAACTCTGCATTAATAGGTCGAGGAATTAAAAAGCTGCAAAGTAAAGCTAAAATAGTAATGATCAATCCCAATAACATACCATTAAAATAACCTTTGATAGTATTAGCATTTACCATTTGTATAGCGGGTAACAATGCAAAACTTAATCCTGCGCCTAAATTAAAGGCACCTGCATTCATACCAGGTAAAAATCCTGGATTTTCTGATGGCGATAAAACAATACCTAATCCATTTAAGATAATATTAGCCATTCCTGCATAAAAAATTCCAAGTGCTATAACGCAAATGGATAAAATTGTTAACGAGTAAACACCATAGAACATAATTACTAAAATACTAATGATACAACCCAATAAACCTAATTTTAATACATTATTATATCCCATCGTTGGCGCTAAACGACCTGAGAACGGACCCACAAGCCAACCAATTAATGCATATGGTGTAAGAAAAATGAGTGATGCCCAATCAGGATCAAGTCCGAAACCTAATTCATGATTTTGTGCTATTGACATAACTAAACCATTAACTATTGCAAAAATACCTGTCATGGTTAATGTTGTCGTTAAGAGTAAAGCCCAAGTTGACCTTCTTTTTAAATGTTCAATTGTTACCAATGGTTGTTTATTGCGTTTTTCTGTGCACCAAAATAACATAAAACAAACAATAGCAATCAGTGTGAGTCCAATGACATAAAGCCAATTGGCACTACCAATATTGCCGGCCTCATTAAGTGCTAACAGTAAAGCTGCAATCGTCATTACAATGAACAGAACACCTATCCAATCCATTTTAGTTCCCGCTGATGGTTTTGATTCTGGAGAAAAACGATAGACAAAATAGGTAGAAATAGCAGCAACGACCGCAATAACCCAAAAAACTGAACGGAAACCAAAATATGTAGCAAGTAAACCACCCGCAATTGCATCAACACCAGCAATACCACCATTTACTGCTGTAATAATTCCCATTAACATTCCATATTGTTTGGCATCTTTTACTTCATAACTAAGCATCAATAAACAAAGTGGTACAACAGGACCTGATACACCTTGTATAATTCGTGCTGCATACAATACTTCTATATTAGGTGCTAGTGCTGCTAGTATTGTACCAAATGTCATAATAAGCAACATAAAGGTTAATACTTTCTTACGGCCTTTTATATCACTCAAGCGTGGCAAAAATAGAGAAAATAACGCTGCAGCTGTAAAAAAAGAGGTTTGCGATAAACCTACGGCCGCATCATTGGTCCCTAGCTCGTTAGCTATGGTTACTAATACTGGACTTAACATGCTTGCATTAAGTTGAAATGCAGTACAAGCTGCAAGTAACGCAACCATTAATGTTATAATATTTTTCTTTTCCTTACTTTGATCTATCATGCATTTACCTCATTGGTGCGTTTAAAGAATCAATATATAAATTAATTGTATGTATTGGGTTTAACTGTATACTGGTTTTTGATTGTACTCGTCTATCCAAATTTGAATCATTATAAATATCTTGTGCTATGTCGACTTTTTTCACTAAGGGTTTAATAGCTGCTAATTCAATATCAGGATCACCCTGTGCCAATAAAATCGCGAAAGTATCATGATGACAGAGATCATAATCTAAAATAATTTTTTTTGGTTGATTTGTCATAAATCATTTCCTATAGAAAATTGATTTGTTAGTCATTTTGTAAAATATACTCTGATGAAATGGCATTTTTTTATGCTTCTTAATTGTCTATTGACAAAGAAGCATAAATCGCTTATTGGTAAAGTGATTCATCTTTTTCCTGTAATTTATAAAACACATCATTAAAAATATCTTTTGTACCTATTGTATCTAAAGTTATGGCTAAAAAGAGTTAATGTATTAAGGATCTATCCCATCAAAATCAGTAAATTTTTACTACTAAAAATAACAATAACGGTTTGAATACCTATTAAATATATTTTTCGAGTTGCAAGTTTTGCAGTATCTAAATTAGCCGCATTAAATTTGCCTCGGTGTTATTTGGGATAATAATTGGATGATATTTAAAGAGTATGAAGCAGGGTCAAATACAACTTTTACTCTTACATATTTAGGTAATTTCATTGTATGAAAAACAGCATTAATAATATTTTCAAGTTGAACTAATAAAATATCAGATTTTTCTAAATAAGGTTCTAACATTACAATTTCTTTATCAGTAATTGTTAAATTGACCTAAGAGAAATAACAATTATAGGTTCTTTTAAAACATAAATCATTGCATTACCTATTGGCTATTTCTTAGATTTATATGAAGTATACGTATTAATTTTTTCCAACTTTGGAATAAAAATGAACTTTCCTTCAATATTATTAATAAAAAAACCAGATTAATATCATTAATCAATTTGAATTTATGATATTTTTTAGATAATAGCGATTTACAACCTTTTAAAAAAATTGCTACTTAAGCAATGATGTTAATATTGAATGAACCCAAAATATAATTGTTGCCTGTTATTTTTTCTTGCTTTTTATTTTATGTCTAAAAAAAATAAATTCATGTTTTAACTACCTAATTTGCATTAAATATAAATTGAAACATTAAAAAAGTATTTATTATCATATCTTATGAAGTAAAACTGAAGCAAATAGAACTAAACTTAAATATGGTCAATTGCTTTAAAAATAGAAAAAAATATTAAAAAAGCAACAATTTTTTAGCATAAATAATCATATTATTATTTTAATCCTTATTACCCGTTTTCATTATTGAGCGTATTTATTGATATGATCTTATAATATTATTAAAAATAATAATGTGGACTGAATAATAAAAAATAAATTACCTACTCGCTCTGCCGCAATTTTATGCTAGAATCAAAGTACTATTACCAACTCACTTTAACATAAGGATGAAATGCAATGCATATCGGTATACCCAAAGAACGGTTAGCCAATGAAGCTAGAGTTGCAGCAACTCCCCAAACAGTTGGACAACTGTTAAAACTTGGATTTACAGTCTCTGTAGAACAAGGTGCAGGACACGCTGCTCATTTTGAAGATCAAGCATTTATTGATGCTGGAGCAACAATTCAAAATAATCAAGAGATTTGGCAAAATGACCTTATCTTAAAATTCCATGCACCAACGGATGAAGAAATTTCACTAATGAAGGAGGGGTTAACTCTCATTAGTTATATTTATCCAGCCCAACATCAAGCGCTTTTAGAACAGCTTGCAGCTAAAAATATAACTGTAATGGCTATGGATTGTGTTCCACGTATCTCACGTGCTCAGTCACTTGATGCATTAAGTTCCATGTCTAATATTGCTGGCTATCGATCTGTTATTGAAGCAGCAAATCAATTCGGACGATTCTTCACTGGGCAAGTAACGGCAGCAGGAAAAGTGCCACCAGCAAAAGTTTTGGTAATTGGTGCAGGTGTTGCTGGTCTTGCAGCAATTGGTGCAGCAGTTAGTTTAGGTGCTATTGTTCGAGCATTTGATACGCGTCCAGAAGTTGCAGAACAAATTAATAGTATGGGCGCTGACTTCTTAGAGTTAGATTTCGAAGAAGAATCTGGTTCAGGTGACGGTTATGCGAAACAAATGTCTGCTGCTTTTATTGAAGCTGAAATGGCATTATTTGCAGACCAAGCAAAAGATGTAGATATCATTATAACTACAGCACTAATACCAGGTAAACCAGCACCAAAACTTATTTCGAAAGAAATGGTTGAATCAATGAAACCTGGTAGCGTTATAGTTGATTTAGCAGCCTTAACAGGAGGCAACTGCGAATTAACTAAACCTGGCGAAATATTTGAAACAGATAATAATGTAAAAATTGTTGGCTATACTGATTTAGCTAATCGTATGCCAACTCAAGCATCTCAACTTTATGGGACTAACATTGTTAATTTATTAAAATTGCTTGCTAAAGAGAAAGATGGCAATATTGACATCAATTTTGAAGATGTGGTTATTCGTGGAGTAACTGTAGTCAAAGATAAAGAAATCACTTGGCCTGCGCCACCAATTCAAGTATCTGCCCAACCTCAGAAAAAAGCAGCCGATCCTATTGCAAAACCAGAACCAAAGCCAATGGATCCTCAGAAAAAATATGGGATTTTAGCGTTAATTATTATTGCTTACTTCTGGTTAGCAAACTCGGTACCTGAAAGCTTCTTAGGGCATTTTACTGTATTTGCGCTATCTTGCGTTGTTGGTTATTACGTTGTATGGAATGTTACCCATTCTTTGCATACACCACTTATGTCTGTAACGAATGCTATTTCCGGAATTATATTAGTTGGGGCTATATTGCAAGTCGGCGATGATAATGGCTTAACAACAGCAATTGCATTTATTGCTATTTTGATTGCGAGTATCAATATTTTTGGTGGATTCTTTGTTACCCAAAGAATGCTAAAAATGTTCCAACGTGGTAAATAAAGGAGAGAATCAATAATGTTAAGTAACGGAATTATTCAAGCAGCCTATGTTATTGCTGCATTACTTTTTATATTCAGTTTACGAGGTCTTTCCAATCAAGAATCAGCCAAATCAGGAAACATCTACGGTATGATCGGTATGGCAATAGCCCTTATCGCAGCAATTGCCAGCATAAATGGTGGATTACACTGGATCATTATTGCCATGATTATAGGTGCTGCTATTGGTTTATACCTAGCAAAAAATGTTGAAATGACACAAATGCCTGAATTGGTTGCTTTGCTACATAGCTTTGTTGGAATGGCAGCCGTTCTTGTTGGTATAAACAGCTTTTTAGATCCGCATATGGTTACATTTTCAGCAAATGAAATAACAGTTCATTTAATTGAAATTTTTGTAGGTGTATTTATTGGTGCGGTTACCTTTTCAGGTTCAATTGTAGCCTTTGGAAAGTTAAATGGTAAAATTAGTTCAAAACCATTATCTCTTCCAAATAAACACTATCTAAATCTAGCTGCAATAGTTATATCTGTTATTTTGATGTTTACATTTATCAATATACAAACTGGTGCTGGCGCTCTAATTTGTTTACTTATTATGACTATTATTGCATTAGTGTTTGGTTTCCACCTTGTAGCATCGATTGGTGGTGCAGATATGCCTGTTGTTATCTCAATGCTCAATTCTTATTCTGGTTGGGCTGCAGCAGCGGCAGGCTTTATGCTACAAAATGACCTTCTAATTGTAACAGGTGCGTTAGTGGGTTCTTCTGGTGCAATTCTTTCTTATATTATGTGTAAAGCAATGAATCGCTCATTTATCAGCGTAATTGCCGGTGGTTTTGGTAGCGATGGCAGCTCATCAAGCTCTTCAGAAGAAGAACAAGGTGAATATCGCGAAATTCAACCCGCTGAAGTTGCACAAACCTTGAAAGAAGCACGCTCAGTTATTATTGTTCCAGGTTATGGTATGGCGGTTGCACAAGCACAAGGCGCGGTGAGCAATATTACTGAAAAACTACGAGCTATGGGTATTGAAGTGAGATTTGGTATCCACCCTGTTGCCGGGCGTTTACCGGGGCATATGAATGTATTATTAGCCGAAGCGAAAGTACCTTACGATATCGTGCTTGAAATGGACGAAATCAATGACGACTTCCCTGATACGGATGTTGTATGGGTCATTGGTGCAAATGATACGGTTAATCCAGCGGCGGAAGAAGATCCAAATAGCCCTATCGCAGGTATGCCAGTTCTTGAAGTTTGGAAAGCTAAAACGGTTATCATTTCTAAACGCTCAATGAATACCGGTTATGCCGGCGTTCAAAATCCACTGTTCTTCAAAGAAAATAGTTATATGCTATTTGGTGATGCCAAAGATAGTGTTGAAAAAGTGTTACAAAATCTTTAATGACAATTAGTCTTATAGATAATACAAAATATTACTGCGGCCTAGCCGCAGTAATATTATAAGAGTTAAGAGTTTAAATTTATTTGAGCTAAAAAAGTAGTAATTTGTTTAATTATTTCACGATGAATTTCGGCTCGAGTCCGTTTCCCTCCATCCTTACAAATAATGCCTTCGCTTCGAGCTTCTTGTTCTAATATCGCTATCGCCTTAGGTTTACAAACTTGTATAAAACTAAAATGCATTGCATCTGGTATCACCGTATAAGTTAACAGAAACTGTATAAATAGCCTAAGCCAAGTTTTGCATCCATATCGCCAACATCGACTCTTGCATCAATAATTAAAGAAAGAATTTTAAACATCTTTTAAACTTTCTGAAGTAAAACCTCTGACTAATCCCGCATCCAAAGAGATAAATGATTTTATTCTTGGATCGAATAAGATTTTATTTAATTTAGAATTATCAAGGCCAAGTTCAGTCACTAATTGGCAAGCTTTCAAATGGGCATGAATTGTACAGTTTTGCTTAAAAAGCTCAGTATCAAATTTTGCTCCAGTAAGTGCGATTACCCTTCAGCCGCCAAGGGAATGCTTAATCGCTGATATATTATCCAATATCAATATTGTTTGCTAAAGTCTCGTCTTCTTCTAAAGAATCAATTGTTTTACTTAAATCTTGTTGGCGTAGCCATAATTTAAAGGATTGTTGAATATCATTATTAAAGAATTTTGTACCTGGATGATTTGGTGTGGCAACAAAATACTTCCTTTTTGGCCAGTTCATAGGCAAGCCAACTTAAATTTTGCCAACTGCCACCATAACCATGCGAAAAAAAATTAGGGGATGTTTACAGTAATCTGAAACAGGCGTTGCATTAAATAGAACCTTAAAAAATGGCATTATCGCAACCATTAAACTATCTTATTGATTCTTTGGTCAATACCATGTTGCTATGCTCAAAGATGGGCTACTTTCTTTACTGTAATAGATTCACTTAAATCCTATATCTGAATATGTATAATTGATAAAAGTGAAAATTAAATAAAAATTAAGCCCAAGTAGTATTGAGTCATTCAATGAATACCTACTGAAAAATGTGACTATTTTGAACTTTAACAGCTATACTTAATTGATAACAATATAAATATTACAACTGGTTAATTAATAGTTTACTTTATTTAGTCAAGTAATAAATAAACAATCTAGTAAGTTAATTCTTGTTAAAAAGCTTTAGGTTAACCATACATTTTAGTATAAAAAATTGTAATTATCTTTTTCCTTGCTTTATTAATTCTTTGTGATAAAGATAATAAGCACCTCGTGAAACCATTCGAAGCTGGAAAATAAGATCTTCGATTAATCTTTGACGTTGAATGGTATCAAAATCAATCGCTTCCGCTCCCGCATTAAAAGCAATAGTTACCATTGCTTCAGCTTGAGCTTCGTTATAATGATGAGGCATTTTGTTAGCATTATCCAAATAATCAACTAATTCTTCAATAAAATGTTGAATTTCACGTGCAATGGCTGATCGAAATGCCGATGATGTCCCTGCCTTTTCACGAAGTAATAGTAAAAAAACTTTAGGATTTTTATCAATAAATTCAATAAACGTTGTTACAGAAGTACGCAACACGCTACCACCTTTTTCAATACGTTTTCGCGCTTGGCGCAACAATTGGCGAAGGGTTAAACCACTTTCATCAACCATAGCTAAACCCAATTCATCCATATCACGAAAATGTCGATAAAACGATGTTGCAGCAATACCAGCTTCTCGAGCAACTTCACGTAAGCTCAAACTGGCAAAACCCTGCTCGGCATTTAGTTGATTAAACGCCGCATCAATTAATGATCGACGAGTTCTCTCTTTCTGCTGTGCACGTACGCCACTTGTTTTAATGTTTTTCATTTTATATTTATTGATTTTAACAAACGTTCTTTTTCTGCAAATACTTTTGGCATATGTTCGCGAATCGTTTTTGCAATTGTTTCATAACGTGAACGCAAAGGTGAACCAGGTCTATAAATCAAAGCAATACTACGTACTGGAATCGGATCGGTACAAGGAATATAGCAAATATTATCTCTCATTCGCTCATTTGGAGCAGCTAGCTCAGGAAATAAAGTTATTCCTCGACCCGCAGAAATCATACTACGCAAGGTTTCTAAGCTTGTTGCTTTAAATTGTTTATCTTCATCAATACCTACTTGAAAACAATATCCCATAGCATGTTCACGTAAACAGTGCCCATCTTCCAACATTAAGAATTTTTGACCTTTTAAATTAGAAAGTTTAACTGTTTGTTTATTTGCTAACTCATCGTTTGCTGGAACAGCTAAAAACATTGGCTCATTAAATAATGGAAGTTCAATAAATTGCGCCGTTTCTTTTACTTGTGCAATTATTGCGCAATCTAATTTACCACTTTCAAGTTGAGCGACAATATTAGCAGTTTGTGCTTCATGTAAATAAAGCTCTAATTGAGGAAAAGATTCATGTAGTACAGTTATTACATGTGGTAATAAATAAGGAGCAATAGTTGGTATTAAACCAATATGCATCGGACCTGACATCTCTTCCCCTTGGCGACTAGCCATCTCTTTAAGGATTTGAATATTGCGTAATATCTCTTTAGCTTGCTCAACAAGCATCATACCTGTTTGAGTAAATAATACTTTGCGACTAGTACGTTCTAATAACATCACGCCTAGTTCATCTTCCAATTTTCTGATTTGTCCACTTAAAGTTGGTTGACTCACATTGCAAGCATCAGCAGCTTTACGAAAATGACGAAACTCAGCTAACGAAACAAAATATTCCAAATCACGAATATTCATAATGTCCCCAAAATAATTTATCAGTTAATGGTATATACTCAAACAATTTTTATTGGCTAATCCTGTTTAAAAAATTAACAGATTGAAAGATAACTTAAATATTTATCATGTTGTTTATATGAGCTATTTTCTATAATATATTAAAAATTTTTGAATATAGGTTAGTTAATTATAATTAGATAGTAAAATTACACATAAAATACATGTAAATAGATAATGTTGTTTTCTAGACCAATATCGCTAATTGTACTATATAAAGTGCTATTATTGATAATTATGTTTAAAAATTAAATAGAATATTAAATTAAAATCCTAAAGTATTTAATTTTACTATAGTTAAAGTTGATAAATGAAGAAAAATGGAAAGTTATAAGCAATTGAGATATAATCGCGCGCTATATCACTTGAGTAAATATACTTTTAGAGGTGCACTATTTTTAAACAAGTCTCTCGCTTTTACCGTAAAATGTTTCACATCGAAAAACAGAAAGAATCTCGATATGTTTTGATATCTCGCAATGAACACAATATTTCACGTAAAGATATTAGTGAAAATGCGTTAAAAGTTCTTTATAGATTAAATAAACAAGGATATGAAGCTTATTTAGTTGGTGGATGTATTCGAGATCTTTTACTAGGTAAGACACCTAAAGATTTCGATATTGCAACCAACGCAACACCAGAACAAGTACAAAAAACGTTTCGCAATTGCCGTTTAGTTGGCAAAAGATTCCGTCTGGCGCACATTATGTTTGGTAAAGAGATTATTGAAGTAGCAACCTTCCGCGGTGAGCATAGCAACCAAGATGAACAAAACAATATTGCCAAACGTTCCCAATCGGGAATGCTGCTACGCGATAATGTATATGGAACAATTGAACAAGATGCTGTTCGTCGTGATTTCACGATGAACGCTTTTTATTATAGTATAAAAGATTTTACGTTACGTGATTACTGTGGTGGCTTAAAAGACTTACAAAATGGAATTATTCGCTTGATTGGTGATCCAAAAGTTCGCTATCGTGAAGATCCGGTTAGAATGTTACGAACGATTCGTTTTGCCGCTAAACTTGATATGCAAATTGAACCTACAACAGCTGAACCAATCAAACATCTTGCACCTTTGTTAAAAAATATACCGTCAGCAAGACTTTTTGATGAATCACTAAAATTATTACAATCAGGCAATGGATATAACACTTATTTATTATTAAAAAAATATCATCTTTTTGAGCAATTATTTCCGATCATTGAACAACTATTTACTCAAAATAATAATAGCTATTTAGAAAAAATGATTGAGCAAGTTTTAAAAAATACTGATTACCGAATAGCTAATAAGCTACGTGTTAATCCTGCATTTTTATTTGCTGCTTTTTTTTGGTATCCAATTATTGAACAGACACAATTAACTTGTGTTGAAAGTGGTTTGTTATTTCATGATGCATTTTCAATGGCTATTAATGATATACTAAGTGAACAATGCCGAATGATTGCAATACCTAAGAGATTAACAACAATAATGGGAGATATCTGGCGTTTACAATTACGAATGAAAAAACGTGAAGGAAAACGTGCATTTGCAATTTTGGAACATCCTAAATTCCGTGCAGCATATGATTTATTAGAAATGCGGGCATCCATCGAAAAAGGTGAACTTTTAACTCTAGCTAAATGGTGGGATGAATTTCAGCATACTTCTGTCGACAAAAGAATTGCAATGGTTAAACAAATCAGTAAAACAAATAAGCGCAGAACCAAACATTAATTTTTCGTTCGCACTTTTATAAATAACCGTTATAATGCTTAGCATATAATAATCATAACTACCTTTAATTATTGATGAAAAAATTAACGCCGTCATTTATTGCAATTACCGTTACCCTTTCATTGTCTAATAGCTGCTATGCTATAGGTTTACCTAAAGCTGAAAGTAATAATCCACAATGTTTTGCCAGTGTTCCAAAATATGATCGCCCTTTAGTTAAAGGTGATATTAACACATTGCCTGTTAATGCCGAAGCAAACCAATTTGAAGCGATTTATCCAAATACTGTCATTTATCAAGGTGATGTTTCAATAGAACAAGGGAACCGCACAGTACAAGCAAATAAAGTCACAATTGACTCAACTAATCAAAAAAACCGTTTAGCAATCTTACAAGGAAACATTAATTATCAAGATAATTTGATTAAAATAAAAGGTAATAATGCATCAATGAATCTTAATAATAATGATACCCAAATCAGCCCTGGTGAGTATCATCTTGTTAATCGACTTGGTCGCGGTGATGCTGATGAGATGAAACTTGAGAAAAATCGATTGGTTATTTTGAAAAACGGCAGTTTTACCTCATGTCCTGTCGATGACGGTACTTGGAGTATTAAGGGTTCAACGATTATTCACGATAATGAAGAGCAATTACTTGAAGTATGGAATGCGATATTTCGTATTGGTAAAGTACCTGTATTGTATTCACCTTACTTACAATTACCAACAGGTAATAAGCGTCGGTCAGGTTTATTAATGCCTAATATAAGTTATGACAGCGTCAGTGGTATTGATTTTACTTTACCTATTTATTGGAATATTGCACCTAATTATGATGCCACATTCATCCCGAGGCTATTACAGCGTCGCGGCCTTCAATTACAAACCGAATTCCGGTATCTGAATGAGCTTGGTTTGGGTACACTCGCATTTGATTGGCTACAACATGATGCTAAATATAATGAAGATAGAGATAGATTATTAAATGGTAATAACTATGATGACAATCGTCATCGCTGGTTATTCTATTGGAAAAACGACGAATTAATTAATTACAATTGGCGTTTTACTGTTGATTCGACACGTGTAAGTGATAATCAATATTTAGCAGATTTAGATTCTAAATATACATCTCAAACAGCAGGATATCTAACTCAGTTTTATAAATTAGGCTATAATGATCCAAATTGGGACATTACTTTGGGCTATAGACACTTTCAAGCCTTTCAAGATGGTGTGAAAGATTCATTGTATCAAACTCAACCACAATTAAATATTAATTATTATAATTATGATTTTGGACCAATTAAATTTAAAACGTTTTCTCAAGTATCTCATTTTATAAGCTCTGGAAAGAATAATCCTAAAGCATGGCGCACTCATATTGAACCATCAATTAATTATACTTTAACTAATTCTTGGACAATATTAACAACTTCAGCCGGTATAATGGCAACACATTATAGTCAAGATAATATTAAAAGACACATTGATAGATATAGACAGTTAGATAAAAATGTAAACCGTTTTATACCAAAATTTAGTATTGATGGTAAAATTATATTTGAGCGTGACTTCAATTTCATTGATGGCTATACCCAGACATTAGAACCTCGAGTAAAATATATATATATTCCATACCGAAATCAGTCTAATATAGGAACTTATGATTCCACCTTATTACAATTTGATTATGTGGGTTTATTTAGAGATCAACCATACAGTGGATTGGATCGAATTGCTTCTGCTAATAATATAGCCACAGGGGTAACAACTCGTTTTTACGATAATAATAAAGTTGAAAAGTTTAATTTTTCCATTGGACAGATTACTTATTTTACTAAATCAAAAACCAGCGAACATAATACTGGATTAGATGAAAACTCAGATACTGGTAGTATCACTTGGGCTTCTGATAATTTTTGGCGGATCACTGATAATATGATTTTCAGGAGTGGTATACAATATGATACTCGAATTGATACTGTCTCTTTAGCTAATGCAATATTTGAATATCGTCCATCAAGTGAAAAACTACTACAACTATCTTATCGTTATGCTAACCATAATTATATTAATACGGTTGATTTAAGTTCTTTATATAAGAATTATAAACAAGATATCTCACAAGCTGGATTTGTTACAGCGTGGCCGTTGTCACAAACAATCAATGCGGTAGGTTCATACTATTATGACGTCAACTTAGGCCAAACGGCCGATAGCTCCATAGGGTTACATTATAGTGATTGTTGCTGGGGAATGACTGTACAATATGGACGAAAGTTAACAGATTGGGATTCAATTACGCGTAGCAGTAAATACGAAAATAAACTCTCCGTTAATTTTGAATTACAAGGTTTAGGGCGTAACCGTGATGCGAAAGCAAAAATGTTAAACTTTGGAAAACTTCCATACACAACGACATTTTAATGAACATATTAATTTTATTTAATATAACTAATTAAATTAATACAGTAATATTTATACTGTAACAAACAATACGAGTAACGCAAATATGAAACTATCAAAATTATTGATTACTTTAAATTTAAGTTTAACCATAGGACTACTTACTCCATTATCAACAGTTGCCGCACCTAAGGTTATCGAACGAGTAGCTGCAGTAGTTAATAATAATGTCATTTTAGAAAGTGATATTAACGACATGTTAAAAACAATAAAGGCCAGTACTGATGCGAGTAATCTGCCTAATGATAATGTATTAAGAGAGCAAATTCTGGATCGCTTAATTATTGAAAATTTAATTTTGCAAAAAGCAGCTAAAGCAAAAATTACAATCAATGATGATGAAGTCACCAACGCTATTGCTAGAATTGCAGAGCAAAACGGTATGACGATTGATGAACTCAGAAGTAAACTTTCGATAATGGGTATTAGTTATAGCAGTTATCGGGAACGTATTCATAATGATATGTTGATCGAACAAACCAGAATGAATGAGGTTAGGCCTAGAATTAAAATTTCAGAAAAAGAAGTTGAAACTTTGACTAAAAATCTTTCTGAACAGCCAGCTAACAATATAGATGTCAAAATTAGCCATATTCTTATATCTGTACCAGAAAAAGCGTCTAAACAACAGATTGATAATGCAACTAACAGAGCAAATGATATTATAAATCGGGCACAAAAAGGTGAAAATTTTGCAAAATTAGCAACGACATACTCAAACGATGATCTGGCTTTAAAAGGTGGCAATATGGGTTGGAATAAACTTAACGAGCTACCAACTATCTTTGAAGAACGACTTGTTAGAGCACAGAAAGGCAGTATTATTGGCCCAATTCGTTCTGGTGTTGGTTTACACATTTTAAAGGTAGATGATACCCGCAAAGAAGCCCCAAAAAAATATACAATTGAAGAAATGAATGCTCGCCATATTTTAATTAAAACGAATGTATTGGTGACAGACCAAATAGCTAGACAAAAATTGAATGATATTCGTAAATCAATAATCAATGGTACAATGAGTTTTGAAGCAGCTGCAAAAGCTAATTCAGAGGATCCTGGATCAGCCGAAAATGGAGGGAATTTAGGTTGGAATCGTCCAGAGGTCTATGACAGTGGATTTAGAAATGCTTTAGTTCATTTGAAAAAAGGTGAGATCAGCCAGCCAGTTAAATCATCCTTCGGTTGGCATTTGATTCAACTAATCGATACTAAACAAACTGATGGAACCAATGCAATTAAACAAGATCGGGCTTACCGATTAATATTCAATCGTAAATTTAGTGAGGAAGCTCAAGTGTGGATCCAAGAATTAAAAGGCGATGCCTACATTAACATTACAGGTGAAAATAAGCATGAATAATCGTGTTCATCAAGGGCATTTTGCCCGTAAACGATTCGGACAAAATTTTTTACATGATGACTATATTATTGAAAGTATTGTTGCAGCCATACAACCTAAAACAGATCAAGCTCTAGTAGAAATTGGTCCTGGGCTAGCTGCATTAACAGTTCCAGTCAGTAAATACGTTGATCATTTAACGGTTATAGAAATTGATAGAGATTTAGCCAGTAGATTGATTGATAACCCTTTGTTAAAGAATAAATTGACTGTTATCGAACAAGATGCTTTAACCTTTAACTTTAATGAGTTAAACCAACAATTAGGTAAACCATTAAGAGTATTTGGTAATTTACCCTATAACATTTCTACACCGTTAATGTTCCATTTATTTGAATATGCCAATATCATTGTTGATATGCATTTTATGTTACAAAAAGAAGTCGTAACTCGACTTGTTGCGGCACCTAATAGTAAAGATTATGGTAGATTAAGTGTCATGGCACAATATTATTGCCAAATTATTCCAGTATTGGAAGTACCCCCAACATCATTTAAACCAGCACCAAAAGTTGACTCTGCGGTTGTAAAATTGATCCCTTACAAAGAAAAACTTCATCAAGTCAATGATGTCAAAATACTTTCTCGTATTACAACCGAAGCATTTAATCAACGCCGAAAAACAATTCGTAACAGTTTAGGTAATATGTTTACAGTTGAACAATTAGTAGAACTAAATATTGATCCAAATTTACGTGCTGAAAATATAACTGTTCAACAATATTGCCAGCTTGCAAATGCATGGAAATAGCTTTATGGCAAATTTACTCATTGGTGATATTCATGGCTGTTATGATGAATTTATGCGATTACTCGAAAAAGCAAAATTTGCCTCTTCAGATACTTTATGGTTAACAGGGGATCTTGTTGCCCGTGGCCCTAAATCACTAGATGTTTTACGATTTGTTAAGCAACATAGTCAAAAAATTCGCATGGTATTGGGAAATCATGATTTGCATTTATTATCGGTATATGCTGGTGTTACACTTACTAAAAAGAAAGATAATTTAGATGAAGTCATCAATGCTCCCGACTATGATGAGCTTATGAACTGGCTACGTAAACAGCCATTGGTTCAGATTGATGATTCATTAAAATTAATCATGAGCCATGCAGGTATTTCACCACAATGGGATCTTGAATTACTAAAAAAGTGCGCTCAGGATCTGAGTGTCATGTTATCTAGTGATTCATATCCCTTATTTTTAGATAATATGTATGGTAACTTTCCTGATGAATGGTCATCAGAATTACAAGGATTAGATCGCCTACGTTATATTGCCAATGCGTTAACACGTATGCGTTTTTGTTATGAAGATGGTCGATTAGATTTTTATTTTAAAAAATCACCTGAACAAGCACCAGTAAAACTTAAACCTTGGTTTTTATTGCCAAGTAAAATACCCCCAGAATACAATATTGCTTTTGGACATTGGGCTGCGTTAAATGGTAAAGGAACACCCGAAAATATTTATGCACTTGATACCGGATGTTGTTGGGGTGGAAAACTAACATGTTTACGATTTGAAGATAAAAAATATTTCAAAAAACGTAATAATGAAACAAAAAATTAAAGTTATTGTTAACAAGGACTAATAATTATGTCTGCATTATCTGTCATAAAATCTATTTGGAAAGTGATTAATGTAATACGAGAAATGTTTCTTAATTTGATATTCTTAGTTATTATTCTGATTATCTTCGGAGGTATTGGCTTAATAAAAGAAGCCAAAAAACAAAATACAGTACCTCAATATGGTTCATTAGTTTTAGATCTTGAAGGTGTGATTGTCGATAACACGAATTACAGTGATGAAATCTATGCCTTACAAAATAAAATATATGGCAAGAAAATCAATACATCGCGCGAAAATAGCTTATTCGTATTAACTCAAAAAATTGCTCAAGCAACCATCGATCCAAATATTAAAAGCATGGTTTTGAAGTTAGATAATTTTGTTGGTGCTGATTTGAGCTCTTTACAATATGTGGGTAAATATTTAACAAAATTCAAAGAAGCAAAAAAACCAATTTATGCTTTTGGTACAACTTATAATCAAAGCCAATATTATTTAGCGAGTTATGCCAATAAAATCTATCTAACACCTCTTGGTTCAGTCAATGTATATGGATTATCTGCTAACAATTTGTACTATAAAACTCTACTTGATAATTTAAAAGTTAATACGCATGTTTTCAGAGTAGGAACGTATAAATCTGCCATTGAACCATTTGTTCGCGATAATATGTCAGAAGAAGCAAGAAATAATACAACTCGTTGGTTAACTCTTATGTGGGATAATTATCTTAATGATATCTCAACACAACGAAAAAAAGCCAATACCCAATTAGTACCCACACCTGAAAAAATGCTATCAGAATTGAAATCTGTAAATGGCAATATGGCTCAATATGCTTTATCTAATGGTTTAGTTGATATCATTACTTCAAATCATCAATATGAATTAGAATTCATTGATCAACATGAAATTAGCATTTACGATTATCTACTCAAATCAGAAGAAGAACAATTAATAAGTGATAATAATAAGAGCAACACTCCACTTATCGCTGTTGTATTTGTTAATGGTACTATCAATAATAGTGAAAATAGTCGTGCTGTAGCAGGAAGCCAAGATATTGTTCAGCAACTTAAAGAAATTCGTCAAAATCTAGATAAGCATAATGTGCAAGCCGTAGTGTTACGAGTAAATAGCCCTGGGGGAAGTGTTGATGCATCTGAAGCAATTCGCAGTGAATTAGAAGCTTTACGTAGTTATAAAATTCCAGTCGTTGTTTCTATGGGAGGAATGGCTGCATCAGGTGGGTACTGGATCTCAACTGAATCTGATTATATTGTTGCTAGTCCGAACACCATTACAGGCTCTATAGGTATATTTGGTATTATTCCAACATTTGAAAATTCTTTATCTCATGTTGGTGTTTATAGTGATGGAGTAAGCACATCACCATTAGCAGGCAATAATTTAACTAAAAACTTGCCTGAAGAAACAAGACAATTAATTCAAATGAACATCAACAATGGCTATCAAAAATTCATTTCACTGGTAGCAAAAGCGCGAAAAATGACTACAAAACAAGTGGATAAAATTGGACAAGGTCAAGTATGGTTAGGATCAGAGGCAAACAATATAGGACTCGTTGATAAGTTAGGTGATTTCGATGATGCTGTTGAAATAGCAGCAACATTAGCAGATTTAACTGATTATAGAATTGATTGGCCAAAACCTGAAGTAAACTGGTTTAATGCATTATATTCAGATATGATAGCTATATTACCTCAATCAACAGCTGAGATATTCTTTGAACATCTCCCTGAAGCAAAACAGCTACAACAACATATATCTTTATGGAATAATTTTAACGACACTCAAAATCGTTATATTTATTGTTTAAATTGTGCTGATGTTCGTTAAATCATATTACTATCCGCCATGAACTGGCGGATGGAATTCTTCAATGGTACTAGATGATAAAGTTCTAATATTTTAATCATTTTTTTCTCGATTGAAAAAATAACTCATATTTTTCATTGCTTCTTGAATATATTGGTAATTTGGTACTTCATTAAGCTCATGATTGTGCAGATCCATATAACGACTAATACCAATTCTATTAACAAAGTAAATATTATCAGATGTTCTAACTGCATAAGAACTGTAGTTGGACATTAATAACCAATTACGATCAGTTATAGGTTTAAATAAATCATATCCAGTAGAGTAATCCTTTATATCATTTTCAACATATAAATAATGCTTCATCAGGGATGGAACAACATCTTCATGGTTAGTTAATTTATTACTGTTATTTATCAAATTGCCTAATTCTGTCGCACCAATAATAATAAAAGGTACTTTAGTTTGAGCATCGGTATAATTACCATTATGCCCCCAAAAACCGAGTTTATTATCATTCATTTCTTGACTATGATCACCAGTGATAATTAACAATGTATCATTTAATGAGTCTGATTTAATAAGTTCATCATAAATACTTTGTAATAAATAATCATCATAATAAACGCTTTGTTTATAACGATTAAAAATTGGCAAAGGATCTGTATCATTATTTAATGTCATATAATTAAGATCGCCAATGGGTTTAAACCTAACTGGAAAATCATCAGGAAAATCATAAGCATGCGGTGCATCATAAAATAAAAAAGAAAACGTTGGCCTTGAGGTATCTCGCGATTTATACCATGATAACCAATCGTCAGTGATTTGTTTATCCCGTTTAGATGCAGAGCCATCTTTACTACTGATTCTTAAATTTTCAATGGTAACAAACGCAGTTCGGTCAAATTCAGGTGCAGTAACTTTAGCTGATGTAAAAATACCAATATTATAATTTTCTTTCTGTAAAGTTGTAATAAATAAAGACGGAATACTACCACGTAAAAATGAATCCCAATAGGTACCTGGAATACCGTAAAAAAGTCCAAAAATACCCGTGCGCGTTGCATTACCTGTAGAATAATGATTATTAAAGACAACGCCATCGTTGTTCTTAACAAACTGGAAGGTATTTGGAGAAATTTCATTACTGAAAGTATCGTATCGCCATGAATCTAAAACAATAAACATTATGTTTTTAAGTTTTTTATTTTCTGGGTTAATGACTAATGGATTTTTAGGATAATCTATAGTTGCGTTGATATAATCCTTATCATAAACAACTTTTCGCTCTCCTTGCTTATCAAAAAAATTCATGATTTTTTTTGAAGTCAATGGACGATAGAGCGGAATATATTCTTTCACCACCATTATTGGGGAATAAGCATAATAAAAAGCAACCATATGTCCGAATTGGCTAATAAATAAAGAAACAATCAACAACAGCGTAGAAAATAAAATTGCATTCGTTTTACTGTGTGGTTTTGATATTTTGAAATCAATAATATAGATAATAAGATATTCAGCACAAAATGAAACGACAATTAGTACCAGCATTAGCAGATAAGTTGCTATCGAAAAATCAACAATTTGACCCGACAATACCATTGATAAAACTGATTCATTAATGTGGAATCGATATTGTTGAAAGACAATTGTATCAACATATAATGTTATCTGAATAAGACTAAACAAAATAGCAAGAATAGCATGGCATAAATATTTTCTTAACCATAGTGTTGGTATACAGATTAAAAAGAACAATATATATAATGAAAAAAAATGCCCAAGTACTGCAAACACTGAAAATGTGCTACCAAGCCAAGAAAACGATATATCGGGAACAAGAAAGAAACGTATTGCAATAAGAGATGAAATGAAGATATTTATTAAAACACAACAATATAATTTTTTCATAGTATTCACTATTAGGTAATTCATTCGCTTTTTTTAAGAATCTTACAGCATTTTATACTGAAACGTAGTGCTTTCCTGAAACTTTTTTACAAGTTAGCATTATCTAGATAAATACTAATAAAATATTAACAAAAAAGGGCTCTATTTGAGCCCTTTTTCTAGATTCAAAAAAGTTATCGACGATCGGCAAAAATTCTTAGTAACATAATAAATAAATTGATAAAATCAAGATAAAGTTGTAATGCACCTAAAATAACATAACGTCTAAATAAATTCTGATCATCTTGAGGTAAACCATCACCTAACTCTTTCAATTTTTGAGTATCATACGCAGTTAATCCTGCAAAAACAAACACACCAATATAGGTAATAGCCCACATTAACGGTTGACTATGCATAAACATATTCACTAATGACGCAATGATTAATCCAATTACACCCATAAATAAGAAACGGCCGAAACCAGACAAATCTCGCTTAGTAGTATAGCCATAAAAAGCCAAAGCTGCGAACATGCCTGCAGTAATAAAGAATACACTTGCTATTGATGATGAAGTATAAACCAAAAAATAGATTGAAAAAGTACAACCATTTAAAACCGAATAAAGCATAAATAATGTGGTTGCAGCAGCACCAGAAAGTCTATTGATCATGCCAGAAATAACGAAAACTAATGCCAGTTCCGCAATTAACAACAACCACATACCTTTATATAATAACTGCACCAATGCCATATTACTTGATGCAAACCAAGCAACTAAAGCTGTTAGTAATAAACCTACTGTCATCCAGCCATATACATGGCTCATATACGTTTGTACACGACTACCAGCTTGTTCGTTAATTAAACCATTAGGCGAAAAACTTGCCATTCTTTACCTCTCCTAAAATGTTACATAATCTTATGTATTATATATTAAATAAGGATTAATTCCATTTTTTCAATGCGTCTATGTCAGTTTTTTTTGCTTCAACCCAGTGTTCTCCATCAATGATTCGTTCTTTCTTCCAAAATGGTGCCTCATTTTTTAAAAAATCCATTATAAATTCAGCAGCCGAAAATGAATCCGCACGATGAGCACTACTTACTCCAACAAATACTATCTGCTCATTAGCATTAATTTCCCCAACTCTGTGAACCACCACTACTCGACTTAATTGCCATTTTTTTCGAGCATTAGCAATTATATTAGCTAATACTTTCTCAGTCATTAATGCATAATGTTCAAGATAAAGGCTTAATGTTCGTTTTTCAAAACAACGAACTTTACCCATAAAAGTAACAATAGCACCATCTTGGGGTAATTCTGAAAGCCAATTAATTAACTGATTAGTATCAATTGACTCTTCATTTACTCTAATAATATCCATAATTTTAACCGCCCGTTACAGGAGGAAAAAAGGCAATTTCATCATTAGTCTGAATAATATAATCAGTATCCACCAACGTTTGGTTCACTGCACATAAAATAACTCTCTCTTTAAATGCTAAAGCCCACCTATCGCCACGTTTACTAAGTTGTTCGAGCAATTCAAAAATAGAAACTTGATTAGCATCTAAAAAGATGCTATCAACTTCCACTAACTCTCTAATTTGAGCAAAAAAAATAATTTTATTCATTTATTTCCTTGGCAATAAACTCTCCTGACTTACCACCACTTTTAGTCAATAATTTTACTTGTGTAATCACCATATCCTTTTGCACAGCCTTACACATATCATAGATAGTTAAAGCCGCAACTGATGCAGCAACCATAGCCTCCATTTCAACACCTGTTTGCCCATTTAATCGACAACTAGCTTGAATGCGAATACAACTTTTTATTCGATCAGCTTCGATATCAATTTCAATTTTACTTAGTAAGAGCGGATGGCAAAGAGGAATAATATCCCAAGTTTTTTTTGCAGCTTGGATGCCTGCAATTCTTGCTGTCGCAAAAACATCACCTTTATGATGCTTACCTTCTATAATCATATCAAGTGTATTGATATTCATTAAGACTAGTGATTCTGCGCTTGCTTGCCGCATTGTGAGCTGTTTGCTTGAAACATCAACCATATGAGCATCACCACGATGATTAATGTGCGAAAATGACTCAGGCATCTTTAATTCCTTAAATATTTATTCACTTGTTAGAATATAGCCAAGATAGAAAAATTTTACAAGTAGCTACCCATATGATTAAATTAATTATTATAAAAACAAATAAAAATAAATTTATTTTAACCTATCTAATCATCAATAAATTTGATATGTTTATGCGAGTTAAATAAAAACTGCGTACAATATTACTTTCTGTTAATTATAATTGTGATTCTCAATGCTTATTGCTCATGTAGCCTTACCAGTACCACTTTACCAACTTTATGATTATCACTTAACTAAGCCAGCTAAAATTGGAATGCGGGTGAAAGTTCCATTTGGTTTCCGCAATGCCATAGGTATTATTGTTAGTATAGACCAACAAACCGATATTAATGTTAAAAATTTAAAAAATATAACTACTATTATTGATAGTGAGCCTATTTTTACTTCAGATATCTGGCAGTTATTAAACTGGGCGGCAAATTATTATCATTATCCAATTGGTGAAGTTTTATTTCATGCAATGCCCGTTTTATTAAGACAAGGACGTAAAGCGAATAAAGATGAAATCAAAGATTGGCAATTAACTGAATTAGGGAAAAATATCGATCTGACATCATTATCACGAACACCAAAACAAAAATTATTATTATCATCATTTAGAAGTAATGCTGTTGATTTTATTAATCCAAGTACCGCCATCTATAAGGAATTAGAAAAAAAACAACTTATAACTCGCGTAAATTGCCAACCAGATACTATAAGATGGCAAACAAATTTCTCTACCAATCCAAACTTGATTAAATTAAATCAAGAACAATTTTATGCTATAGATACAGTAAATAAACAACGTTATAATTTTGCTGTATTTCTATTAGAAGGCGTTACTGGTTCAGGAAAAACTGAAGTTTATCTCAATATAATATCTAATGTATTAGCTAAAGGTGAACAAGCATTAGTATTAGTTCCTGAAATTAGCCTTACACCACAAACAATCAAACGTTTTAAAGAACGATTTAATGTACCAATAGATATTTTACATTCAGGATTAACTAATCAGCAGAGACTGGCTGTTTGGTTAAGAAGCAAAAATGGAGAAAATGCAGTTGTTGTTGGTACCCGTTCATCACTTTTCACACCGTTTAAAAATTTAGGCATGATTATTATTGACGAAGAGCATGATAGTTCTTACAAACAACAAGAAGGATGGCGTTATAATGCTCGTGATTTAGCAATTATTCGTGCTAAACTTAAAAATATCCCTGTTTTATTAGGTTCAGCAACACCTTCATTAGAAACTTTAAATAATGTTAAAAATCGTAGATATCAATTATTGCAATTAACAAAACGTGCAGGTCAAGCTAAGCCAGTAAAGCAATCTATTTTAGATATTCGAGGTTTAACACTTATAGCTGGCTTATCACAGCCTTTAATTGAACAAATAAAAATACATCTACAAAATAATAATCAAGTCATGTTATTTTTAAATCGGCGTGGTTATTCACCTTTATTAATTTGTCATGATTGTGGTTGGATTGCAGAATGTCCCCGTTGTGATCGTCCATATACTTTTCACCATCAACAACAGAAACTTAACTGTCATTACTGCGATACACCAAGGGCAATTCCCAAACAATGTCCAAAATGTGGTTCAACTCACTTAGTACCAGTAGGTTTTGGAACTGAACAATTAGAAAAACAACTTGAACTCCTTTTTCCTAATACTAAAATAAGTCGTATTGATCGTGATACTGTAACTAAAAAAGGAGCATTAGATGGTTATTTGCAAAGCATCCAACAAGGTGGTGCACATATTTTAGTGGGTACACAAATTTTAGCGAAAGGACATCATTTTCCTGATGTAACATTAGTGGGTATTATAGATGTCGACGGTGCATTATTTTCGAGTGATTTTCGAGCCACAGAACAATTTGCTCAGATCTACACTCAAGTATCAGGACGAGCTGGACGTGAAACAAAAACAGGAGAAGTAATATTACAAACCTATCATCCAGATCATCCATTACTAAATGTCTTATTAAACAAGGGATATCAAGAGTTTGCCAAACAGACCTTAAAAGAGCGTCAACAAACGCTATTACCACCATTCAGTTATCAAGCATTAATACGTGCAGCTGATCGCAATAATCATCATGCACAAAACTTTTTACAACTTATTCACGAGAAATTGAAAGAGTATGGTGATAATACTTTATGGCAACTTGGTCCTATTCCAGCAAATCAGCCTAAAAAAGCAGGATATTACCGTTGGCAACTTTTACTACAACATACAAATAGGCAACTATTGCACTTAATTTTAGACAAACTTGTTATTGATATAGAAAAGTGGAATGAGACATCAAAAGTAAGATGGAGTATTGATATTGATCCTATCAATAATTAAGATATTGTAGTCGCCGACCGATATTAAAAATCGGCGGCTTAAAATAAAATTATAAAGCTATTTTGCCTACATTTTTGTCCAGTGTTGCTTGACCAATACCTGAAACTTCTTTTAATTGTTCTATAGAAACAAATGGTCCTAATTTTTCACGATATTCAACAATTTTTTTGGCTTTACTTATACCTATACCCGTCAAGACTTTAGTTAACTCTTCTGCAGTAGCTGTATTAATATTAACTTGTATAATTTGTTGCTGTTCTTTTTTAGTTACTTCATTAGGTGGATTATCCGCAATACTTAAACCGGAAAAACTGATACTTGATAATAAAATACATAAAATTGAAAATAGTTTCATTTGATTAACCTCTTAAATATAGTTATGCAATTAATATGCTTTTTAACTATCTCATTTAATCAAATATTAAACGTTTACTAATTTCATAAATGAGAAAAGTCACCGAAGTGACTTTTCATTTTTGCTAAATTTTGCATTAATTTATGATTTGGATCACAAATTTGCATCAGGCATAATTTCAATCTTAGCTTTGGAACGAATATCGTCAGTAAGATAATAATATATATTGTTGATATATAATGGCAATAATTCCGAGGACACATCTTTTTGTTCATTAGGCGTTTTTACATCGGTTAATACCACAATTGTAGCACTTTTATCATCTAAATATTGAACACCGAAAACTCTTTTAGATGTAACTGATGGTACTAAATCAAAAACCATATTAACGATTTTCTTATCCAGTGCTTTTGAGTCTCTAGAAAGTTTAACACTTTGAGAAAAATTAACATTTGATGAACTACCTGTTTCATTTAATTGCGTTAATATATTATTGACAGTCGATTTGAAACGCTCATTAGCAATATTTTGATATAGTTTTGTATTAATTTCATCTTTGACCTCTTCAAAAGGTGCTATGCCTTCCTTTCGATAATCAACAATTTGAATTACAAAATCAATCATATTAATGCCTTGACCAACAGTTATCATTTCAGAAACGTTACCTGTTGCTTGACCATCAACAATCATTTGATCACCAAATGCAACATCTCTAACTTCTGGGTATCGTAAGATGGTAGCGATATCATTATAATAAGACCAATCTGAATTAACTATTTGTAAATCTGAATCTTTTGCAATAGCTTCTAATGAATTAGGATTTTTATTTATCGCAGCCTGAATTTTCTTTTCTACAGAATCAAACATGGCATTTAATTTATCATCTTCTAGTTTTGAAGTAATCACATGTTTTGCATAATCAAAATCCATAACTTTAGACTTTTGTACATCATCTAATTTGACAATAATATAACCATCGTCAACTTTTATCGGCTTAGAAGTTTGTCCAACTTTTTTCAAATTAGCGTCTTTAAATGCTTGAGGTAAAGAATCATCCATAGTAAACCATCCTAATGAACCATTTTTTCCATACGGAGAGGTACTAGGGCTCTGATTAACCGTTTTAACAATATTATCAAAACTACCATCAGAAGATAGATCCTTAATAATATCATCAGCCTGTTCTTTATCAGTGACATAAATTACACTGTAAGCTTGTTTTTCAGGGAAGGAATAATCTTTTTTATTTTTTTTAAATTGTTGTTGTACTTCTTCATCACTAATACGAATTTTATCTACATAGTTATATTTCTTATTCAAAATATAATTAAACTTAACCCTTTCTTTCCGATAAAACTCGCTCTTATGTTCTTCATAATATTTTTTTTCATCTTCAACAGTGATTTTAACATCATCCATATTAACCACTTTAGGGCTTAAAGTTGTTGCATAAACTGTCCTTGTTTGATCTTGTAATTTAGCTAACTCAGAATCCACTGGTAATACAAAACTGGAGCTGACTAAAGCATTAATCACTTGTTGTTGTTGCAAAGAAGTTTTTAAGCTTGCACCATAACTATCAGGTGTAAATCCGTTTGCTGAAAGGAGTTCTAAATATTTTTTATTACTAAATTTACCATTTTCAAAAAACACATGTTGTTGCTTGATGAATTCTTTGACTCTTTCATTACTAATATTTGCGTTTAATTGTTCAGAAAATTTATAAGATAAAAAATTCGTAATTTGTGAATATAATACATTGCGACGAAGTTGTTTAATAAAAGCGGGATCACCAGCTGAACCTGATGTAACTTCTCTTACTTGAGCTTCAAATTGTGCTCGATTTATCCCTTCTCCATCAACTTTTGCGATGTATTGTTGAGCATCTCGTGCATTATTACCGCCACCAAACCCCAAAAAACCTATCCCTGTGAATATAAATGATAAAATAATTATTGTAAAAATAATTTTAACTACAATATGGTTTGCAGCTGTGCGGATTGTATCCATCATTTCTTGCGATTCTCCATATATCTAAAGATTAATTCGGCAAGTATAGCATATTTACCTAAATTGGCTATTATCGGAACGTTAAGAGATAAAAAAAGATCAACATTAAGTTGATCTTTTTAAAATTAAATATAATTAATTTAATTGTGTCTGAACCGGAATTTTAGATTTAATTTGTTTTGTTGCCTTTTTAGTTGACTGTTTTAAATTAATTTTCTCTTCTTCCAATTCTATACCAAATGGATTATTTTGTAATGCTATTGTGATTACTTCATCAATCCATTTTACTGGGCAAATCTCAATTTCAGCTTTAACATTATCTGGAATTTCTTCTAGATCTTTTACATTATCCATCGGTATAACGACAGTTTTAATTCCACCTCTATGTGCCGCAAGTAATTTTTCTTTAAGACCACCAATAGGTAATACTTCTCCTCTTAAAGTAATTTCTCCAGTCATAGCAACATCTGAACGAACAGGATTGCCTGTTAAAGTTGATATTAATGATGTACACATAGCAATACCAGCACTTGGACCGTCTTTCGGTGTAGCACCATCGGGAACATGTACATGAATATCACGTTTTTCGTAAAAATCACTGTTAATACCTAACTTTTCAGCACGAGAACGAACTACCGTCAATGCAGTTTGAATAGACTCTTGCATCACATCACCCAATGAGCCTGTATAAGTTAATTTACCTTTACCCGGAACACTAACTGATTCAATTGTTAGTAAATCACCACCTACTTCAGTCCAAGCAAGACCAATAACTTGCCCAATCCGATTTTCATTATCGGTTTTACCATAATCAAATCGTTGTACCCCTAAGAAATCTTTTAAATTATCCTGAGTTACCGTCACTTTTTTCAACTTGCTGTTTAAGGCTAATTGTTTTACAACTTTACGGCAAATTTTTGCTATTTCCCTTTCTAAGCTACGCACTCCCGCTTCACGGGTATAGTAACGAATAATTCCAATAATAGCCGAATCATCTATACAGATTTCTTTCGGTTTTAACCCATTATTTTCTATTTGTTTAGAAATAAGGTGCTGTTTAGCAATGTTTAATTTTTCATCTTCCGTATAACCAGAAAGACGAATAACTTCCATTCGATCTAATAAAGGAGCAGGAATATTCATAGAATTAGCAGTTGCAACAAACATTACATCAGATAAATCATAGTCAACTTCCAGATAGTGATCACTGAAAGCACTGTTTTGTTCTGGATCAAGTACTTCTAACAATGCAGAAGCAGGATCACCTCTCATATCAGATGCCATCTTATCAATTTCATCCAATAAAAATAATGGGTTTTTGACGCCAACTTTTACCATACGTTGAATCAATTTACCCGGCATGGAACCTATATAAGTTCTTCTATGACCGCGAATTTCTGCTTCATCACGAACTCCACCTAATGCCATTCGAACATATTTACGCCCCGTTGCTTTAGCTATCGATTGACCAAGAGACGTTTTACCTACACCAGGAGGTCCAACTAGACATAATATAGGCCCTTTAACTTTATTAATTCGACCTTGAACAGCTAGATATTCTAAGATACGATCTTTAACTCTTTCTAAACCATAATGATCTTTATCTAGAATTTTTTGAGCGCCCTCAATATCTTTTTTAACTTTGCTATGCTTATGCCATGGAATTTGTAGCATCCAATCAATATATCCTCTGACTACAGTTGCTTCAGCAGACATTGCAGGCATCATTTTGAGTTTATTGAGTTCAGCCAAAGCTTTTTCTGTCGCCTCTTTTGGCATTTTAGCTTGAGTAATTTTATTTTTTAACTCTTCATATTCGTCGGTTTTATTATCAATATCACCCAATTCTTTATGAATTGCTTTTATTTGCTCATTAAGATAATATTCCTTCTGCGCTTTTTCCATCTGTTGCTTAACACGCTGACGAATATTTTTCTCAACTTGTAATAAATCTATCTCAGATTCCATCAATGAAATAAGTAACTCAAAACGCTTTTCCAAATTAGCTGTAACCAGTAATTCTTGTTTTTGTTCTACTTTCAAAAATAATGTAGCCGCAATAGAATCAGCCAATTGTGAAGGCTCTTTAATTAAACGAATTGAATCAACTACTTCTTGAGTTACCTTTTTATTCAGTTTTGCATAATCATCAAAGTTAGAAAGTACAACTCGCATTAGAGCTTCATTTAAATCATCATTCTTATTTTTTTCATGCAATGTTTCGATATTGGCAATAAAAAAGTCGTCTTCTTTTTGTTCTAAAATATCAACAATTTTAGCTCGTTCAACGCCTTCAACTAAAACTTTCACTGTTCCATCTGGAAGTTGAAGCAATTGTAAAATATTGGCAACAGTCCCAGTTTCATATAAATCTTCAATATCGGGATCATCTTGTGAAGGATTTTTTTGAGTAACAAGAAAAACTTGTTTATCCATGTCCATTGCACTCTCAAGACACCGTATTGATTTATTTCGACCAACAAAGAGAGGAATTACCATATGTGGAAACACCACAACATCACGTAATGGTAAAATAGGCATAATCATTTGTTTAGTTTGTTTTGTTTTCATTTTTTTCTCTCTAATAGTACAAACCCATTATGATGATATTGGGATTGATTTTAGATATTCAAGCCTATTCTTATGATTCAAATATATACTATTCCTTAAACATTTTGACAATATCTACATGTAATTAGACATAATATAAATAAGATCATGCTTGTTAACATATTAACGATAACAAGCATATTCATAGTTAAGCTGACAACTCAACATCTTCACGGTAAATTAAAGCTGGGGCTTGAGATTTCTCTACTGTTTCTTGTTCAACAATAACTTTTTTAATATTTTTTATTGATGGTAAATCATACATTATATCTAATAAAATATTTTCAACAATAGAACGTAAACCACGAGCTCCGGTTTTGCGTTGCAACGCTTTTATTGCAATAGCATTTAATGCCTCTTTAGTAAACTCTAACTCAACTCCATCTAACCTAAATAACTCTTCAAACTGCTTGGTCAAAGCATTTTTAGGTTCAGTTAAAATGCTAATTAAAGCATTTTTGTCTAATTCTGATAATGTCCCGATAACTGGTAATCGGCCAATAAATTCAGGAATTAAACCAAATTTTACTAGATCTTCAGATTCAACTTGAGCTAGTAACTCAGTCTCTGTTGCCTTATTTTTACTACTTTTGACATCAGCACCAAAGCCAATGCCAGTATTAACAGACACGCGATTTCCAATGACTTTATCTAAGCCACTAAAAGCCCCACCACAGATAAAAAGAATTTTTGAGGTATCTACTTGTAAAAATTCTTGCTGAGGATGTTTACGCCCACCCTTCGGAGGCACAGAAGCAATAGTACCTTCAATAATTTTTAATAATGCTTGCTGAACTCCTTCACCTGATACATCTCTAGTGATTGAAGGATTATCCGATTTTCTTGAAATCTTATCTATTTCATCAATGTAGATTATGCCACGTTGTGCTTTTTCAATATCATAATCACAACTTTGCAATAATTTTTGGATGATATTTTCAACATCTTCACCAACATACCCAGCCTCAGTTAATGTTGTTGCATCTGCCATCGCAAAAGGAACATCCAAAAAGCGAGCTAAAGTTTCAGCTAATAATGTTTTACCACTACCAGTTGGACCAATTAATAAGATATTACTTTTACCTAATTCGACATCATTATGACTTATATAATTACGTAAACGTTTATAATGATTATAAACAGCTACAGATAATACTTTTTTTGCTTTTTCTTGACCAATAACATATTCATCAAGATGGTTTCGAATTTCATGAGGAGTTGGTAATGGTTTACTATTAAATTCTTCATGTGAGAGAAAATTTTTTGTCTCTTCTTTTAAAATATCATTGCATAACCCAATACACTCATTACAAATATAAATAGATGATGGTCCTGCAATTAGTTTGCGAACTTCATGTTCACTTTTACCACAAAAAGTACAATAGAGTAATTTTTCTGAGCTTTCATTATTCACTTTTACCACCTAGCTAATTTATTATGAACGTTTACTATATATGGCGTCCACTAAACCATATTCAACTGCTTTTTCGGCAGACATAAAGTTATCACGATCTGTATCTTTTTCAATTACACTAATATCTTGACCAGTATGCATAGACAAAATATTATTTAAACGACTTTTTACTTGTAAAATTTCTTGTGCATGTATTTGAATATCTGAAGCTTGTCCTTGAAAACCGCCTAATGGTTGGTGAATCATTACTCTAGCATTAGGTAAGCAATATCGTTTCCCTTTTGTTCCTGCAGTTAGAAGCAATGATCCCATTGAACACGCCTGTCCCAAACAAATTGTACTAACATCTGGTTTTATAAATTGCATCGTATCATAAATAGCCATTCCAGCTGTAACAACACCTCCTGGCGAATTTATATATAAATGAATATCTTTTTCAGGATTTTCCGCTTCTAAAAATAACATTTGAGCGATAATTAAGTTAGCCATATTATCTTCAACTTGTCCTGTTAAAAAGATAACTCGCTCTTTTAATAAACGTGAATATATATCGTAAGCTCTTTCTCCTCGAGAGCTTTGCTCAACAACCATTGGAATCACACCCATATATGGTTCTAAAGGCATTTTTATCTCCTATTAAACAAAATAGCCCAAACAGATAATTCTTATTTGGGCTTAAAAGTAATCTTTTTTATTGAATGAAGCAGTATATAGATATTAAGCCATTTGCTGATTCATTAATTCAGAAAATGAATAGTTTTTATCAGTTACTTTAGCACTAGCTAATAATAAATCAACTACTTGATCTTCAATTGCTACAGACCGAATGTTATCCATTGCTTTCTTATCTTTGCTGTAAAATTCGAAAACTTCTTTAGGATCCTCGTAAGCAGAGGCTATTTCATTAATTAAAGACTTAACCTTTTCATCATCTGCTTTAATCTTATTACTTTCGATGATTTCGCTAAACAATAAACCAACTGATACGCGACGTTTAGCTTCAGCTTCAAATAATTCTTTAGGAAGTTCCATTGATTGTTTCGTGTTTCCACCAAATCGAGATACTGCTTGTTGACGTAGTACATCAATTTCTCGTTCAACTAATGCGCTAGGAACATCAATTTCATTATTCTTAACTAAACCGTCAATAACTTGTGCTTTAATTTTATTACGAATTGTTGCGTTGAGTTCGCGTAACATATTTTTTTGGACTTCAGCACGTAAGCTTTCAACTGAACCATCAGCGATACCAAATCGTTTGATGACTTCTTCGGTAAGTTCTGGAAGTTCAAGTTCTTCCACTTTTTTCAATGTTGCAGAAAATACGGCAGGCTTACCTTTTAAATTTTCAGCATGATAATCTTCTGGAAATGTTACATTAATATCGAATTTGTCATTAGCTTTATGATTCAAAATTGCATCCTCAAATCCTGGAATCATTCTACCTTGACCTAATACTAATACAAAATCATCAGCTTTACCGCCTTCGAATTCCTTACCATCAACTTGACCAACAAAATCTAGAGTGACACGATTTTGTTCTTTAGCTTCCTGATCAACTTCCTTCCAAGTCCCTTGCTGTTTACGTAATGTTTCAATCATTGTTTCAACATCAGCATCAACAACCTCAGCTACTGGCTTTTCAACTTCAATCTTATCTAAATCTTTGATGTTAACTTCAGGATAAACCTCAAATTCAACTGTAAATGTGTAATCCTCTCCATCCTTATATTCATTTGGAGTATAAGTTGGGGCCCCTGCTGGATTTAATTTTTCTTGAACAATCGCTTCAATGAAATTTTTTTGCATCAAATCACTCAATGCATCTTGTAAAATGGACGCACCATAGCGTTGTTCAACAATTTTTAAGGGTACTTTTCCTTTGCGAAAACCATCAATTCGTACTTTTTTTGCAGTGTTAACCAGCTCTTTATCAATTGCTTTTTTAATATCTTCTGATTGAATTGTAATTGATAAACGTCTACCTAAACCTTTTGTTGTTTCCACCGAAACTTGCATCTGTATACCTCGAAATTATTGAATAATATTTGCCCATGATTATTTTAAATTGATAATTGAGCAAACAAATTTATAAAAATAGGCAAACATTATACCGACCGTATTCGTCTACGTCGAGACATTTAATTGTTTCTTCTCAAGCGCTTTCAGACGTTTATTCATTTCATCAATGTGTAAAACTAACGAAGCGGTTTTTCGCCATACTTTATTCTCTTGTAGTGGGATCCCTGATGAATAAACACCTGGTTCAGTGATAGGACGCATCACCATCCCCATACCAGTAACAGTAACTTGATCACAAATTTCCATATGCCCATTAATCACACTAGCTCCGCCAATTAGACAGTGACGACCAATAGTTAAGCTACCAGCCATAATAACACCTCCCGCAACTGCGGTATGATCACCAATTATATCGTTATGAGCAATTTGGCACTGATTATCTATAATAACTCCATTACCTATAACCGTATCATCCAGCGCACCCCTATCTATTGTTGTTGATGCACCTATCTCTACATTATTGCCAATGACAACGCGCCCTAATTGAGGAATTTTAATCCATTTTCCTTTATCATTAGCATAACCAAATCCATCCGCTCCTATTACCGTGCCAGATTGAACTAAGCAATTATCTCCAATAATACAGTTATGATAAACAGTAACATTAGCCCATAATTTTGTATTTGCACCTATCTTTGTATCTTTACCAATAAAACAACCCGCACCAATAATACAATTATCATCTAATATAACACCACTTTCGATAACTGCATTGGCACCAATTGAAATATTACTACCTAACTGAGCAGATGAGTCAATTACGGCTGATACAGCAATATCTTTAGCTGGCGCAGGTGTAGTATCAAGGCATTGAGCTAATTTTGCATAAGTAAAATAAGGGTCTTTTACAATTAATGCTGAACCTTGCCAATACTTAAGACTTTCTTCAGTCATAACTACGGCAGAAGCTTTACATTCTGATAAATTATTTTGCAATTTTTTATCGGACAAAAAAGTAATTTGTCCAGATACAGCACTTTTCATGGATGCAATACCTGTGATAGTTATATCACCATCACCATGTAACTTTGCATCAAGTTGTTTAGCCAACTGTTCTAAACGGAAAGCAAACATTATTTTTTAACCTTTTCCAGTACTTTATTAGTGATATCTACCGCATCCGATGCTGATAATGTAGCTTCTGCTTTTAAAATAATATCGTATTTTTCTGTTGTAACAATATTTTTAACGGCTTCTTGGATTTTAGTTAATAATTTACCTATCTCTTCTGATTCACGTTTGCGGTAATCTGTTGTGAACGCTTTTGCTTTATTTTCAAAATCTGAAATTGTTTTATTTAATTTTGTTTTTTCAGAGGCTGATAATGTTAAACCATCTTTTTTTAAACGAGCTGCCGCTTCACTGGCTTTCTGTTCTTCTTCTCGTAATGATTTCTCTCTTGCCTCAAATTCTTTATTTAAAGCTTGTCCAACTGTTTCTCGCTGTGGCATATTTTGTAAAACAGACATTACATCAATAACACCAATTTTAACTTCTGCATTTGCCATACCAGTAAACAGTAATGCAGCACTTATACTAAGAACAGATATAATTTTTTTCACTTTCTTCACCTATGTCTATTTATTAATTTTGACATGGAGTTACCATGTCGAACCGATATTAAATTGGAATTGTTGTGCTGAATCACCATTATATTTCTTAAGAGGTTGAGCATAAGAAAAGACTAATGGACCTAATGGTGACATCCATTGAATAGCTAATCCTGCTGACATTCTTATATCAGAAGGTGAACTATAATCTGGAATATCATTGTTCTTAAAATTCCACTCAGTATCCCATACGGTACCTGCGTCAAAAAATATTGAGGTACGAATGCTATCTTTATATTTTTCTCCAGCAAATGGAGTAGGAACAATTAACTCTGTACTGGCAAATGCTAAGGCATTACCGCCAACCGCATCCTTTGATCTTTTACATTTACTTGTATTATCTAAATCACTACAACCATCTTCATTATTAAAGTAAACCGCTTTAGGGCCAACAGTATTGGCTTTAAAACCACGCAATACAGTTGAACCGCCAGCATAGAAGTTCTCATAGAAAGGCAATTCTTTACCACCAAAACCATTACCATAACCCAATCTCCCTCGAGTTAAGAAAACCCAATGATGTTCAGAATCAAATGGATAATAATAGGAAGCATCAGTAACTAGTTTATAGAATCGATTATCGAATACAGGCGCTGTTATTTTTGCATTGGCTGTCACTTTTAAACCATCAGTTGGAAAAAATCCTCGATCTAATGAATTATATGTCCAATAAGCATTTAGCAATAAATCATTAGTATCGAAAGAAATAGAACGTCTATTCTTCATATTTTTACCCATAGAGTCAAAGTAACGCCACATTCCATATTGAGCTTTCATGTCAGACAATTTATGATTGGCATATTCTGTTCCAAAGCGAACGAAATTATTTTCACTAATCGGAAATCCTAAATTTGCTGATGCCCCCCATGTTTTACTTGAGTATTCTGACTCTTCATCATCGTCATCTGCTTTATAAGTATTATAGTAAACACTACCACCTAAGCTTACTCCATCTACAGTAAAATATGGATCAACAATTGAAATAGAGGCTGTTTTATCAGTATCAGTTGTATTAATATCAAACGATACGCTGTTACCTGTACCTAACCAGTTATCTTGAGATATACCTGCATTAAAACTAACTCCACTATCAGAACCAATACCCACACCAAATTTAATACTACCTGTATTACGCTCTGCAACTTTATAGATGATATCAACTTGATCATCTATTCCTGGTACTCGTTCAGTATTCGCTTCAACAGTATCAAAAAAACCTAATCGACTTAAGCGTTCTTTACCTAACTCAACTAACCCGTTACTTAACCATGCACCTTCCATTTGACGAAGCTCACGGCGGATAACACTTTCACTTGTTACGGTATTACCGACAATTTTAATATTACGAACATAGTAACGTTGTCCGACATCAACCATAACAATTAGCTTTACAGTATGCTTGGAATCATCCATTTCTGGCTCAATAATGACTTTAGGGTAAGCATAACCGAAATTAGCAAGTAGTCGTTTAACATTATCTTCAATATCTGTTATTTTTTTACCATTATATAAGTCGCCAACCGATACACGCTCATTAGCTATTTTGGCAATAACATCTTTATGCCCAGCAAATTTTCCTTTGAAATCAATGCCTGATAACTTGTATTGCTCGCCCTCATGGATGTTAATAGTTACGTAAATACCTTTTTTATCTGGTGTTAAACTTACTTGTGTGGAATCAATATTAAATCGAGCATAACCACGATTTAGATAGAAACTTTGTAATTCATCTAAATCACTAGCTAATTTTTGTTTTTGATATTTTCGGTCACCAAGCATGTTCCACCATGGAACTTCATCACGTAAAGAAAAACGTGAGATGAGTTCTTCTGAAGAAAATGCTTTAGCACCTACAATATTGATTTGATCAATTAGTGCTGATTTACCTTCAGCAATAACCAATTTTAAATCAGCTCGATTACGAGATAATGGGGTAACTACAGCTTTAACTTTTGCATTATATTTACCCACGCTGTAATAAAAATCTTCTAAACCTTTTTCAATAGCCGAAAGCATTGTACGATCTAATGCTTCGCCTTCCCGAATTCCAGAGCTATCTAAATTCTTTTTTAACATATCATCTTTAACTGATTTATTACCAGAAAAAGTAATACTCGCAATAATTGGACGCTCTTGAACATGAACAATCAATTTATTACCATCTCGGGAAACACTGATATTATCAAAATTACCACTAGCATAAAGGGATTTGATAATACGACCTAAGTCAGCTTCATTAACATAATCACCAACTTGAACTGGCATTTCAAGCAATGCAGCGCCTTGGGTAACTCTCTGTAACCCTTCGAATTTAATATCTTTTACTATAAAATCATCAACACAAAATGCGTTGGAACTATATATTGCTGTACTACTGAACAGCAAAGATGCTATAAGTAATTTATTTATTTTCATTGTAAATGTTTATAACCTCATCCCATCACAATCGTAAAAAATCGTTAAATAGTGCAATTCCCATTATTACTATTAATAAAAAAAACCCTATGCGAAATAATCTTTCTTGGGTTTGATCTGATAAGGCTTTCCCTTTTATCTTTTCAAGCAATAAAAAGACAAGCTGCCCACCATCTAATATTGGTAATGGGACAAGATTGATAACTCCCAAACTTATACTAATAAATGCAAGAAAATATAAGTAAGGTGTGAAACCATAACTTGCTGTTTGCTCTGCGCTTTTTGCTATTGTTATTGGCCCTGATAAATGTTTAAGACCAATAACACCTGTCATTAATTGATAAAGTGAACCTACAGTTAGTTTTGTTGTCAATACTGTTTGTTCAAAACTTTTACCCAATCCTTCTAAAAAACCATATTGCTTAACTACTACTTCTGAGGAAGGATATAAACCCGCAATACCTTCTCCATTCTTCTGAACTTTTGGTATTAAATCAAGATAAATTTCATTATTACCCCGTTTAACCTTTAATACCATTGCATTTGCTTTTTTTATTTCAGAAGAAAAATCATTCCAATTTGTATAAAGATGATCATTATAACTGATTATTTCATCACCAACTTGTAATCCCGCTTTTTCTGCAGCAGATTTTGGTACAATTTTACTCACAACTGGATAAATTTCCAATGTTTTAGGAAGAAAACCAAATGACGTAATGGACGATTCTTTTTCAATATCGAAATTCCAATGACTAATATCAACGTTCTTTATAACTTCTATCAAATTACCATTATTATCTGTATCAATATAAGATAAAGATACACTATTTTTACCTAATACAGATATCAATGCTAAATTTACATCGTTCCAACTATTGATATTAATATTATTAATAGTTTTTAGCTCTGCTCCATAAGGAATATACAATTTAGAAGCTGGAGTATTGGCAATTGTATCTTTTACTTTTACAGGATAAACCATCACTCCGTTTAAAAAAATAACCCAATAAATTATCGCAGCTAAAACAAAATTTGCAAAAGGTCCTGCAAATATGATTGCCATTTTTTGCCATGTTTTTTTTCTATTAAAAGCAAATTTTTCATCATGAATTGAAGTGTGTTGTGCTTTTTCATTGAGCATTCTAACATAACCACCAAGTGGAATCATAGCAATTACCAATTCAGTTCCACTTGAAAATTTATATGACCACATTTTTTTTCCAAAACCAATTGAAAAGCGCTCAACATAAACCCCACATAAACGAGCAATAAAAAAATGCCCAAATTCATGTACAGTGACTAAAATACTCATAGTAATGATAAATAGCAGCAATGCCCAAAGCAAAACAAATTACCTCTCTATGATAAGTATAAAGATAGCGCTGTAAAAATTGGAACTGCGGCTGTTAAACTGTCAATTCTATCTAAAATACCGCCATGCCCAGGTATTAAATAACCACTATCTTTAATGCCTGCTTCGCGTTTAAACATACTTTCAGTTAAATCACCTAATACTGAGACTAAAATAGCAAATAAAGAACTGATAAAAAAAACATTAAATTTTATATTGAACAGATTAGAATAATAAACAATTAAACTAATTATAAGTGCGACACTAACACCACCAATAAAACCTTCTACAGTTTTACCCGGAGAAACTTTTGGTGCTAATTTTCGTTTACCAAACATTCGACCGGCAAAGTAAGCTCCAGTATCTGTTGCCCATACTAACACAAATACATATAACAGCAAGATTGCCCCTGTATAACAATTTGAATTATAATTAATCGATCTTAACTCTATCATGCTAAGAAAGAAAGGAACCAATGTAAAAAAAGCAAAGATTAATTTTACAGCAACATTTGACCAATAATGTATGGTTTTGGGATAACTTATGACTAAGTATAATGCAACTAACCACCAAATAATTGAAAGTGATAATATAATATTATACAGTCTGGATTTAATCTCAAAAGAGATTGGCATAAAATATAACAAAGCTACTATAACTACGATAAAAAAAGTAAACATTAATTTTAAATGCTTATTAGTAATATGTAAAAACTGGGACCACTCCCATGCAGCTAGACCACCAACAGCAATCATAATACAAGCGAATATCGATAGTTGTGCAAAAAAAAGCAGAAGAATTACAAGTGGAATTAGCACGATTGCAGCAAGTAATCGTTGAATTAACATGGATGCTCCTCTATAGGTATACCGCCAAAACGTCGCTCTCTGGTATTAAAGACATTAATGGCTTTGTCAAATAACGTTTGATCGAAGTCTGGCCATAAAACATCAGTAAAGTAAAGTTCAGAATAAGCGATCTGCCACAATAAAAAATTACTGATCCTATATTCTCCACCGGTACGAATAACTAAATCAACTTCAGGAAACTCATGCATACTTATTTCCGAATCCAATCGTTCCTCAGTAATATCATCTAAAGTTATTTTACCATCTAAGACTTGTTTAACCATTTTTTTAGTTGACTCTAAAATATCCCAACGACCACCATAATTAGCAGCAATATTTAAAACCAGTCCCGAATTATTTTTCGTTAATTGTTCAGCATTGATAATCTTATTTTGTAGATCATCATTAAATTGAGAAATATTACCGATAATATTTAATCGAATATTATTTTTATGTAAACTTTTCACTTCACGATTCAAAGCATAAATAAATAAAGAAACTAAAGCAGAAACTTCATTCGGTGGGCGTTTCCAATTTTCACTACTAAAAGCATACAACGTTAAAACTTTTATGCCAAGAGTTGAAGCATAGGTAACAATTTTACGTACGGCTTTCAAACCGGCTCTATGTCCAACTGCACGTAATTGTTTTCGTTGCTGTGCCCAGCGACCATTTCCATCCATAATGATCGCGATATGCTTAGGAATGTATCTTTCTTGAATCATGAAATATACCGTATAATATAAATCATTTTATCAACTTGTTATCAAGTATTTGTTTAATCACTTAGCGTGTTCCATAAACAACAATAGTTTTACCATGAGCTGAAATTAAATGTTGATCTTCAAGCATTTTTAAAATTCGACCTACCGTCTCACGAGAACATCCAACAATCTGACCTATTTCCTGACGAGTAATTTTAATTTGCATACCATCAGGATGAGTCATGGCATCAGGCTGTTTGGCTAGATTTAATAAGGTTTGTGCAATACGACCAGCAACATCAAGGAAAGCTAAATTACTGACCTTTTCGGATGTCACTTGCAATCGACTAGCCATTTGGCTGGCAAGTTTCATTAAAATATCGGGATTGACCTGAACAAGTTGCTTAAATTTCTTGTATGAGATTTCAGCAACTTCACAACTTGTTTTGGCTTTAACCCAAGCGCTTCGCTCTGTTCCTTCTTCAAAAAGACCTAATTCACCTAAAAATTGATTTTGATTTAAATAGGATAATATCATTTCATTACCTTCATCATCTTTAATCAATACGGCAACAGATCCTTTTACAATATAATAGAGAGTTTCTGCTTTTTCACCTTGATGAATAAGGGTACTTTTAGCTGGATACTTGTGAATATGGCAATGAGATAAAAACCATTCTAATGTTGTATCCGTTTGCTGTTTACCAATCATCATTCCTTCCTCTCCATTAAATTTACAACCTACACACTATAACAAAGTTGGACAATAAATCATATACTAAGCGATAAGGATTTTAGCCATTATTTGACAAGTTTAATATCAATTGTTTGGTGTAATTCAGACCAAAAGATTGCCACTGTTCCATCAATTAATTGAGATTTTACTTGAGTAACCTTTTCTTGAAGGGATTTTTCTTGCAAACCATAATCGGTACCTTCCCGTAACACAAAGTGTTCAATTATGTTATCTAAAGTTTGTGGGTCAAGATTTTGCCAAGGAATAATCATGATAAATTAATATTATTTAGGATTACTATTATTTTAAAGCATCCATTTAAAAATAAGAAGAATCATTTCATTTTTTAATTTTATTTAACTAATAATAGTGAAAATAAATCATCTTATAAAATTATATTAATTATCTTAAAGACTAAAATAAAATTTCTATTATTCAATATAATGTTATGTGTGGTTTTATTCTATTTAAATAACTTATAAATATTTTTTAATAATAAAAAACCACTCATACGAGTGGTTTTAATAGCATTCAAAGTAATTATTATTACTTATAAAATATCAATTTATATTTATTGTTTAGTTTCAACAAATAATTTATAACCTTGAGCACCTGCTTTGTAGTTTGTGTTATATATTGAGTTATTATTTGCTGATTTACTTCCTAAGTAAATAGTATCGCCTTCAGCGGTTGTAGTGTCTGATGCTAATACTTCATCAACCGCAGCAGTTGATTGATAATCACCTATAAGTTTCCATTGATATGTATATGCTGAAGTTTTAACTAACTCACCTGAATCAATGTTATCGTTTTTATCAGCATCATTCCAAACTACAGCACCGAATTTATCGCCATATTTAGGATTAGTTGCACCAGCCTTAGCATAGTTAACTGTGGTATCTAGTTTATCAGTTGCATCATATTTAAAGATACCAACTTTAAAGGTAGAACTAACAATTGGACCTTTACCTATTGTTGGCTCACCAGGACCAACTGAAGTATCTGGTAAAGAGTCTGGCTCCTCACCACCAACTACTGGATTAGCACTTGACCAAACGTCAGATACGCTTATCCATTTATTGCTGTTAGGTAAACCAAATTCAGTACGTTCTTGCAATTTAAAACCAATTTGGTCTGCGCCAGCGAATTGATCATCAATTTCAAATATAATAGAACCTGATTGAACACCATTTACATTTGCCGCAGCTGTAAATGAAAGACCTTTAAGATCTTTAGCTGCTATTGCTTTCCAATCATTAAATGAACCATCATCTTTTTTAGCTCTTACATATACAGTAAGTGTATCTTTGATATTTCCATTATCTGCATCACCATCTTTATCCAATACATTATATGAAATCTTCAAATAGTCACCAACTTTAACGTTGTCATTGTTTCCAATACTTGTGGTACCAGCAGCATCAGTAGTGAATGTTACGGTAACAGTATGCTCTACAGTATCACCATTTATTTTAGAAAGTACTGGTGCATTACCTTGTATTACTTCGTTAGTTGTTGCATGTAATGTTGCAAATGCGCTACTTGATGCATAACCTGCTAATAATAAGCCAAATGCAATTTTTTTGATTGTTAAATTTTTCATGTTTAACTTCCTATTTTTATTTTTAAATTGAATATGTTGTATTTACATTAATACAACACTTTTGTTGGTGTTCCCAAATATAGGCTACCGAAATTATTCGTTAGCCTAAAACTTTATATTCCTATAACTTTACACATAGATTAGTTAATTACCTGTAATTGTTACTTGCAATTTAAATCCTTGATCTCCTGCACATGCTAATGGTGAAGGTCTAACCGACGGTTCTAAATTCAAATGAGCAGGCGCTCCAGCAACAACATCAATACCTTTACCTACTGTTGCATAACTAAATGTTTTCTTACTTCTTATGGTGTAGTGAGCACCAGTTCCCATAGCAACATTAAACCATGGACCATTAGGATTATCCTTATGACTAGGTAACGCAGAAGTTGCCGCACTACCAGGGCAGGCTTGTTCATTAGAACCAACAAGCGACCAAATAACAAATGGATCCGGAAGTTCTTGACCATCAACACCATAGCCCTTCACATAATATTCGCTATCTACTTGCCATTCTTTAATACCAGTTGGATCAAACTCTAGTGAATCGCCTTTGTTTTCTGCTACTAACACACCATCAGCCCGATAAACTTTAATAGTATTAGTCTTACCGCCTATGAAATCAATCGTCGCTTTATTGAAAGAAGTACCAAATCTATCAATGGTTATTGCAAAATCAACAGCACCAGCAAGATTAGAGGCTACATCTAAAATGTAACTATCACCTATAACTTCAATATCAGCAGCCGTTGCAGCATTAGAAGATACTTTTTGACCCTTCTTAACTTTTTCAAAACTTTTTACAATTACACAAGGTTCTTGTGATGGGCAAACATCAACATTACCCGACGTTCCGTCAATTAAAGTTACTTTTTTACCATTACTTGTAGCTGACCAACCCTTTAATACTGACGCAAAATTATTAGGTATACTGTTCATTAGTTCATCATCACTAAAACCTTCAATATCGTTTTCAGAAGTAATTGCTTTGATGTCACCTTTAGGTTTAAATAATGTTGCTAAAATAGTAATTGAACTTTTACCATCTGCAGCTCTTTTAGCCATTGAAGTCTTATTACCATTTTCATCTATCACCCAGACCCCAACTTTTCGCATAATTGGATTTGGTAATACTTCAAATGAAATTGAGTTAGATGTTGCAGATTTACCTTTTTCATCAGTTACTGTTACCGCTAAAGTATATTTACCTTTAGTACTAACAGGACGACGTTGACCGGCAGAATCAACATAACTAGGTGCTACAATTTTCCAATTGTTAATATTGGCACGAGGTGTTAACCAATTTGATGAATTACATGTTCCTGTTGCAAAACAAAAGAAACCACCGCCGGCATCGATTTCCATCATATCACCAGACCATGAAACGTTGCGTATACCTTTAGCATTATGAACTCCAATGCTAACGCCATAAGTCTCACCTTCTAATAACTGGAGTGATTCAAGACCCAAATCGACACTCATTTTCTTTTCTTTATATTCAAGAACTATATAATTGTTACGATCAACAAGATCATAACGACTACCTTTAACTGAACGAGCGACTTGAACCATATCAGGATCCATTTGATCTTTGAGAGGTACTCCAATACGGTAATTCATAGTCAATTCAGCTTTAGTTGCTTTATTACTATCTTGACCACGTTTATGTTCGGCTTTAACCGTAAATAGTGGAACAGGAGTATAATCAACACTCGCAGTTACTGCTCTAGGATCCTTCTGTAAATTATCTTTACCAAATAATGCTACTTTATCACCATAGTATTGTTCATACATCAACGAACCACCTAAGTGTGGATATTGTGGTAAGTATCCTTGAAAACGAATATCAAAGCCTCTTGCTGCACGTTCTAAATAATCATCGAAATCTTTAGAATCTTTCCAATCAGATAATGGATGATAGTAGTTAACGGCAAACTTCATATAGTCAGTCCAAGCTTCAGCACCAATCCCTAAACGATTATGTGAACGTTGAAAATCGTGGTCTAAAAATACGTTGTATCCTAATAACCATGTTTTATCAGCTACATCCCAGCGTTGTCCAATACCGAAGTTACCGATACGCCGATTATGCTCATATTCTTGAAATGATAATTGAGTAAAGATCAAAAAATCTTCGGTGTCATACCATGGACTAAACAATTTGGCATTGATATTGTTAAATGATCCCGTATCACTTACATCAAACTGTAATTGAGCAGTACCAAATTGTCCCAAAAAATTTTGTGCGGCACCTTTTAGTGGATCAATAACTTGGTTTCTTACACCATTACGTACATAATTTTCGGCATAATCTTTTGCTTTATTTTTTACATGACCAGATATGCCGCCATTTTCAGAAGAAGTGATTTGTTTCCAATCTTGAGTAGCTAAAGTCTGTAAGGTTGACGCAACTTGACTTGCTAAAGCATCTTTATCAGCTTTAGTGTCATAATTATCATCTGAACCTAATTTAGGTAAATTAGCATATTTATCTTGATTTTCAGAATCCGATTTTTTCATTGCTGGCAATATCGGAGAATTCTCAGGGAGTACTAAACGCTCTCCAACTTCTACCAAATCTTTTTTGTCATAACGTCCAGCATTTATTTCTCTTAATTCTGAAATAGAGACACCGCTTAAAAGTGCAATTTGATATAGGCTACGTTGTTGGTTATTCACCATCTCACGAACCTTTGTACCATTTTTTAACTCGATCACTTTATTACTATCGACTGCTGTTACTGTTTTAGAAACAGTATTATCGACTGCCCAACTCGTTTGACAGCCCAAAGCCATAATAACTAGTGTAGAGATAACTTTTAAATTAAGATTATTTCTCATCTTAATTATTCCTTATATTTCACCGACACATTGCTACACAGTAACAAGTTCTTTTTTTTATTTGTAAATAAAGCCCATTTACCATTAAATTTTAATAACAATTTATTCTGATAAAAAGATGCTTTAAATTTGTTTTCTTTCTATATTTATTATGTAAGGATTTTAAAATTTTTTTTAAAACCTTTATACGAGGTGAATGATATTACAAAATTGTCATTAATCAAAATAAATTTACATTTTTTTTGACTATTTTTTGTAAATAAAAATAACTTCTTTATTTTTCATAATGTTAAGTAAAATAAAGATTATATAATTTTATTAAACTAAGTGTTCAATTTAATAAACATTGTAATAATTAATATTAAATGACTTTTTTGTTATGATTAAGAGTGTTTAACAAATTGATTAGATAAGAAAGACAGATAAATTATTCAGTAATGTATCTGTCTTTTAACTTTTTAGATGATTTTTTATTGTTCTTCATTATAAATTTCTAGATTTTCCGATTCTTTGGATGATGTTGACTTTATCTTATTATTTCTATTTATTTTTAATGAAGACAAATAGGTATCATCAATGCCGTCAGTAATGTATTTTCCATTAAAAACAGAGCACTCCAAATGTTTTATACTTGGATTTAGAATTTTAATTGAATCAATTAAATCAGAAAGATTTTGAAAAATAAGTTTGTCAGCACCTATATCTTTAGCTATTTCATCAACCGTTCGATTATAAGCAATTAGTTCGCTTGCAACAGGCATATCAATACCGTAAACATTAGGATACCTTATTTCTGGTGCGGCAGAAGCCAAATAAATTTTTTTTGCGCCACATAAGCGAACCATTTCAAGAATCTTTTCCGATGTAGTACCTCGTACAATTGAATCATCAACTAAAAGAACATTTTTTCCCTCAAATTCAATACGATTTGCATTGAGTTTTCTTCTTACGGAGAGTTTACGCGCAGCTTGTCCTGGCATAATAAATGTTCGTCCAACATAACGATTTTTAACAAATCCTTGTCGATAAGGTTTATTTAATATTCTTGCAATTTCAAGCGCTGCATCACACGAAGTTTCTGGAATCGGTATAACAACATCAATATCAACATCCTTCCATTCTTTTGCTATTTTTTTCCCTAGTTTTTGCCCCATTAAAATGCGAGATTGATAAACAGATACTCCATTCATCAATGAATCCGGTCTTGCAAAATAAACATATTCAAAAATACATGGATAATATTGTGGGTTATCTGAACATTGCTGTGAATAAAATTGCCCATCTTGAGTGATATAAATCGCTTCGCCAGGTTTAACATCACGCATAAATTCAAAATCAAGGATATCTAATGCCACGCTTTCTGAAGCAACCATATATTCAATTTTTTGATTTTCTAGAATTCTCCTACCGATTACTAGCGGACGGATTCCATAAGGATCACGAAAAGCCACTAAACCATGTCCAATAATCATTGCTACACAAGCATAAGCACCTTTAATAATCTTATGTACATTATGAATTGCGGTAAAAATATTTTCTGAGCTAAGTGGGTAAGTTGGAAATTTATCTAGTTCGCTAGCAAAAATGTTAAGTAAAACTTCTGAATCAGAATTAGTATTGATATGACGCCTAGCTAATTCAAAAACTTGATTACGCAGTTTATCGGTATTAGTTAAATTACCATTATGAGCAAGAGCGATACCATAAGGTGAATTGACGTAAAACGGTTGTGCTTCCGATGGACTAAAGCTTCCGGCTGTAGGATAACGGATATGACCAATTCCTAAATTACCTTGTAAACGCTGCATATGATGTTCTTGGAATACATCTTTAACTAAACCATTAGCTTTACGCATACGAAAGCGATTTTGATCATCGATTGTAACAATACCTGCAGCGTCTTGTCCCCGATGTTGCAAAACAGTCAATGCATCATAAATTGATTGGTTGACCGTACTATTCCCTACAATACCTACAACACCACACATATAATGACTACCTCAAGCTTACTGAACTAAAAAGGAAGATGAATTTTGGATATAATCAAAAAACCAACGAATAATAATATGAAAATGAGGAATAAGCTGTGACTCTATCCAATAAGATGATTTTGACAATGGTGTAAAGGTATCAACAAAAAAGAGTAATGCTGCAACAACTAAAATACCTCGTAATATTCCAAAGCAAATACCTAAAACTCGGTCAGTGCCTGATAAACCTGTTTTTTGAACTAATTGACCAATAACATAAGAGACGACAGAGCATACCAATAATGTTGCAAGAAAAAGGATAGTAATTGCTACTGCGATACGAACAATATCGTTATCGAAATAGGTCAAGTATTGAGTTATATATGTATAAAAATGACCTGCAATAAAAAAAGCTAATATCCAACTAACAAGAGATAAAGCCTCCCGAATAAAACCTCGAACGATACTCACTAAAGCTGAAAAAGCAATAATACCTATAATTGTAATATCTACCCAATTCATCATAATAATCCACTATTTTATGTTATGAAAATATTTTTATTACTGCTAATCGTTGTGAATAAATAATACTATATTTAAATTTATTAAATTATAAATTAATTTTAACTTTGTTATAAAAAATCTTTCTTAATTAGATACTATAATACCTTTCAATTTTGTCAAATTATCTAAATTAGTAATAATTTGTTCTGCTTGTTCTTTTTTTGCATACGGACCAACCTGTAATTTAATCAATTGATTCTGATCAGGATTTTTAGGTATCACCTTCACGTTATAATTATTTAATCTCAATAATGCAACGAGTTCTTCAATTTTTTGTTTATTTTTTAGCGCGGTGAGTTGAATCATAAATGATTTGGGTTCCTGTTCTGAAACTTTGGAGTCCGACTCATCATCATTTTCGGAAATATCATGTAATGTTAATGGGTTTGAATTTTGATCTACACCTGAAATATACGAAGTATTAGGCATATTACTGATATTGATATTATCAAACTCATCACTTGATTCATTAGATGAATTTATGAATTGATTTTGTTGATTCACTATTTCTGGTTGTAAAATTGGGGTAGCTAAAGTTCGTTGATTCGATTTATCTGTTAATATCCATGGGGCTATTACAGCTAAAATTAATAATAATGTTGCAAAACCAACAAGTTGATTCCTTATTCTATTTTGATTACTGCTACAATTTTTTTGATTTTTCATCATGATCAATTATACTTAATCCGCTAATTCAGCTAAAACATTAGATACAGTATGAAACGAACCACATACTACTATGATATCATCTTTTCTAGCCTCTTGTAGAGCCATTTGATAAGCATCAAAAACGTTATCAAATGTTGACACATTAAGCTTATTATCCTCTATTAAATATTGTTTTAATACTTCACTTCGACATCCGCGCTCGCCATAAAGTGAAGCACAATACCAAACATCTCCTTTCAATGTTGACAATGTACTTTTAATATCTTTATCTTTAAGCATAGCAATAACAAATCTAACTTTTCCTAAATGTTTTTTTTCTGAATGTAATAATGCTAATTGTTTTGTTAGATAGTCAGCTGCATGGGGATTATGAGCGACATCAATTATGACAAGTGGTTCTGTATTTATTATCTGAAATCGTCCAACAAGATTCGAATTCAATAAACCTTCCCTTATCTGTCTTTCCTCAATTTGTATTGATGAATAACTTAAAGCTGCAATTGCTGTTGCAGCGTTAGCTAAAGGGACGTTAGGAATTGGCAAAGATTGATATTGATGTCGACTAGAATAAAAATCCCATTTATCTTTATTCTTTTGCTCATAAGACCAATCATAATTAATATAGTGAATAGGACAATTGACTGACTTAGCTGTATCTAAAATTGAGATAGGAATATCGGGTTCCCCCACTATTGCAATACTTTTAGACTTAAAGATACCAGCCTTCTCTCGACCTATACTTTCACGTGTGCTGCCTAAATAATCAACATGATCAATGCCTATTGTTGTCACAATTGCAACATCAGCATCGACAATATTAGTTGCATCAAGCCTGCCACCTAAACCAACTTCTAAAATAACCACATCTAATTTAGCTTGTTTGAATTGATACAGAGCAGCAAGAGTAGCATATTCAAAATAGGTAAGTGAGATTTCACCACGCGCATTTTCAATGTGTGTAAATGCATCTATAGTTTGTTGCTCTGTTGATTCTTGATTATCAATTCGCACTCGTTCTGTATAACGTAATAAATGAGGAGAGCTATAAACACCTACATGCAAATTGGCTGCAAGTAGCATCATTTCAAGCGTTTTACAAGTTGTTCCTTTACCATTAGTACCAGCGACCGTAAATATATATGGTGCTGGTTTCAATAAATTAAGACGCTGTGCAACTGTTTTGACACGCTTCAAACCAAGTTCGATCGTCGAAGGATGGAGTTGTTCTAGATAACAAAGCCATGCTGATAGATCAGACTGGGCATTAGGTTTTTCAACTTGCATGACTAGTTAAATTGCTTCATTATTAGTGACATCATAAAAAGGAGCTGGAAGTTTCATTAATTTTGCAATTAAACCAGCAATTTTTGGTCGCATATCTTTGCGATGAATAATCATATCAAGGGCGCCTTTCTCTAACAGAAACTCACTACGTTGAAATCCTTCAGGTAAGGTTTCACGAACTGTTTGTTGAATAACGCGAGGACCAGCAAAACCTATTAATGCTTTTGGTTCAGCGATATTAATATCACCAAGCATAGCTAAACTTGCCGATACACCACCCATTGTAGGGTCAGTCATAACTGAAATATAAGGCAAACCTTCATCTTGCATTTTAGCCAAAATAGCACTCGTTTTTGCCATTTGCATCAATGAGTAGAGAGCTTCTTGCATTCGAGCGCCACCACTAGTTGAAAAACAAATTAATGGACACTTATCGGCAATAGCTTGCTCAGCAGCACGTGTGAATAATGCACCAACAACTGAAGACATTGAGCCTCCGATAAATGCAAATTCAAAACAAGCGACAACAACCGGAATACCCAACAGTGTCCCTTTCATAACCACCATAGCTTCTTTTTCACGGGTTTCTTTTTGAGCAGCGGTTAACCTATCCTTATATTTTTTAGTATCTTTAAATTTCAAGATATCTTTTGGTGCAAGTTCTGCACCGATCTCAACATCCGAACCCTCATCTAAAAATCGGTATAATCTTACCCTTGCCGCAATATGCATGTGGTGATCACATTTTGGACAAACTTCCAAATTACGATCCAGTTCAGCTTGATAAATGACTTGCTCACAATTACTGCATTTAGTCCAAACACCACCAGGAATGTTCGCCTTTTTATGATCTGACGATATATTATTTTTACTTAGAATTTTCTCAATCCAGCTCATTATTATTCTCTCAATAGATACTCTTTAGAAATATTAGGCTATTGTATAATATTTTGTAATAATTCTTAATAGTTGTTTTAATTTTTCTCTTTTTTGTAAAAATATTTGAGGAAATGCATACGTTTGAGTATAAGATTAGTTACAAATTTCTACAATAATGAAAAATGCCGATAAACAATTCATAAAAAAGCGATTAATTATTAAATTTTCCAACAAAATTTGATGGTGTTTAAAAATATAATTAATATGATCTTAAAAAATTATTAGTATATAATTAGCTGAAGTTTATTTTTCAATTTTTTAAAATCAAGGGGTTTTAGATGGACAAGGAAAAAACAAGTGCACCATCATTTCAAGATGTATTAGAATACATTCGCCTATCACGTCGTTTAAATAAATTAAAACGTGAAATTTCAGATAATGAGAAAAAAATTCGCGATAACCAAAAACGTGTACTCTTACTTGAAAATCTAAGTGAATATATTAAACCAAATATGTCGTATGAAGAACTTCAAGCGATTATTGCGAATATGAAAAGCGATTATGATGATCGAGTTGATGATTATATTATTAAAAATGCTGAAATTTCTAAAGAACGTCGCGATATCAGTAAAAAAATGCGCACTTATCGTTCAAATTAAGGTTTGAATATATAACTCCCATAATTTGATCCATGGGAGTTATGTTTTATCAGTGAAATTATCCGCCGGCTAATTTCACTTTGAAGCCTTTATCTTCTAGCAATGACTTTAACAGATCTCGTTTGTCGCCCTGAATCTCAATTGTTCTATCTTTAACAGAACCGCCACATCCACAACGTTTTTTTAGTTCTCCAGCTAATTTAAACAATTGAACATTATCTAAATCAAAACCAGAAAGAACACACACACCCTTTCCTTTACGACCCGATGTTTGGCGCTGAATACGTATGATACCATCACCTTTAGGATGAGATGATTTTTGTTCAATTGGTTTAATTCGCCCTTGATCGGTCGAATAAACAAGAGGGTTAACAGACATAATTTAATTAACTCTTACTTAAATCAAGGGTAGATAAAATAGCTTGTAATGTTTTAGCGGGATCTTCTGCTTTAGTAATTGGTCTGCCAATGACTAAATAATCGGAACCAGCCGCTTGAGCGCGTTGTGGTGTCATGATTCGACGCTGATCATCAGGACCTGAGCCTATAGGACGAATACCTGGTGTGACCAATTTAAAATCACTACCAAGTCTAGTTCTAAAGCTTTGTACTTCTTTCGCTGAGCAAACAACACCATCAAGTCCACAATTTTTAGCCAGCATCGCTAATTTGGTCGCTTGTTCTAAAGGTGAAACATTAATACCAATATCTTTAAGATCTGCTGCTTCCATACTTGTTAATACTGTTACAGCGATTAAAAGTGGTGCATCTTTACCATAAGGATAGAGAACATCTTTTGCCGCCTCCATCATACGAGCACCGCCGCTAGCATGAACATTAGTCATCCAAACACCTAAATCAGCCGCCGCTGATACTGCCTTAGCCACGGTATTTGGAATATCATGAAATTTAAGATCTAAAAATATTTCGAAGCCTTTATTCATAACCTGTTTTATGAATTCAGGACCAGCATGAGTAAATAATTCCTTACCAATTTTTAAACGACAATCTTTCGGCTCAACCCGATCAATAAAATTCCAAGCTGACTTAACATCAGAAAAATCAATAGCAACAATAATTGGTGATGACATAACTCATTTATCCCTTTTTTATCTTAAATTTAATCTATCTCTTTTGTACAAATTCATTTAAATCATTATAAAAAATTCGCGCACTTTCTTTATAACCTTTCAAAGTTTGATGAACTAAATCTGGGCGAGCTAAACCTCGTTTACGCCATTCTTTAATAACAAATTTGCCTCCCATAGCTTTTTGCCAATCCCAAAATAAGGTTTTTTCAGTTTTAGCTACTTGCTTTTGAATATTCATTATTGCCGAAAATGATTTAGGTATATCTTTTTGATTAACCATTGTATCAGGTGGTGTCATTATTAAAATAGCGGCATTGGGTAATGATTTACGAATGAGCCGTATATTATTAATTAAATTTTTTCGGTATGCGTTAAGATCTAAGGTTTCATCAAAACTCTCATTGGTTCCATACTCAAGTATAATTAAATCACTTTTTGATAAAGAAAGTTCTTTAAACCAACTTGGACTCCATTTTTGCCAAATAGCCTGCCTTGCCCCATTTGTGGCAATTGCTGAGACAATAACACCGGGTTGCTGATAACGAGTTAACCAAATACCTCCAAGTTCAACAGTACTTTGTCCAGTTATTTTTATTGGCATTTTAGCAACAACAGATACACTTTGCCAAATATTGGCTTTAGGTGCATAATCAAATTTAATTCTATTATTGTTAATATCATAAAGCCTAAATAAATTAGACGTATTTTTTAGAGGTTTAAAAATTAACTGAACTCGCCAATCTGTATTATAATCTGTTTTAGGTAAAATCTGTAATACCGCATAATTTTGGTTAGGTTTTGCGATAAATCCCCCCATAGGAAAATCTCTATTGCTCAAAGTTCTACTACTTAAAACATCCCAGTTTTTACTTTTCCAAGTCACAGCTGCATGGCTTTGACCTTTTACCGCAATTGGTGTTATCCACCCGATACCAGCATTACCATATTTCTCCTGCATCAATGACCTAAATTCGCCAGTAAAAAAATCAGCAGCGGTATGAGAATCACCAAATTGAGTTATATTAACAACATTATTAACTCTTTTATTGGTCATCAATGATTTCAATCGAGTAGCAAATTGTTTAGCATTTGGGTCTCCGAAATCAATGACTCCAGCGTCCGTAGTTGCTTTACTTTCAGCCACACCATATCCAAACGAAAGAGACATAAAAATAACAGTCAGAAAAGACTTTAAAAACCTATTCACTATGGATATCCTCTAATTTTTTGAAAATTATTTTTTCCATAATGGCCTTTGCCAGAATTTTTTGACCTGAAGGTGTAAAGTGTACACCATCATCAACCCTTACTTTGATTTTCTCTTTATTCGTTTCAATAAAACTATTAAATTTTTCATATGAACAACCGAGTAATTCATTGGTTGTTAGAAAATGTTGTTGAGTTTTTTTAAGCTCTGACTGATATAATTTATTAAGATAAACCATACCATCATTTAGTTTTTGCTTACGCATACAAGGAGGTGCAAGCCAAAGGACTTGTACACGATGTTTTTGTACATGATCTAAAATACTGACAATACGTAAACGGTACTGTTTTTCCCATAGTTTAGACTTAAATCTTGCATTTGTTGCATAGCCTTTGACAGGAAAATCCCACGGATCATTAGCACCTAAAAAAACGACAAGTAATTTAATTGAAGGATCTTCAGATAATTTATCATCAATCGCTTTTGGCCAATCGAAAGCTTTAGGATAACTAAGTCCAGTGCTGCGTTTGCTTAAATCAATACTTTCAATTTTATATTGTTTGAATAACATTTTTTTAACATAGGGTGCAACACCTTGCATTAAAGAATCACCAGCAAAAAAAACTTTATCATTTTGAGTCAATACAATTGGTGTTGGCTGATCAACTAATGATACATCCTCAAACAAAACCTTTGGTATGTCATTTTGAGCTATCGGCGCAACTTGTGTTTGAATTGTTGTAACCTCTGTAGATGGTTGTTGAACTTTCTCATTAACATTATCTACAACATTGCTAATTGTTTCTTGTTTATTTTCTAACTTACTGTCTGGCTCGATAATTTCTAATTTAGGTAATTCATCTCCTATTGATTGTTCCTCCATAAATAATTTTAGAATATCTTCTTTAGTTTCAAGTTTATTTTCTTTTGATTCTGATAGAGTTTCTTCAATAGTCTCTACCGACTTAGTAGATTCATCAGATTGATCAGATTGATCAGATTGATCAGAAATCATTTTTTTAGAAGAGACTAAGTCATCTTGAGATGTGGTAATTTCTTTAGCTGTTTCTTTTTCGAACTCTTCAGAGGAGGTATCTTGAGTAAGCGTATTGGAATCCAATAGGTGTGAATGATAAGTTTGTTGCCAATAAATTAGTATTGATTTGTAATAAATTGACATCAATACAAGCGCTGTCAAAAGTAGAATCAAACAAATATACCGAGCGGATAAATTACTTCTAACAATTTCGGAAATAACATTATTTTTGACAAATTTTCTTGAACGCTTGAAAACGCCTTTATTCAATGCATTAGGGCATTGCCATTTCAGATTTAAATAGATTTTTTTCTTATTTTTCGAAAACGATTTTTTATAGTCCATAATAAGTTATCATCATAATCAAAAGTTAGCATAGATAAAGTTTGGCACACCTGAAGGTGCAATATATATAGTCAACCACAATACTGATATAAAAATGATAGGTAAATAATGTTGATTTATTTTACTTATCAGTAAAGTAAACCAATCTGGAATATTTTTTAAAATCGGATAAATAAAAAATACTACACAGATATTTAAAAAAATTACCGTATATTTTGGTTCAATTAAAAAGTTGTGTGTTAATGCAGTTAAATAATCCAATGCATCAGGTAAGCTTTCACAATTAAAAAATAACCAGGCAAAACACACGTAATGCCAAGTTAGAAACCTGGCTAATGTAGGTGAGCGCTCAGTTATCCAGCCACGGCCAAAATAACGATCACAAATATTAAGCACCATGATACCAACTCCGTGACATGCTCCCCAAATAATAAAATTAATTCCAGCCCCATGCCATAAACCCGATAACAACATAGCTAACATCACGTTAACTTGTGTACGAATAAATCCTTTGCGATTGCCGCCAAGAGGAATGTAAATATAATCACGAATCCAATGCGATAAACTAATATGCCAGCGACTCCAAAATTCCCGTAAATTACAGGCTAAATAAGGAAAGTTAAAATTATTTGGTAAACGGAAACCTAATAAAAAAGCCATACCGGTAACTAAATCAGTATAGCCTGAAAAATTTAAATAAATTTGAATTGCATAACCATAAAGCCCAACTAACAAATCAATAACACTAAATTCTAAAGGATTTGCAAAAATTGGTGTAACCCAGTTTTCACTTATAATTCCACCCAAACAATAAACCTTAATTACAGATAAAATAATTAAAGTAAATGCTCTAAAAGGATGTAAAATCTTGCGAGGATGGCGAGTGGTTATTTGAGGTAGAAAGTCTTTAGCACGATTAACTGGACCAGCAATTACACTCGGAAAAAAAGATAAAAAAAGTGCAAAATCCCAAAATTTGGCTACAGGTAATTCACTTTTTTTTACTGAAACGATATAGCTAACTGAATGAAGAGTATAAAATGAAATGCCAATAGGAATAAGTACTGTTACAACCGGTAGCGCTATTGGTAAATGAAAGAAATTAAATAAAGCCTGCAATTCGTACCGGAAGAAGTCAAAATATTTAAACAGCGACAAATTCGCTATTGATAGGCATAATGCCCATATTAACCACCTATTGTCATTTTGATCTGATGCAGCAATCCTAATTGAGAAAAAATAAATTACACAGGTATAAATAAAAAGAATGAGTGCAAACTGCAAGCTAAAACTCGCCACAATAAGATAGCTTGAGACTAAAAGTAATTTATTTTGTAATCTAGGAAAAAAACGATACCGCCAATATAATGCAAAAAAAACGATAAAGATTAATCCAAATTCAATAGATAAATAACTCACTGCATTCCTTTTTATAAAACATATATCGAACCTGAAAAGTTCTTTCAAAAATATATTAACGTCTTAATCACTAATCATCTCAGACTGAGCTAACACATTATAAATAATTAACTCTTTATTCAGGCCTGTTACAGACAATAATAAACGTCTAGCCTGCAACCATAATTCATAGAGTGCAGAAATTTTTTCATTACTTTTAGTTGCTAATAATCTTACTAATGGCACCTGATCACGATTAACAATAAAACGACCAGCTTTTTGTTTCGCTTTTAATGCATCGCTTAATAAAGCGCAAAACCAAATGATACATTCGATAAATTCTTCATTATCGAATGTTTTTGCCAGTTGCCAATAATCATTATGGGATACAACGCGTAATAAATGGTCACAAAATGCTTTTCTTTGCTGCCACTTTTCTGGTTTTAATAAAGCAAGTGCTGCTAGTGGCGCATTTTCGCTCAATAACAGTGCAGAGGCAAGCTCATTATTGCTACTTTGCTGACTATGTTTCTTTTTTAACCATTCAATGGATTGTTCCAATTTAGGAACGGATAAAAAATAAGAAAAACAACGACTATGAATTGTTGGTAATAGATGGCTATTATGCTCATCACTTAAAATAAAATAGGTATTTTCTGATGGCTCTTCTAATGTTTTGAGTAATGCATTAGCTGCGGCTTCCGTCATTAAAGCTGCATGCTTAATCCAAATGACTTTATTGCCGCCTTGTTGTGATTTTTCGTACACTTTAGTAGTAATATTTCGTATTTGATCAATACCAATAGATTGCTTACCTTGTTCATGAGTTATGATGTAAAAATCTGGATGATGATGAGACATAAACAACTTACAACTATGACAATTTAAACAGGGTTCTAAATTCTGTGCAGACAAACACAATAAACGATTGGCCACCATCATAATGAAGTCATCTTCACCACTTCCTTGCACATAGTTAATCAATAACGCATGATGAGTTCTTTTATGTATAATTCCTTCAGCAAATTGTTGATAAGGAGATATAAGCCAAGGATAATCATTTAAAATCATACATTAGCAACCTGTTTTGTTAACCATTTTGTTAAGATAAGTTCAATTTGCCTTGTTACTTGATCGATTGATTTAGATGCATCAACGATAAAAATGGTTTCATCTTGATTTGCCAGTTCTAAATAACGTTGACGGATTCGCTCAAAAAAGGGGAGGGATTGCTGTTCAATACGATCAAGTTCTCCTCTTGCCCTAGCTCGCATTAAGCCAATTTGTGGTTCAATATCTAAATATAAAGTTAGATCAGGTTTAAAGTTACCTAAAACTTGCTCTTTCAATGTGGTAATAAAAATTTTATCTAACTGACGACCACCACCTTGATAAGCTTGAGTTGATAAATCATGCCTATCACCAATAACCCATTTCCCCGCATTCAGTGACGGCTTGATTACATTATCAATCAATTGAATACGAGCAGCATATAACATTAGCAATTCCGCTTTATCGGTCAAAGGTTCATCATCTAAACCATTTTTAATAAGCTTGCGTAATGCTTCAGCAATTGGTGTACCACCAGGCTCACGAGTAAATTGTAAATCGCAAATATGATATTGAGTTAAAATACGAGCAACGGTATTGATTGCAGTCGTTTTACCCGCACCTTCAAGACCTTCAATGACAATAAATTTGCCTGTCATACTAAATTCCTAAACTATTTATGATGATCATATGTTTAATATCGAGCTATTGTACGCTATTTTTGATTATTATTTTAGTTTAGTTTAGCCACTAACTATTCCCTTCAATTTTCATGTTTTGAAATAAATTTTGTAACTATTTCGGCTTTTTGATAAATATAATTCGCTTATTGATATTCATTAAAAGATAAATACAAATAAGGATCTATATTAGTCAGGAGATAAAGTTGAACTTTATTAAGACTTTCAAAGTGTATACTGTTATCACCTGAAACCGACAACGGGGACTCTCTTGATTTCAATTTCGAAGGTTATCCCTGTGTTTACAGGGAACACAGAATACTTTAAAAAAACAAATAACTGCAAACGGTTTATCCCTGTTTATACAGGGAACAGGCTAAATAGATAATTCTTTGGTTTGGTTTTAGTTTATTAGCAAACCAAAATTCTACAAATTTCTTTAAATGACATGAACATATTGATTTTAAATAAGTAAAAAAGAGACTAAATTTAGTCCAACTAAATCAATCTGAATTATTCTAATAACACCATCAGTTTGGAGGTCGAATCCTTATTCAGGATGCGTTATTCCTGTAGGAACAACTTTATCTCATTGTATAAAAACAGTGATTTGTTACCAACAACAGTAATCTAATAGATCTTGATAGATCGCCAAAGTAAACATCAGTTCTAATTTTAAATAACCTAAATGGCTGAACAGCCCTAATCTAGATAATATATATTCTGAAATAACGACAGACATACTCATTACTAGTGACACTAAATCCAATATAGACGAGAAATTAAGGTTATACAATCTCAAAAGGTAAAATGTCATTAGAGCGTGAAGGAGCTCAATACTACCATAGCGAAATTCACACTAATTTTTACAATTTTTGAATATAAATCATAATGAAATTCTAATTTAACTCTATAAAACAAATTGTTCAATCCTTCGGCTCAAGTTATTTTAGAAAGCACATCCAAACGGTGATTTCACCGCCCAAAACAAATAAAAAATCAGAGATTAAAATTCATTTTACACCCATGTGTGTTATTTTTGTGTATAGCTTTAACATAGTACAAACAATCAAATCACAGAAAAAGATCCTAACTTGATTTATATTGATACATACAACCCCATTAAATATCAATCTATTCATATTAAAGAATATCATTAATGGTTTTTTAAAGAAATTAAATTTAATGGAATCTATTTCATATAATAATAACTATTGATAACGTTTAATTAAAAATAATCCACAACCAAACCCTTTACTTTTACCAATACCTTGATAAAGAGTTTCTAAAAAAAGTTGAGGATCGGTAACCGTTAAAATTCCCTCAAAATCAACACTAGTAAAAGTGATTGGGTTCATACCTGTTCGTTTATGGAGTTGATGTTGTTTTGTTCCGATAACATCGCAGCGAACCTGTTTTTCATTATTTTGAAATAGAGAAAATCCTCGATTTTCACTCTGTTTAATCAACCAATTTAAAGCAGCTTCATTTTGGCGATTTTTTAGATCTAATTCAGATAAATCTTGTTTTTTTGCGAGATATTTTACGTTCATCATTACATCAGATCGTTTGCCTTTTTTAAAAACAACTGGATTGACGCGCAATGAAAAGGCTAACTTCATCCCTAGACTTAATTGTGGGAAATAACGTTTGGTTTCAACAAAGAATAATTCATGATCTGTTATAGGAGCAACTTCTGATAATATATAATACTGGCTAACCTTATTAGTTTGCTCCTCACGAAATAAAAATGTGCGTTTATCTTGATTGGGAAAAAGCTGCCATAACCATTGATGAATTGCATATAAACCAGCATATTGTATTTTCTTTTGCATGACATAAGGAAGCCGATTTAATTTTAAGGTAATTCGAGAAAAATACATCTATTTGCTCCTTTTTAAAAATCCCGAATATTGCAGTCGTGGCTTAAACTGCCAACGAGTACGGTTAATCGGTTGATCTTGACGAAGCTGAATTTTAGTTACTTCCAAATTGTCATAAACCTCCGCATGCTCCCAATAATATTCATCAGCATTACTTTTTAATATATTGCTAATAGCAGAATCAGATTGATGATATTGCTGATAATATCTATCTGCAAAAATAAAGGCATCACTTAACGTTCCTTCAAAAATAGTAGGTGCCAATGGTAACGCCAGTGGTGAGTTTTTTCTTCCTATATATAATGGAAAAACAGGCTGTAATAACGCTTGTTTGATTTGCTCAAGAGTATAAGGTGCTTCTTGGGTTTGAGTTATAATAATTTGATAATAAATATCATTATAATATTCTCGTTGTGAAAGTAAGGTTTCAAGTTCACGTGGATTTCGACGAATCTCATCAAATCGAGTATAAAACGTTTCTTTTTTATTTACTCTTGGCGCTTGTACTGTCTGAAAATCACTAAACCAACTGCTCTTAGCTTTAAATGGACGGATAGCAAAATGGTAATGCTGATTAAACGTATTAAGTTGCTCATCTGTGCGCCGAATGCCTAATGCTGCAGCAATCAACCCCAATAAAGCTGAACGTGAAGGAATCTCATTACTATGGCGAACTTCACCTACAGCAGGTTGCCCCCATGATGTTAATGGTGCATAAATCTGAAAAATAAGATGTTTTATCATATCTATTATCCCTTATTTTTGCATAACAAAATCTAAAGCAGCCGTTAAATTTCCTTCACCTGTTTCACTATTAAGCTTATAACGACTATCAGCGCAAGAACCATAAACTTGATCAAATTTATTGAGTTGTAACTCTAAGCGTGTAATAGCATCGTTTACCATATCCTCGCTACGTATTGGATTAAAATAAGCTACTGCTAAAGAGCGGGGTTGCTGCTTACCTTTTTCTATCAATAAATAGGAAGTATATGCTCGCGATGCAAAACTATTTTGCATACCGGTTGGAGCAACTTTAGCAGCACATTCAATTAATGCTTTTAATGTAGTATCAACTAATGTTTCATCGCCATTTAAGTTTTCCAGCAATAAGTCTCGGCTGATACACACATAAATATAAAATAATGCAGAAGCAAAGCCCCGCTCACCCAAATGTGCAGAACCTGCATCTTGCTCTTTATTATTTAAATCATCAACGGCAGTAAAAAAATCGTCCTCAATAATAACACTGCTAACACCTAAGGCATGAGATACCTGACAAGCAGCTTCAACGTTATATGCAGGACTATCAGCTAACATTCGACCAAATAGTGCAATATCAATACTACTATTTTCTTTACGTAATAATTTTACTTCTGCATCTGTTGGCTCGCGTCGTTCAGTAATGAGTAATTCCACTAATCGTTTAATAGCTTGTTGTTCATTACAACTAATATGCACTAACTGTTCAATTTCAAAATTTGTCAATGGATCTTTTGGTGACTTTTCGTTTTTAAGTTTACCAAATTGCCCAGCAATTTTAATGGCACTATTTTTAGCAATTATATCGTCAACACCTTTATTTTTCATTACTTCGTAAACCCAATCTCTTGCAAACCGACGAGATCGAATACCCATATTGTTACTTAATGATTGATTGAAACAATCCGAGGTACGCCATGCTCTTTTTAAACTTTGCGAAGAAATACGTAAACGATCACTATTACCCATTTTGGCAGTTTTAGGGCGGCCTAAATCATCACGATTTAAATTAGAAGGCGCATAAGCAGTTAATAGATGTAATTGAATAAATGTTGTCATAATCGTTATTCCTTAGATGATTTTTTAGTCGAATAGTACTCCATTGCCCAACGAACAGATAGGCGTCGAAAAGGATTAATATCAGGTGACAAATTCTGCAAACGATCATGCCACTCTTGTACCCATAAAAAGATACCATCAGCAAGTGAAAAAAGATTGATACCATTATCTCCACGAGATTTGACGGCACGAATTAATCGTCGGCAAAATTCTTCAGGTGTGCTACTGGCTTGCAATTGTTCAAAACGTAGAGGAGATAAAGTATTATGTTGCCCTCCCCTTGTTTTTTCACCTAATTGTTCAGCAAATGATTTTTTGTCATTACTTTCACTTACAAAAGCAGCAACAGCAACAAATATTGCTAGTGCTTCTTGATGGATAGATGTTGATCTTAATCCCTGCTCCTCACTAAATAACGCATCAGCTAAAATAAAATAACCGGTTTGTAATATTACCCCATAAGGTAATGATGTACGCCGGAGTTCAGCTTTTAACTGACGCCCATTATAAGAAGCTCCATTAAAACGACTTGATCTTTGTTGTAACACTGAAAACCATTCATCAATGCATCTTTTATGGCTTTCATTTAATATGATTGTCCTTTTAATTAAATTGTTTGACATACTTTTTTTCATCCCTTACATATAATTATAATTAGTATTTTATATTTTTTTAAAACGCTTAAGTTTATTGAAATCTGTCAATAATTTCTCCCTTGCTGTTATTTTTTGGGATAAAACTGATTGTTCATCTGAATAAGCAAATGCAGTTTTATCATAGGTTTGTGTAATATAATTTAATAAAGTATTAGCCCAATCAGCTAACAAATCTAATCGCCCGTTTGGATTATTTTTTTGAACGATAAGTTGATTAACTAATTGATAGAAATACGGTTCAGTATCTTTCCAGAAAGCATGATTAACAACATTGGATTGTTTATTAATAGTTTCCATAGCCTTACGTAGAATTAGTAAAGTTTCTTTACTCAATTCTAATGCTAATGAAATAAGATTTTCTAAATCATTATCCGGCTCATTTAACGCAGGGATAACAGGGAATGTGTGTTCATACCAACAACGCGCTTTCATGTTGTCAAAATCATATCCAAAGCACCACAATCTGCATTTATCCTTACCTTTTAATCTTCGTTCATCGTTGACAAAGATAATTTTAGCAGCTACAACGTTTTCGTAATTGGTTACCATACCTAACCAATCACGGTAAATTAATCCACCCGGTTGACCTTTAATCGCTAAAAGCGCTCCTGTTTTAATATCAACTCGATATGGTGTTAAAGGATGACGCCAGTTTTGATATTGAATTCCGTAATTCTTAGTTTGATAATGAGTTATTAATTGTGTCGACGTTTCACCGCACAAATCACATTCACCTTGTTTAACATGATTAAAATCAAGTTCAATTCGGCGTGGCATTCCCCAAAAGGCTTGACAATAGTTTGCTTGCTCAGGAAATACACTTAAATTTTTTGGCGGTTCACTAGTTATTGTTTTGTTTAACCACGGAAAGACAGTTTCATCATAATGTGTAGGTTTTTCGTCATCACTGAGTGGCATCACATTTAACCACAACTTTTTCCATAATGGTGCCGCTTGATTCAATTCTGGCATTAACAAAGTTGTTATTGGTCCTCCACCTCGTAAACTGACTCGATGTCCTTGACCTCCTGATGGAGCATTAGTCTGTAAAGTAAATAACGCTATTGCAGCACAGTGTGGGCATATCGCTTTGACGAAATCACGCTTAATAAAGTGATCTGTATTCTTTTTTAATGCATTTTCACCAGGACCTTCTACTAATAAACCTGATATAGGCAAATAGTTAGTGTTTAATTTATTAAAATCTTGCATAAAAGCTGGCTTAGTTGCACCAAATTGCATTGCTGTTTGAACTTGCGAAAAAGCTTTATTAAGTTCTGATTGCAAAATACCATTATCCCAATATTCAAACCACTCTTCATGATCATATGGCGAGAAAGTCGTTTGCAATAAACCAATAAGAAATTGATAACCAGCACCTTGAAAATCAGGTCGAAAATAGGCGAGATCGAAAATTGTTTCATCAGAAATTTGGCAAGGATTAATTTTACTAATATGACCATCGAAATGAATAACTGGAATCCATTTTTCGTCTAATAAAGATAAAGAAGACAAATTATACTCCTTAATTTCATCTATAATCAGCATGTTAACCTTATTCCGATTATCGGCTTTGAATTAAACTATATAATCATTTTTGAACTTATTTTCTAACCTAAAATTAAAAAGATAAGACTGAAATTCTTTTTTGTCAATTGTTTGCTTTATTTAATAGTGCCAAACTTTAATACGGAAAGAGTTTATTAGCTATTTATGTAATTCATTATCATGTTGCACAATGATTTGATCTCGATAACAAAATAAAGAGAAAAAATAAAGTCTATAATTGGTTTTACTCCACTATCGTGGATTTTTTAATCAAAGACGATTCATCTAAACAGAATTTTATAATTTTTTCCATTAAATAATTGATAGAATGCGATCTCTATTTAATTTTTTTATAAACTATAGAGTAACCGTTTTTTACATTATTGACTACATATCATTGATGATGCTCATAATACTAGGGATAGGTTAAGGTTAAGCTAAAGCTTATATTATTACAGCCAAAAATTAGCGACATAAATCAGGTTTGCCTTTATAATTGGGAAGTTAAAGTTAACCATGATAAGTATTCTTCATTAAATGAGTTTAAAGGTGATATTGAGAGATTTATGAATCCAAAACAACACAATAGCTATCCCAGCAACGATAAACAAGAAAACGTTAATCATATTGATGTAGTTCAATTTAAGATAAAGCACCCTTTAATAATTGCTATTATGCATAAATTAATTCCCTTTGCGATGCTTTGGGGCAGTTTAGTATTAATGTATGGCGTAATTTGCATGTATACCAATAGTATGGGACAAGATGAGTTTTATCGTTTTATCTTTTTTTTACGTAGCCCTTTTGTAGTTGTACTAAATTGCATTGTATTATTGATTGCTATTTTTCATTCAATAAGTTGGTTTAATTTAATACCTAAAGTTATTTTTTCAACAAGATCGAATAAAACAGCACAGGATTATTTATTCACTGCCGGCTTATGGTTGGTTACAATCGCTATTTCAATTTACTTAGTGTTATTTGTTTCAAAATAAACGGTATTTATACAATGAAAAATCAAGAAATTCAAACTACACACAAAAAAGGAAAACTTGAGAAAGGATTATTTATTTTAGGCGGTACATGGACTGCTGTCTTTTTACCCGTCATCATAATAATAATTGCGTTCATTATTCCTTTTAGCGATGCAACAACTCGTTCTTACATACTTAAAGTAACAAATACCGAAACGGGTAAATTATTTTTATTTTTCATGATTTCATTGCCAATTTGGTGCGCATTACACAAGATTATTGTGATTTTACACCATCATAAAATCTACCCAAAACGGGAAAAGATACTTACCGTTGCTCTAGCTCTTGCCTGGACTATCCATGCCATTTATATTTTGTTTGTTCGAATGTAAATAATAAGATATTTAGATATGATTCATAGCCAAAAAGCGTTATCCGGTTGGATAACGCTGATTAATGTTAAAAATTAGTAATACGTCATTTCTCTAACAATATTCGTTTGTTTATTTTTTTGATCTTCTCTTATTTTTGTTGCAGTAAGCCAATTATTTTTGTCATTAAAGGTTAAAAATTGAGTAGTGGAGTTCACTGAATTTTTACTTGCCGATAAATAAGTTGATTGTATTGCTGTTAAGCGATGATTATTATCGTATTGATATAAAAAGTTACTTTCATTTTGGGTATTGTTACTAAACTGATATGACACATTAGCTAATTGCTGTTTTTGATAATTAAATGTATAAGATGATGCACCATTTTGATCAACACCGGTAAATTTACCTTGTTCATCCACTCCTTTAAGCTTCCACTGCACCTGTTTGCTGATCAGACAATTATTAATATCATATTCATAACTATCCGTTTCAATGAAGATAAAGTCTAAAGCCTCTTTCGCTTGTTGCGACTCAACTATTTTACCTTGACTGTCGGTTTTAAATTGAATGATACTGCTTGTTTTATCGTCCAAATCTTCAATAAAATTTTCCCAACCAACGGTTGTTTTTTGCAAATATTCTGAATAAACACGTTTATTCTCATCCGTGAATAAAACATATTGGCTTTGAGTAATTAATCCATTTTGATCATAATTGAGTGTATGCTTAGCCGTTAACTCATTATGATTATTCATTCTTGTTGTTGATGTTCTAACTTCTTGTTTAATACCATGGGCTGGTAAATCAATAAAATCCAAAATTTGAAAAATATAATTATTGGCTTGAACCCTATTTTGAGTGGAATCATCACCACAACTTAAAGCCATTACAGTTGGTGAAAGTAACAACAGACAGAGTGTTATTGAACACGGTAATATTTGTTTTTGCATGACTAACCTATTAAAAAGTGATAAATATTTATCCATTGGTAATAGTAACCTAACTTCAACTATTACTTTATATACAGCTATTTTTTGCGCATTAATAAAGCATTTTCCCAATCGACTTTTTTTTCTTGTTTTTGATTACGTGAACGATCATTTTTTGGATCACTCTTATCTACTTTTTCAGCTTTATCGGCATGAATTAAGGTTTTACTTCCTCTACGAGGGGGTTTATCTAAAAATGACAGTAATGCTTTGGTATATTCATGTTCGCAAGAATAAAAAATCTTATCTCGTGAACCTTGCTCGACAATTTGAGCATCCTTCATAACAATTACTTGATGACATATTGAATAAATTAACGCTAAATCATGACTAATAAAGAGATAACTGAGCTGATGCTTTTTTTGTAAATATTTCAGTAAATCAATAATTTGCTTTTGAGTGGTGTGATCTAAAGATGAAGTTGGTTCATCTAATATCAATAATTCTGGTTGTAAAATTAGTACTCGAGCGATAGCAATACGTTGACGTTGCCCTCCAGACAATTCGGTTGGATAACGAAAACGTAAATCAGGATCGAGACCGACCTCTTGCATAATACCAATTACCGCTTTTTTACGTTCACCTTGACTCAGTTTTTTATGAGTAATTAAACCCTCGATAATAATTTGCTCAACGTTAAAACGAGGATTGAGTGACGAAAACGGATCTTGAAAAACGACTTGAATTCGACTTCTAAATGGTAATAGCTTTCTGCCTGTTAAATTTTGTATGGGGTAGCTATCAAATAAGATTTCACCTTGAGATTTAATCAATCTTAAAATAGCCAATGCTGTAGTGCTTTTTCCTGAGCCCGATTCCCCGACAAGACCAACAGTTTCACCTTGATGTACTGTCAAACCAACATTATCAACAATTCTTTTTTGTTCATGACTAAAAAGCCTTTTTTTAGTTATTACATCCACATTAAGATGGTTAACGCTAAGCAATATTCCTGGAGTTTGAGGTAAAAGAACTGGATCACCACTTGGTTCTGAATTTAGTAATGTTTGAGTATATTCGTGTTCAGAACATAAAAAAATACGTTGCTTACTGTTATATTCTACAATTCTACCTTTTTGCATAACGGCCACTTTATCAGCTAACTTTTTGACCATACCAAGATTATGCGAGATAAATAACATACTCATATTCAATTCATTTTTAAGCTCTTTAAGCAATTGAATAATCTGTGCTTGTACGGATACATCTAAAGCGGTAGTTGGTTCATCAGCAATCAATAATTTAGGATGGGTTAGAATTGCCATGGCAATCATAACCCGCTGTCGTTCTCCACCAGATAGCTGATGAGGAAAAGCAGATAATTTACTTTTTGGTTCTTTAATTCCAACACGATCAAGATATTGCAAAATTTCGCTACGAGCAGCATTAAGACGCATACCGCGATGCAATGATAGTACTTCATAAAGTTGTCTTTCAACTGTATGTAATGGATTAAGCGACACCATAGGCTCTTGAAAAATCATACTAATTTGATTGCCACGAATTTTACGAAGCTCTTTATCGGGAGCATGAAGCAAAGATTGCCCCTCAAACAAAATATCACCCGTTGGATAACTTACCTGCTCTTTACGTAATAAACGTAAAATAGATAATGCAGTCACACTTTTACCTGAACCTGATTCACCAACCAATGCAAGTGTTTCTTGTTCATTAATATTAAAACTCACATTGCTTACAACACGCAATTGTGATTGTGTATCACGTTTGAAAGCAATACTTAGATCCTCAACAGATAATAAAGTAGTACTCATTGATACACTCCCTTGTTTGGATCAAAAGCATCTCTGATTGCTTCACCAATAAAAATTAGCAAAGATAGCAAAGTTGCAATAATTAAAAAAGAGCTAATACCAAGCCAAGGCGCTTGCAAATTATTTTTACCTTGTAGCAACAAACGACCAAGAGAAGGTGAATCAATCGGTAAACCAAAACCTAAAAAATCTAAAGAAGTTAATGTAGTAATTGAACCACATAAAATAAAAGGTAAAAAAGTTAATGTTGCAACCAATGCATTAGGTAAAATATGACGAAACATAATTTTGCTGTCAGCAACCCCCATTGCTTTGGCTGCGCGGATATAATCAAAATTACGAGTACGCAAAAATTCAGTACGCACAATACCTGATAAAGCCATCCAACCAAATAACACTGTTATCCCTAGTAACCACCAAAAATCAAGAGGTAAAATACTCGCCAATAAAATAATCACAAAAAGCTCTGGTAATCCACACCAAATTTCGATAAAACGTTGCCCAATCAAATCGACTTTACCACCGTAATAACCTTGAATCGCGCCGATGATAACGGAAATAATTGTGGTAAATAGTGTTAATAAAATGGCAAAAAACATCGAAATACGAAAACCATATAATATATTTGCCAACACATCAAACCCAGCATCAGTGGTACCTAACCAATGTGTGTTAGAGGGTGATGTAGGAAAGGTACTTGGTGTATCATAAATTAACGTATTATAACTATACCGAAATGGTGGCCAAACCATCCAACCATCAGCTTCTATTTTATGCTGCACAACCGGATCTAAAAAGTTAGTTTGCGTATCAAATTGTCCACCGAATTTACTTTCAGGATAGAAATGAAAAATAGGATAATAAAAACTATCCTGATATTTAATAACAATCGGCTTATCGTTTGCAATAAAATCGGCAAAGAGGCTAATCACAAAAAAGATCAAAAACAACCAAAGTGAAAAATATCCACGCCGATTATGTTTAAACCGTTGCCAACGTTGCTGATTAATAGAGTAATTGCAGGTCATTAATTGCGTGCCTCAAAGTCAATGCGTGGATCGATCACCATATAGGACAAATCAGATAATAACTTAGTAATCAGTCCAACTAATGTAAAAATATACAGCGAACCAAAAATAACAGGGTAATCTCGTTGAATAATCGCTTCATAACCCAATAGACCAAGACCATTGAGTGAAAATATTATTTCAATAAGTAACGAGCCGGTAAATAAGATGCCAACAAAAGCAGCCGGAAAGCCCGATACAATTAGTAAAGTCGCATTACGAAACACATGATTATAAAGGATCTGCTTTTCAGTTAAACCTTTGGCTCTCGCAGTAATTACATATTGTTTACGGATTTCATCTAGAAAAGAATTTTTGGTTAGCATAGTGAGAGAAGCAAATCCACTGATCACCATAGCAATAGTCGGTAAACAAATATGCCATGCGTAATCTTTTACCTTACCCCAAAAATCAAGCTGTTCAAAATGATTGGAAATTAATCCACGCAATGGGAAAATATCCCAATAACTGCCACCTGCAAACAGCACAATGAGTAATACCGCCAATAAAAAAGCGGGTATTGCATAACCAATAGTGATTAATGTACTTGACCAGAAATCAAACATTGATCCATCTTTAACCGCCTTACGGATCCCTAAAGGAATTGAAATAAGATAAATAATTAGGGTACTCCAGAGCCCTAATGAAATCGAAACAGGCAAACTTTTAGTAATTAAACCAATTACCGATTCACTTTTAAAAAAGCTATCACCAAAATCAAACATGACATATTTTTTTAATGTTTCAAAATAACGTTCCACTATTGGTTTATCAAAACCGTACTGTTTTTCGATCATAACAACAATTTGTGGATCAAGACCACGCGATCCTCGATAATTTGACTCATTTTTATATTGTTGCAATTTTACTGCATTATTATCGATTCCCGGCAAAATTGCTTGTACTGCCTCCGGACCATTTTCAATCATGGCTAATGCTTGATCAACCGGACCACCTGGTGCGACTTGGACGATAAAAAAGTTAATCGTTAAAATTACAAACAGCGTGGGAATAATGAGTAATAATCGTCGAGCAAGATAATTAAGCATATTAATGTTTCCGATTTTTAGTCAAGCTATTTGCTTTATCTGCATCATACCACCAACTATCGATACCAATAGCGTAAGCGGGATGAACAGCTGGCTGTCCAAATTTGTTCCAATATGCATAATAAGTATTGCTGTTATACCACATTGGAATCATGGGATATTCATGAGTTAAGATGCGATCAAGTGCGCGCCCAAGAGGAATCAGTTCTGATTCATTCTCTAAGTTTCGAGTAATTTCAGCGATAATTCCGTCAATTGCTTGGTTATGTAATCCTGAAGCATTCCATGATGAATTAAGATATTCACTTCCCCAAAGGATCATTAAGTCTGATGAGGGATAATTTTTAGCGCCATAATTACGTGGCATCATATCATAATCACGCTCACGCAAACGACGTGTAAACTGAGCATAATCAAGTGACACTATTTTCATGGTGATACCTAAACGAGCTAAGTTTTTCTGAAAAGGTGTCGCATATTTAACATCATCTCCGAGATATGTAACTAGTTCAAATTCAAAAGGTTGATTGGTTTTGGCATTAACTAATTTACCTCCTTTAATTATCCATCCTGCTTGTTTAAGTAGATCTGTCGCTTTTAATAAATTATCACGATTAAATCCAAAACCATCACTTTTAGAGATATAAAAAGCATTATCGAACGACTGTTCAGGGATAATATCTTTATACTGATTAAGCCATTTTAATTCTTGATCACTTGGAGTACCTATCGCAGCATAAATAGTATTTTCAAAAAAACTGTAAGGTCTTTTGTAGCTATCGTAATAAAAGGCATGATTTAACCATTGAAAATCAAATGCTAAAGTGATCGCTTCACGAACTTTGACATCATTAAACAAATCTTTTTTCAGATTAAAAGCTAACCACTTGGTATCTACAGCAGTTTGAATTGGTTTTTCTTGTTTGATAATATCATTTGAATCAAAATATTGGCCTTGATATTGAGTAAACCAATTTTTGGGCTGCCCCTCACCACGGAGATCATATTCACCTGCTTTAAATGCTTCTAACGAAATACTACTATCCATATAGTATTCAATGCGTTTTTCATCAAAATTATTCATCCCTTTATTAATAGGTAAATTGCTTGCCCAATAGTTAGGATTGCGTTGATAAACCACATAATGTCCCATTTTATAATCGCTGATAAAATAAGGACCACTACCAACTGGTGGGGTAGTAATTGGCTCAGAAAAATTGTGATTTTGCCAAAAATGTTGTGGTATAACAGGCATATTGCCAACAAAGGATAATAATTTTTCCCTATTTGATTCAGGTAAATCGATACGCACATGGTAGTCATCGAGTGCTTTAACAGTAATATTTTGATTATATAAACGATATTGTGGAACGCCTTCTGTCATAAATTTATGAAAAGTAAATTCAACATCATGTGCAGTGATCGGTTTTCCATCTTGAAAACGGGCATTAGGATTAATGGTAACTTCAGCCCAACGATAATTATCAGAATAAGTAACGGATGTCGCAATTAGCGGATAAAAACTTGTAATATCATCCGCTAAATTCGTAAAAAGGGTATCATATAATGATCCAGAATTTTTTTCGGGTGCGCCTCGACTAGCATAACGATTGAAATTATCAAAAGTACCTAATTCGGCGAGTTTAATCGTTCCGCCTTTGGGTGCTTTTGGATTTGCATAATCAAGATGATCAAATTCATCAGGATATTTAGGCTTACCTAACAAAGAAAAAATAGTTTTATGATAGATTTTTTCAGTAATTTGAACAGGTCCTACGAGAGTAGCCTCATCATTTATTATTGTTTGGCTTGGCAAAACAGTATCAGCTTTCACCTCTATTGAAGTTGGCGATTGTGCTGGCGGATTTTCTTGAGCATTAACCGTCATAGAACAAATAGTTAACCCACTTATACAGCTTGTGATAAGTAGTGTATTCATTTTTTGTTTGAATTGGTTAATCATCCTAATGTCATTCCTGTTTAATCACTGGTATAAATATTGGTGAGTACCATTGAAATTATTGTCATCATGATTCAAAACATTTTCCCACCTATAATAGTTCATCTATTTTGCCAAACTTCAACTAAATGAGCAAAACCTAATTAATAAACTCAAAAATAAATACTAGAGTTAACATTAAAACAGATATTACATTTATTAATACTGTCTTTATGAGTCGATAAATATAGGATTTAATTCACTTACTCTTTTATAAAACTAACCTTTATGTAAATAAATTTCAGGTAAATATAACGTTTGAGTTCACATTTAAAATTATTCTCTGTATTTTTACATTCAACCGATTATAGTATTAATAGAGTAAATTATAAGCTTTGTAAGCTTTAGAAGAGAAAGCGTTTAGTAAATAACTTAACAAAACAAATAACGACGAAAATCGATTTACTTGCATAATACCTATTTAATGTAACAATAGAGTATATAATAAAATTAATTATATAAAATTATTGGTTTTTTATTTATGTCTTATAGCTCAGGTATCCAATAAAGAAGGATAAATTAATCTATCGACAATTAAAAAAGGACAATGATTATGATGGCAGAATCTTTTTATCAATATTGGGGAAAATGTCGACAAAATAACGATAATCATACCTATCATTTGCTTGTGTATCATAATTTGGATGTAGCGGCATGCGGTTATCATATCGTCAAACATAATTATTTAAATTCTTTTGAATTATTTGAACAAATAGGTTTTTCCTCAAAAGATAAAGAACAAGCTGCCCTTTGGTTTGCTTATTTTTTAGCTTGGCATGATATTGGTAAATTTGCTAATGGATTTCAAAAACTATTTAAGCACAATAACCCACAACTGGTTTCTGCTGATCCCTCAAAAAGGTATTTTTCTAAACATGACTCGCTTGGTTATTGGTTATGGCGAGAATCCTTATTATTTAATCCAGAAATACAATTGGAGAAATATAATCGAAAAATTGAGAACTTATATGATATTTGGTTGTTAATTATGACTGGGCACCATGGGAAGCCACCTGAACTAAATATTAAAGGTAATTTATCATTTAATCAGAAAGATAAAAAAAGCGCATCCGATTATATTCAAACAATTAACCAACTTTTTACTCAAGATAACAAATTACAACCTTATCCAAAATTTTTTTTCAATAAAGCTCATCAAGAAAAACTGAAACAAATAAGTTGGTTGATTGCTGCTTTAGCCGTTATCAGCGATTGTTTAGGATCAAATGAACAATTATTTTCATTCATTTGGCAAGTGATGCCATTAACTGAATATTGGCAAAATCATGCAATCATTCAAGCTGAAAAGGCCATAACAACTTTACCCAAATCATCTCCTGTTGCTCCTTTTAAAAATGTGAAAAGTTTATTTCCTTTTATTGAAAAACCAACGCCATTGCAAGCGCATGCATTAACCTGTCAATTATCTAAAAAAGGCCCTGAATTATTTATTATGGAAGATGTTACTGGATCGGGAAAAACCGAAGCATCAATGATATTAGCAAGTAGATTAATGTCAGATCAAAAGGCAAAAGGAATATATATCGGTCTACCAACTATGGCAACAGCTAATGCTATTTATCAACGCACAGCAAATGTCTACGAGCAATTATACCAAGTAGGCAGTCACCCATCATTAGTGTTAGCACATGGTGCTAGCTATATGAATCCAAATTTTACGCAATCAATTTTAACGAAAGATGGCATCATTCAACAAAAATATCCTAAAGAAGAACAATTTATCAGCGCTGAATGTAAAGAATGGTTTGTCGATACACGCAAAAAAGCCTTATTGGCAGAAGTTGGCGTAGGTACATTAGATCAGGCTTTAATGGCTATTATGCCATTTAAACATCAGTCATTACGTTTATTAGGTTTGCGGCATAAGTTACTTATATTAGACGAGGTTCATGCTTATGACAGCTATATGGTAAAACTATTAGAGGCATTACTTCATTATCACGCTTTACAAGGTGGTTGCGCCATTATTTTAACTGCCACATTACCGGACTTTTTACGTGAAAAGTTACTCAATGCATTTTATAGAGGATTAACTAATAGCCAACAAGACTTATCTTTAAAACAGCCATTACCGTTTCCACTTATAACTCAACTTAATTATCATGGCTTAACTGTACAACCAATAGATACCAGAGAAGACGTGAAACGTGAAGTTAAAATAGACTGGATTACCGATGTTCAAGCAGGGATAAATCAAATTCAACAAGCAATAGAAAAAGGTAAGATTATTTGTTGGATAAAAAATAGTGTAGCAGATGCAATTGACTTATATCAACAATTACAACTCACCTTGAATATAGACACCGATCATATTTTACTTTTTCATAGTCGGTTTGCTTTTTGTGATCGATTGGAAATTGAAGAAAAAGCCTTAACATGGGCAGGAAAAATCTCAAATAATGAAATTCGCCAAGCAAAAGTGATCATTGCAACCCAAGTAATAGAACAATCTTTAGATCTTGATTTTGACGAAATGATCAGTGACATCGCGCCTATTGATCTCTTAATACAACGTGCAGGACGTTTACAACGGCATGTGCGAGATAAACATGGTAATATCAAACCTTATAATAAGCATGCGCAAGCCGAGGATGAACGCGATCCTCCAGTGCTTACGGTGTTTGCACCACCTTGGCAAGATGATCCCAAAGGAAATTGGCTCACCAATCCTGCCTTTCACAATACCAGTTATGTATACCCTAATCATGCTTATTTATGGTTAACTCAAAAAATCCTTATTCAGCAAAAGTCTATTAAAATGCCACAAGATGCACGTTTATTGATTGATTCTGTTTATGCTGAAGATATCGAGCTTCCTTCAGGGTTATTAGAAGCTTACTATAAAGAAAAAGGAAATTCGCTGAGTCAATCCGCTATAGCCAAGCAAAGCCTATTAAATTTCAACAATGGTTATAAACGAGATATTAATAGCTATTGGGATAATAGCATCGAATTATCAACCCGATTATCTAAAGATAATATCGATCTATATTTAGCTTATAATGAAGAGGAAAAAATAATTCCTTATAGTATTAATCGTGAATATGCATGGGAACAAAGCCGTGTGACCATCAGCCTATCAAAATGGCAAAGAATAAAAAATAGCATACCACAGCTTGATCCAGTAAAGTTAGAAAAGATTAGAAAAAAATTGCATAGACCACAAGCAATCATCGTTCTACTCGAAAAAGAGAAAGATTCACTATTTTACTCAAAATTATTAGGTTTTTATGCCAACTAATTGTAACAATAAATTGTAAACCATTAAGAAAATAAACTGATTTAAATCATAGATGAAATATTTTAAAACAGAATTAATTAAAAGAAAGGTGAAGAAAGAAAACAGTATAGATGCAGTGGTGACCAATATAAAATATCCTTAAAAAAGGAGCTATCGCTCCTTTTATTTCCAACTTACAATACGTATTGGATTGCCATTTATATCAACAATCGCTGTGACAACATTTTTAGTAATCTTACCGCTATCACCCTTTTTACCGTTAAATGTGGTGATAATTGTGAAAGTATCATCGTTATTTTCGATGTATTTCGTTTCAAGATGTTTATAAGTGCTAACATCTTTCATTTTAAATTTTATGAATTTTTCAAGTTTACGATGAGCACCATTCTCACCAGTAAATTGAGAACGAATTAGATGCTGTCTTTCTAATATGGTTTGTAACTCAGCTTGTTGAGTTTTATATTCCAAATTATCAGGAACAAGTTCTAATAATTTACTATATAAATCAAATTTCTTCTGTATTTCAGATTCAGGAGTAGCATTAAGCTCATTCGACAAATCTGCAATTTGTTTTTGAGTATTGACTTTTGTTAACTCAGTTTGAGCTTGATCTTTCAATTTCAATAATGCTTCGTCTTCTGTAACCTGATATTTACTCGCTAAAGAAATCGCTTCATCATATTTTTCTTCAGTGATTAACTGATTAATTTGTAAAAGAATATTATCTTTATTTGCATTAAACTCAGAAATGAGTATTTGTTTTTCTTTTTCCATCTGATTGTCGCTGCCAATTAATGAAGATTGAGTAAAAAACCAAAACGCACCAACAATCAAGCAACCACCCAAAAACCAAGCTAAAACACGCTGCCATGTTTTCATAAAAATCCTTAATCCTTTGACTACTAAAAGATTGCCTACTTTACAACAATTTAATTATTTAACAAATACTCTTTTTATAAAAATTTTATCATAACTTTATATAAAAATAACATTTATAGTTGACTGAAACCAAATAGAACCAAACTTTAAAATAGTAATCCGTTAATAATAACTTTTTGTATAAAATTAATATTTTATCTTTTATCCATATTTAGTTTATCAAAATATGAAGATTATATCTAAATTAGATACGTTGGCAAATGAAATGCATAAGTAAACCAATTATAAATAAAATAGCAACTAATACATAGAGTTAACAATAAAGTTCGTGTTTACTAACTCGAAGTTTAGTGATTGTAGGATAATAAATTAAAACGCATGCGATTCAAATAAGTAAGTTGACCTAACCTGCTGTTTTATTGCCTGTTTGGCTAATTGAGCTTGATATTGAGCTCCAGAATATTGCTATGAGTATAAAGGCATTGTTTTGTTAAAATCATCTCCTGCTTCTTTATCATCGGGTTGGTAAACAATATTAGATGAGGATTGACTTGTTTCAGTTTGTTTAAATGTTTTAATGATGACAACTATTTAAAATGCTTTAGTTATTGATATTAATAACTGTTTTACCTATGTTCAATAAAATGTTAAAAACGATCATTTCTGATAATGTCAGTAAATTTACTCAATATGACTCTTTAATTAAATAATTTGAATACTACTGCTGTGGATTAGAAATAATGGTTTAAACCAATCAATAATTTTTTACTTAAACGTATAGTTAACCTCAAACTTTTTTACATTCCACTATTAATTACTTAATAAAATCAGGGGTAATTATTTATTACTGATGACCAAAATGACTATAAATTAAAATTTAAAAAAAACAATGATCTATTATGCGCAACTGTCATTATTTAACTAAATCCAAAATATTATTGATGGCTGTTTTGGCTTGATGGCTATTTTTCCAACAAGTTGAGCCTGTTAATAATGCGCCTTTGCTTAGTATTTCATCTAAAGTGGCATGGCGTAATTTATCAAAAGAATCAAGTTCCATTTGTTCGAGTCTGTCAATAATTTTGCTACCCACAAATTTTAGTTGTAACAATTGTTGGCGCTCTTTTTCTGAAAAAGCCATATCATTCCTATTTGATTACATTGATATTAAGTTACATTTAAACTAGTTCGCTTAACTTTTTCCACTTTCTGATTTTGGTTCGAAACGATTTAAACGGTGCCACAGAATTGATATGAAGAAAGCGCGCTACGGTCCAAGATTCAGGGAAAGGTTTAGTCCAATTACGTTTGTCTTTAATAAATAATGTATCATCGTCCAAAGATTCAATCCAATTATTCCAGATAACAAGTTTCTCGTTAAATAATGTAATTAGTTCTTGTAATGAATAATCCTGATAAATCTTATAAAAGTGTTGATATAATGTGCCTAACTGATTCCATTTGTAGCCTTCTGCTGGTAATGTTGGGGTTTGTCCAGCAAGTTCATCATCATCCCAAGACTTAACAAGATCCAACCATCCTAACTGATAAGCAATCATTTGCACAGGAGTACGATCGACACCATGAATTAACTGATCTTTTAGAGATTCTGTTAACGTATCAAATTCTTCAATAAACAATTTAGCGGTTTTGTTTATTTCATTCAATAACTGTTGTTTACTGGTATAAGCCATAGACAGACTATCCTTATTTTGCTTTATTTTTATATTGATTTAATTCTTCATTAATAAAATAACGAATCAAATTAGCATATAACTCTTTAATAATATCGCCATTTAGTCCTAACTCATTGGCCCAAAGTTTTCGTTGCTCAAGCATAGTGTCAAAACGGGATTTGGCTTGCACGTCACTGGCACTTTTTTTAAATTTACTAGCAGCTTTTACATATTCAAAGCGAGCTGCAAATAGTTTAATAACAGTGTGATCAATCTGATCTATCTCTGAACGAATCTCGTCCATATTAGTACATTGTTTGGCGGTTAACTTAGGATTATATTGCATAATATTTAGCCTGTTAAAAATCAATCAATGACTATCCTAGCATTATGTTGTTTTATATAAAACTATTAATCATAATTTTTAATTTTGAATTATATTCAACTAAAAACAGTCAGAAATTGTTCGATTTTATCTATTTTTATTTCGTTAGGGGAGATTTTAATTATACCTTCACAGCGTTTATGAATTCGTTTGTTTAATTCTTGCTATAAAACGCCCACAATATTTGGGAAATCAGATTAGACGAAAATAATACTCTAATATACAGTTAGATACATTACAGTATAGTAATTTAATGTAAGAACTATTTTAGATCGTATTAATTCATTAGAAGTTTTTTTCGCGCTGGCAGTAATGAAAGCTCAGGATAACTACTGAAGCTAATTAATGCCTTCTCTTTTTTGCTCTACAAACATGCAAATATAACACGTTGAATTTATTATAATTATTCGATTAAACTAAGAGATACATGCCGTCACTGCCAAATAAAAAACAGTCTCTATCTCTTGATTTGGATTTTTTATTTGTGTACCAGTTAAAAGTAGAATTTTCCATACTATAATAATTATAGATATATTGTTTAGGTACATTATGTACCATACACCTAATAATATGCCTAATCATTTGATTATAAATGTTTATTACCTATCTTTAATAATAAGATTACTCTTCAATAAATGGTTCGTACTTAAATTCAATATTAATTTTTGAACTTTCAAGATCAACAGTAACAATACAACCAGCCCATATAGGTTTTCCGTTGGTTAAATTGTTTTCTAACATATATTTTTTTAGTTCTAGTATTGCATCAAAAAGATCATCTCTAGCTCGCGATACTGGTCTATAGTTTTTTATATTACCTAACGAATTTATATAATTAAAAGTATAAGTACCAACGTCGTTTGTTCCAGTTATCTCTATTCTTGCAATTATTTTTTTACTATCGTCTGGCGCACTAGTAATCAAAATTCCACCAATTTTATTATAAATATCATTATTCATTAATTTCCTCCGTGTGGACGATTATAAAAATCTTTATATATGGTGTCTTTTCCATCAATATAATAAGACACTTCAAATTTATATGGTCTTATACCACTACTATTATAAATAGGCTCAATTTTAACTTTAACCGTTTTTCCTTCTTCTAAGGCTTTTACCCATTTATTTTCCATTTGTTTCCATACACCACGATTAAGGTTGGCATTCATTGGTAGCAGGTTAATCTTTTCGCCAGCTCCATTTAGTAGGGTAGCAATTAAATGACCGCCTTCGTCACCTTCAATGCCTTGTTTACCTGCTTTCAATTGTTGATAAGTATTTCTGTCTAATGCATCAAGCTTAAGAGTCGCTTCACCTTTTTGATTCTACCTAAGTGATCAGTATGATATGTTTTATTACCATCTACAATATATATTGTATTAGACTGAGGATTATTAAGATCTTTATTCCAATTACCTTTACTGCCTGATTCGGTTTCAAGAGTTACAATTTCAAGCTTATAGTGAGCTTTCGTTTTAACGTCTGACACCAGCCATTTGATTCTTGCGTATTTTAATGCTCGTAATGAATGGGCAAAGGGTTCAGCAAGCGCACCTATCAATAATCCTTCTAAAGCATTTTTAAAACGTCCTTCAGCAACGCTATCATCGAGATCAGCTTGTAAATACTCAGTAACAGGATTTTGTAGTTCTTTAAATGATTGAACGAGATTGGATAGCCGTTCTTCGTGAGGAGCAAAAACCTTAAAATCCGTGACACCGCCCGCTATTATGCTTTGACCTAGCTTACCCATTTTCGATATAGGTTTGATAAACTTGATTGCTTTAGATGCAGGGATAAAACCGATAAGAAATTGGCTTACACCATGGGCAAGTGCGCCAGATGTGGTTTCGGTCTCAGGAACATTGGTCAATTGAATCGGTTTTTTTATTTCGTCGTCAACACCATATTCCATAGCTTGTTTAATTAGGGATGAATCCATGCTAAATCCGCCACAGATTGCGCCGCATCACGAATCCCGCCTAATAATTGTAATGGTACATCGTAATACCATGGACGAGCTTTTTGCTGCTTATCAAAGACGATATCCACATATTTGGCGTTTACCGGCAAGCTAACATAGGCGTAACCACTGCTGTCTAAAGTCCCTTGCTTAAGCATCTTCTGGCTGGCATTATCAAATATCGTAAATGGGTGATTCGCTAAATGATCAACCGTCAATTCAATATAATTATCTTGATTATTATATTTTGTCTTCAGCTCGTACATTTTTACTTCATCAGGGGTTAATTTACGAGGTGTTCGGTTACGATTTGATGTGTTATGTTCGGGTTGTAACATACCTGAATGATGTTCAATAGGCATTTCAAATAAAATAGCGCGTTGTGATTCTATTGCTTCTTTTAGTGCTGCAGAGAGTCTTTTATCGTCTTTATTACAGGTATTAGTCCCATAATATAAACCCAGCTCTTCAAGGGGTGGGTATAAGTTCTTACACTCGTCTTGATGTTTAACGCAATAATGGATAATTTCATCCATTTTACTACTATAATCATAGCGAACAGGTTTTAGCTTACTATATTGTATAAGACTGTTAGTGATTAAAGGATTAGGGCGAAAACTTGAATACTCTTCTTTTTGGTTTTGTAATTCTTGCCACTGCCTTGTGGTCATTAATAAATAATATTTCATGATATCTATGATTATTATATGCTGTAACGATAATTTAATTTACTTTATATAATATCGGTTATTAATTATTTTTTTAAATAGCAGATGTGTAACTATATATTTATCGTCTATTACCGTTAATGGCTTCCATTTTTTTGTGGAAGCGAACAATCGTCATTAATTTTGCACAATCTTTTATTCGTTACCGTTCGTTAGATATTTCAGGAGCGTGCTAAGCGGTTAGCTGCCTTTTAGGATATTAAATAGGTATCCATTTACTTGCTTAAACGCCTATTTTTATGATGAATAATTGTTTAAAAACCATGTAATCACAATAATTATATAGCCTTTAGTGTGTCCAAAAACTCATAAAGATAAAAATAATTTATTGAACTATTTACATTAAAATTTTGAGATTATGAGAGAGTTCAGCATAAAGTTTGTGTAAGATGGTTTTATACTTGGAAATATATACTTGCATGTCCATTTGTTAAAAGACTCTTACAAAATAGTGAATTGGTGGAGCCAAGGGGGATCGAACCCCTGACCTCAACGCTGCCAGCGTTGCGCTCTCCCAGCTGAGCTATGGCCCCCAATAGAAAGGGATAAACTGGGGCTAATGATATGCAACTAGAGATTAAGTGTCAATCTATTTGATTTTATTTGTCTGATAATTAATCAAGTGATTTCTGCCACAATCAATGTGGCAGAATATTAGTTTATGGTAATATTGAAGGTTGATCAGCGCCTTCTGCTTCTATTTTTGGAGGCATAAAGTGCTCGCGCTTAACGCCTAGTTTAAGGGACATATATGCAGCCACATAAATCGATGAAATTGTACCAAGTACAATACCAACGCCTAATGTTTCTGAGAAACCTTTCAACATAGAACCTCCAAAAATATATAGGATAACAACCACGGCAAGCGTTGTTCCTGATGTCATTAAGGTTCGATGTAGTGTTTGCGTTAACGAGATGTTGATAACATCATAAGGAGATGCCCGGCGTATTTTTCTGAAGTTTTCACGAATTCTATCAAATACCACAATAGTATCATTAAGTGAGTAACCAATAATTGACAACATTGCAGCAATAATAGTTAGATCTAATTCACGTTCAAACAGTGATAGATACCCAGCGGTAATAACTACATCATGCGCTAATGCAACTACCGCTCCAGTACCAAATCGCCATTCGAAACGAAATGCAATATAAATTAGTATACAAACTAATGCTGCACAAATTGCCAATATACCATCTTGGGCCAGTTCTGCACCAACCGTTGGTCCGACAAATTCAATTCGTTTAATTTGTGCATCTGCATCAATTTCTTTATGAACTAAATTAGAAATTTTTGCACCTAATGCATTATCAATTACTGATGATGCACTGCCATCTTCTTGCTTAGCTGAAGGTAATCGAATGATAATATCTTTACTACTACCATAGTATTGAACAACCGGTTCGTGATAACCAGCATGACGTAAACTATTACGTAGATCATCAAGATTAACGTCTTTGTTCACAGTTATTTCAACAGTAGTACCACCTGTAAAATCTTGCCCAAGGTTAAAACCTTTTACAAAAATAATAACAAATGATGCTACCACCAATAACATTGAGATAACAAAAGCTACAAAGCCAAATTTTAAAAAGTCGAGCACTCTGCGGCCATGATTCAATTCTCTTACATCATGATTTTCATTTTTATTAACAATCACAATAAACCTCTAAATTGATAACTTAGTAACACGGCGACCACCATAAATAAGATTGGCTAATGCACGAGTACCTACAATCGATGTAAACATTGATGTTATGATACCTATACCTAATGTTATAGCAAAACCTTTGATTGATCCTGTACCAACAGCATAAAGGATAACCGCAGTAATTAATGTAGTTATGTTAGCATCAAATATACTGCTCCAGGCTCCTGCATATCCTTCATTAATTGCATGTTGTACGCCACGACCATTGCTGAGTTCTTCTTTTATTCGCTCATTAATTAGAACATTTGCATCAACCGCCATACCGACTGTTAATACTATTCCAGCAATACCTGGCATACTTAATGTGGCTCCAGGTAATAAGGACATTATTCCGACAATTAGAATGAGATTAGCAACTAGTGCAAGGCTTGCAAATACACCAAACAAACGATACATGACCAACATAAAGATTACAGAAACTAATAATCCCCATACGCAAGATTCTAAACCTTGTGTAATGTTCTCTTGTCCCATTGATGGTCCAACTGTACGTTCTTCAATTATCTGAATTGGTGCAATCAATGCCCCTGCTCTTAAGAGTAGTGATAAGTTTTTAGCTTGATCAATGCTGCTTATACCCGTTACTTGGAATCGTTCACTAAAAATACCCTGAATTGTTGCAACATTAATAACACGTTCTTGTTTTTCAAGAATCGGTTTATCATTTTCATCACGTTTGCCTGTATCTTTATATTCAACAAATAACGTAGCCATTGCTTTATGAATATTTTTTTGAGTGAAGTTTAACATTGCTTTACCGCCTGAATTATCAAGCGTAATGGAAACCTCTGGTTGACCATATTCATTAACTCTAAACGTAGAATCAGTAATATGATCTCCTGTTAAAACGATGCGTTTATAGAGTAAAACAGGGCGTCCATTTTCCATATATTTGATTTCAGAACCGTAAGGTACACGTATTTCACCTGCCAACATAGCGGGTAAATTAGCGGTGTTATCTTCATTTACTTGTCTAAATTCAAGTGTAGCAGTGGCGCCTAAAATTCGTTTAGCTAAGGCTGTATCTTGAATACCTGGTAATTCAACGACAATTCGATCTGAACCTTGGCGTTGAACAATTGGTTCAGCTACACCTAATTGATTTACACGATTACGTAAAATAGTCGTATTTTGTTGTACAGCATCATTTTTAGCTTGTTGTAATCGTTGCTCACTAATGCTTAAGGTAATAGTGTTTTCATTTTGAGAGATAAGTTTAAAATCTGGGATAGCATTGATTTTAGTAATGGCTTTATTACGATCTTCGGTACTATCAAATTGTATAACAATTTGTTGGTTACCATCTTTATTAATTGATTTATATTTTAATTTGCTACTATTAAACTCAAATTTTAAATTTTCAATAGATTGTTCAATGAGTTTACTTAATGCAGTGGTCATATCAACTTCCATTAAAAAATGAACACCACCTCGCAAGTCTAAACCAAGCTTCATCGGCTCTGCGCCTAATACAGTAAGCCATTTTGGTGTTGCTGGAGCCAAATTTAAAGCAACAATATAAGCGTCACCTAACTCTTTAGAAATCAGTTCTTTAGCTTTTAGCTGAGAATCATTATCACCAACACGGATTAAGACGGATTTATTTTCAAAAATAAATGACTTGGTTTCAATGTGGTTATCTGCCAAAATTTTTCTGATTTTATCTTGTGTGGTAATATCAATTTCAGAAGTATTTGAACCAGAAATCTGTATAGCAGGATCTTCACCATAAATATTTGGAAGCGCATAGAGAAGGCCGACGCAAATCACGACGACCAACATAATGTACTTCCACAAAGGATAGCGATTTAACACGACGTATTCTCTTGTGGGATTAGGTAATTAACACAATGAACTATAATAGGAAATACACTATTATAGTGATTTCATTGTCCCTTTTGGTAAAACAGATGTGATGAAGTCACGTTTGATCACAACTTGAGTTGAATCATTTAATTCTAACGCAATATAACCATTTTCGTTAACTTTTGCTACTCGACCAATAAGCCCACCATTGGTTAATACTTCATCACCTTTAGAAATCGCAGACATTAAGTCACGATGAGCTTTAGCGCGTTTTTGTTGTGGGCGCATAATCATAAAATAGAAAAACAAACCAAATACAACTAACATAATAGGTAAGAAATAAGGATTATTTTCAACTGCAGCACCATCAGCAGCATAAGCATTAGAGATTAAAAAGTCCATACAGGTCCTCTTGATTCAAATAAAATATTAAAGGTCAGAATTATAACACAAGAAACAATTCTGTTATTAACTATTTCTTGTTAAGAAGTTTCAGGTTAACTATACGTTTGAGTATAAAAAATAACGATCTATATTAGATAAGCTACAATTATTCCGCCAACAAAATAATGAAAGCGGAAGCGTTTTTATTAGGTTGTTAAGTATTGCGCCATGCTTACCAAGTTAAATAACCATTTTGGATAAATGCCGCAAATCAAAATTAATAGTGCAGATAATGCTATGATAAGCTCACTTATTTTTATATCCTGCCATTTTAATTTAATTACTGGATTGTTTATTAATTGATCATCACGATAAGTTGGTCTGATATAAAGATTAATTATTAAACGCGCATAAAAATAAAGTCCCAACGCACTACCTATTACTACAGCGGCTATTAACCACCACAATTCCGCAGTAACACCTAATAATACCAGTAAAAAACGACCTACAAAACCGGCTGTAAGCGGTACGCCCGCTAATGATAATAATCCTATTCCCATTGTTAAGGCTAAAATTGGTCTACGCCAAAATAATCCTGAAAGATCGACTTCATTTTCATGATCTTGCAGTTCATTTGAATGAGATTCCAGACTAATCACACCTAAAATGCAAATGTTTGCTAAAATATAACCGATTAGATAGACGCCGATGGTTTCTAAAGCAAGCACTTGATATTGCACGGAAATTAAAGCAATTAATAAATACCCGAAATGTGCAATGGAGGAGTATGCAAGCAACCGTTTTAAACTACTTTGCATTAATGCGATTAAATTACCCCATAAAATAGACAAAAAGGCCATGATCACCAAAATCATACGGATGGTTTCATTATTAACAATCGGTGCCAATAAAAACAACCTTGCAATAGCACAGAATAGTGCAACTTTACCAACTGTTGATAAAAGCAAAGCCACAACTGTTGGTGCGCCTTGATAAACATCAGGTAACCAAAGTTGAAATGGAACCAATGATAGTTTAAAGCCTACACCAACGAGTATTAAGCAAACCCCCATGAGTAATAAATTACTTGGATAAGACATCGTTGATAGTTGATAACTCAAACCACTGAAAGTCAGCTCGCCTGTTGTAGCATAATAAAAAGCAATTCCCATTAATAAAAACGCACTCGCCACAGCTGATAAAATCATATATTTAACCGCGGCTTCTAAGGAGTGGGTTTGGATATATTGATAGCCTATTAATCCGACAAAAGGTATTGAAAGCAATTCGATACCAATAAAGAACGAAATTAAATGACTAGCATACACAAGTGTTATACCGCCTAAAGTCATAAATAATAAAATGACGTAAAAAAGACCATGAGGTAACTGCTCTTGTACAAACCAACGATAAGCCAAACTAGATACGGTAATGGCAATAATTAAAATTAAGCCAGTGTAGAGCAATCCATAATTATCACAGGTAAAAAGTGCTGTAATATGGCTCGCTTTCCATTGCGGCACAGAAGCATCAGCTTGTAAATTGTTGCTACCTTTATTGTTATCTGCTGCCGTTGTAGGATCAGTATTGACATTACTTCCAACAGGAGTACTCTCTTCGTTATTAGTATATGTCACAGAATTAGTACTAGTTTCGATATTAGTGTGAGTTTCAGTATTAATATTTGTTTTGTGATTAATGCTAGTACTTACTTCAGTATTATTTTCTTTTTTGGTATCAGCTTGCGTATTAACATTATTATCATTAGATGCTGCACCCACTTCAGTCGGTACAGCATCTACGGCAATAGTTTGCTCACTTGAGGATGCAGCATCTTGAATTGATACATCAGAATTGTCCGATATTTGCATATTATCATTACTAATATTAGTAATCATTTGGGTACTAGATGAAATATTGTATCCAATAATGACAGCACAAGTTAACGCACACCCTAAACCGCATACGGTTATAATAGCGCACACTTTAGAGTTTATTTTTATAAAAAATAATAAGATAAGCAAAACAATGATAGTAAAGCTTATTACAAATATAGGCGATAATGCTATCATAAGTTATTACTCTCCTACTCGTTCCGCAGTTATATATTGCTGTGTTTGATTCACCACCGAATAAGACATATCTAAAACTATTTGTGGATATAAGCCAATAAAAATAAGTACAATAAATACACTAGCTAGTAGTGAAATATCTCGTTTACCAAGTTGATGTTTTGTTACACAACCTTTTTCAACAACACCATAAAATATAGGTTGCATTCGAATAATAAAAGAAACAGACAATAGTAATAGACCAACAACGAGCAAAATTGTATAAGATGAAAAAGACGAATAACTACCAAGTAACATCATATAATTTCCGACAAAATTAGCTGTGCCTGGAATACCTAAAATTGCTAACATAAAAAATAAGGTGAAAGAAGAGATATAGCGTACTTGTTGTTTAAGACCAGTGAATTGATTGATGTTGCGTGTTGAATAACATTCAACTAACAAGCCACTAATTATAAACATACCAACGATAACTAAATTGATAGCAATCATTTGTATTACAATACCTTGATAAGCAATAACAGAACCACTATAGATAATTGCAGTTACAAATCCCATTAAGGCGATATGTACATAAGCTATTAATTTTTTGATGTCGGTTTGAATAAATGTTAGTAATGCCGAGTAGATCACTGTAAGTAATGCCATTATCATAATTAACGGCATAATCATAACAGAAGCATTAGGAAAAAGTGGAATAACTATACGTAACAAGCCGAATGTCGCGGTTGTGAGTAATAATCCACTTATCATCATTGAGCCAGTAGTTGATGACTCAATGTGAGCATCTATAAACCAGCTATGAAAGGGTACAAACGGAACGCGAATAATAAAGGCAGCTAAAAAACCTAACATCAACATAAACTCAGTGTAACTTGAAATTGGTGTTTTGGTTAGTTCTTGGTAATCAAATGTCCAATAACCCGATAAAGTCCAGTTAATTAATGCCAACGAGACAACTGAAATTAACATCAATAGACTACTAATTTGTGTATAAATTAAAAATTTACTCGCCCCGTTAAATCTTAATTGAGAATTTGAGTCTCGCCTTCCCCATAAAGAAATTAAAAAATAGATTGGTATTGCCACTGCTTCCCAAAAAAAGAACATTAAAAATAGATCGATTATTACAAATAGCATCATAATGGCAGATGTCATAAATAAAATGCATAAATAAAATAAACCGAAATTATTCGGGTTTTCTTTGCTTGAATAACCAATCGTCAGTAATACAATAAATAGAGTTGAGGTAATTAAAACTAATGATAAGCCATCTAAAACTAAATGGAAGTGAATATTCAGCAAAGGAATCCATTCAATATTAACTTCTTCTTTCCAATTATTGCCTTGCTGTAAAACAGTTATCCCCTCATGCCATAAACTTAATGATAACAATAAAGTTATAAAAATAGTTATGAAAGCAATAATCATCGGTAATTGATACCATCGCGAAACCATTCGAGAGGATCTCACAATTCGCAATAAAAATACATGGCATAACCAACTAATAAATCCACCTATAACAGGTAAAAAAACAAGCCATAACAACATGAATGATTACACCTTTATTAAATAAAAACCAGTAACATTAATATAATAATGCTACCTATAACAATAGATACCATATACCATCGAATATGCCCATTTTCTAAGCTGACAATATATGAGTTTATTTTTTTTATGCCCAACATAATCCAATTATCCCAAATCGCCAAAGGATCTTTTTTAAGCATATTCGCTAAAGACACATAAGGTTTTACAAAAATGACATTTAGAAAATAATCAAATCGCCAATCGCAACTACATAATCTTACGATGAATTTCACCATTGGCGTATCAAGTACCTCTCGCACTTCACTATTTGGATGTGCATATAGAATATAAGCAATAACAAAGCTTAAGACAGTTACCGCAGCTAACAACAGTTGAAAAGATAACTGACTATCAGTATCAAGCTTGGCAATTGGAAAAATATCTTGAACCGGTATTGGAAAATAGATAAAAATGGCCGTTGTAAACATCAGTAAGATAAAAATTGGACAATAACTAATCCATTTTGTTTTAGCGAATTCAGCAATTTTTGGTTTATGGTAAAAAACCATAAAAATTAAGCGCCATATACTTAAACTAGATAACAAAATGCCTAATAAACCAATCGTTCCTGCTATTAAATGATCTTTTATCATTAATCCCCAAATAATATCACCTTTAATATAAAATGAAGCTGAAATCCAAGGAATTGCACTTAACGATAACATAATAATCAAAAATATGGCATATAAAATGGGGAATGATTTTAAAAGTCCTCCAAGTTTATTAATATCTCTCTCACCTTGACATTTTTTGAGTAATATTGCCGATGCTAAAATTAATAAAGTACTGGTTACAACATAATTAATTAAGCAATTAATAGATAAACCCCAACTTTGGGTTGCAAAAGCATAAAATAAATAACTGATTTGAGCTAAATTAATATAAGTTGCAATTCGTTTAACATCACTTTGTACTAAGGCGATGGAGCTTGCAAATAAGACCGTCAGCGATGAAAATATTGTCATGATCGCTAACGTATCACTAGACATAATAAACAAGTTACTTAATCTTAAAATCAAGTATACTCCTGCTAATATAACAGTAGATGATTGCATTAAAGCTACAGCAGGCATTGGTGCTAGTGTTGTTTCGACAAACCACGATTGCATTGGAAAAAGAGCAGACTTACTAATAGCACCTAAAAATAGCATCAATGTGATCCAAAAGATGATATCGGAATCAATCGCTAAATTATCATGGGCTTGTGTTAAAATCTCACGAATATTTAAAGTACCTAAGGTTTGATAAAGTAAAAATACACCAACAATTAAAAAGATATCCGTTAAATGCATAATCACAAAAGCTCTAACGGCAGCATAACCATTGCGCAATTGTTTATAATAAATACCAATAAGTAAGTAAGTACTTATACTCACCCCTTCCCAACCAATTAACATAACTAATAAATTATCAACCAATATAATAGTTAATATACTTGCGATTAATAAATTGCTATAGGCATAAAAAGTATAAATATCTTTTTTTGATGTTAGATAGCTTGCCGCAAAGAAATAAATTAATAATCCCAAAAAGGCAATTATAACTAAAAATATCAATGATAAACCGTCTAAGGTTAAAGATAGAGGTACGATAAAATCCCCAACCGAAAACCAATTCCATAATGGTCTGGTATACACTAATAACATATCCGGTACTGTGTTTTTTATATAATCAATACAGGTAAACATAGTAATAAGATCTGTGATTAGCATTGTACTAAAACCGATAATCATGACATTAATCGGTCGGAGATGTCTACCTAGACAAACTAGCAATAAAAAAGACAGCAAAGGAATAATAATAGTTAAGTAAAGTAAATTCATCCTTTCATTTCACTCAGTGAATCAATATTAAAGATTTTACGGCGATATATTAGTTTCATTAGCAAAGCAAGTCCTACACAAGCTTGAGCTAATACAGTAACCACCGCCAAAATAGCAAGAAGTTGTCCTTCCGATTGTTGCCAATAGCTACTTGCAGAAACTAATGCAACGATAGCACCATTATTCATAACCATAAGGCTTAATAACAAAAAATAAAGATTACGACGAATCATTACGCCTAATAAACCTATCACAAATAAAATTGAGGCAAGAATAAGACTATACATAAGAGAAATCATATTACTTCTCCGACAAAAGTCGATGCATAAAATGATAAGCGATCACAATTGCACCTAATAATAAAAAACCAGCAAGTTCAGATATCAAAATATAAGCATATACCGACATTTCGTGCATCAATTCATGCGACTCTTTGATTTGCGAATAGTCTGTACTAACGACACCATAAATAAGAACAACAAGTAAAATAAATGCTAAGACTAAAGGCCCTAACCAAATTTTAGGACTGATACCTCGTTTTCTATTTTCTACATTATCTATACGAATTCGCAATATAACCGCAACAGATAGAAACAAAATCACTGTACCGCCAATAAATAATAAAATGTATAGAACAACAGAAAAATATGCATCAAGCAAAATAAATATTAAGGCCGAAGAAAAAAGTGAAACAATAAAGTATAAAATAGCTTTATCAACACGTAAGCAACTAATTGCTTTTATACTGGCAAACACCGCAATAATCGACGCAATATAGAAAACAATAAGCATTAAATAATAATCCAATATGCATTTATAGTTCCGTTAGTATATACCCAAATTATATTAAGATACAGTTTACTGACATTGTGTTAACAGAAAACAAACATAAAAAAAAGCAATTTGGTTAAAAAATAATAGGAAATTTTATTTTTATACAACAGTAAAGTAAGACAAATATAATTAAAATCATAAAAAAAATAAAAATTATAAAATTTTATAATTTAAATTCAATCTAGTATTGTTATAAAGTATATAAGTTATATCACATTAACTAACATTTATTCCAACACCTTTAAATTGTCATGCTCATTAGGCAGATTAAAGTTTGTTTTGACTTAATAAAGATAAAAACGAGAAGATAATGAACAGTGAATATTCCTCTATGCGAAGCAACGTCAATATGCTAGGTACTTTACTAGGTGATGCAATAAAACGGGCTGCAGGTAATGATGCATTTGACTTAGTTGAACAAATCAGACAATTATCAAAAACCGCTCAACAAGGTAATAAACAAGCTCATAATAAGTTACTTAAACTCATCGAAAATCTTAATGATGAAGATTTATTACATGTGGCTCGTGCATTTAACCAGTTCTTGAATTTAGTTAATACCGCAGCAGAATATTATGGAATATCGCCACATGGTGAAGCATCAAGCAGCCCTAAAAAAATGACAGAACTGTTTACCACCCTGAAAAATCTTAACTTCTCATATCAGACGATTAATCAAGCCATTAATAATCTTTCTATCGAACTAGTATTAACTGCCCACCCAACAGAAATCAATCGTCGTACCATGATAAATACTTATACTGCGATTAATAGCTGTTTATCGCAACTGGATCACAACGACTTAGCGGATTATGAAATAGAACGAATTATGCGTCGTTTGAAACAATTAGTTTGTCAAGCTTGGTATACCGATGAGATACGTAAAAATAGACCAACGCCACTTGATGAAGCTAAATGGGGATTTTCCGTTATTGAAGATAGTCTTTGGGAAGGTGTACCACTTTTCTTGCGTGAATTTAATGATCAGCTTGTTGATGCATTTAATGAACAATTATCTGTTGAGCATGTACCAATTAAATTTACTTCATGGATGGGAGGGGATCGCGATGGCAACCCGAATGTAACAGCAAAAGTGACTGAAAAAGTTATGTTGCAAGCTAGATTAAAATCAATTGAATTTTTTTTAGCGGATATTCAAATTTTGGTTCGTGAATTATCCATGACTGAATGCAGTCAATCTGTTATTGATCTATTGGATGAAAATAATAGATCTGCAACTGAACCTTATCGAGCTGTAATGAAACAACTGCGTACACGTTTGGTAAAAACTCATAGTTATATAGCATCATTATTAAATAACGAACAAGCGTTACCTCCTGCGGATATTTTGATTAAAAACGAACAATTATGGACACCACTCTATACGTGCTATAAATCTTTAATTGAAAATGGCATGTCAACTATTGCACACGGTCCATTACTCGATACTTTACGACGTATAAGAAGTTTTGGTCTACAACTTCTAAGATTAGATATTCGTCAAGATAGCTCAGTACATACTGAAACGCTCGATGCATTAACACAAGAACTTAACTTGGGAAGTTATGCCAAGTGGTCGGAAGAAGAAAAACAAGCCTTTTTGTTAACTGAACTGCAATCTAATCGTCCACTGTTACCTTATCATTGGCGACCAAATGAAATGGTTCAAGAAGTCTTAGATACCTGTCACGTTATTAAAAAAGCCGGTGAAGAATCGATTGCGTCTTATGTCATTTCGATGGCAAAAGCACCTTCTGATGTCCTAGCCGTTTACTTACTTTTAAAAATTGTTGACTGTCAAAAAAATATTCCTGTTGCGCCTTTGTTTGAGACCTTAGAAGATTTAAATAATGCAAAATCTGTTATGCAAAAGCTTTTAGATATTCCTTGGTATCGTGAAAAAATCAATGGCAAGCAGATGGTTATGATTGGCTATTCTGATTCAGCTAAAGATGCTGGAACGTTTGCTGCATCATGGGCACAATATCGTTCACAAGAAGAGTTAGTTAAATTATTTGACAAATATAATATTAATTTGGTGTTATTTCATGGTCGTGGTGGATCAATTGGTCGAGGGGGGGCACCCGCACATGCCGCATTACTATCACAACCACCAGGATCATTGAAAGGAGGACTTCGTGTCACTGAACAAGGTGAAATGATTCGTTTTAAACTCGGTTTACCCGAAGTAGCACTTAGTAGTTTGATGCTATATGCTTCAGCCATTTTGCAAGCAAATTTATTACCACCACCCGAACCTAAACAGGATTGGCGAGATATTATGGATAAAATGTCTGATATCTCTTGTCGTTGTTATCGTAGTTACATTCGTGAACGATCTGAATTTGTCGATTATTTTAGAGCAGTAACACCAGAAACTGAATTAGGTAGATTACCACTCGGCTCACGTCCACAAAAAAGACGAACAGGAGGCGGTATTGAAAGTTTAAGAGCCATTCCATGGATTTTTGCTTGGACACAAAACCGTTTGATGGTTCCTTCCTGGCTTGGTGCAGGAACAGCGCTAAAACAGGTTATCGAAGAAGGTAACAAAAATCTACTTAAAGACATGTATCATAACTGGCCTTTCTTTAATGCTCGTTTAGGTATGCTCGAAATGGTGTATGCTAAAGCTGCACCAAATATCCATGAATATTATGAGCAAAGACTTGTCAAGCCAGCCTTATGGCCACTGGGAGAAGAGTTAAGAAACTTATTGACTCAAGATATTAATACGGTATTAACTATCACCGATGATATCAGTTTGATGGCTGATCTACCATGGATCGCGGAATCTGTTGCATTACGTAATACCTACATTGAGCCACTAAATTTATTACAAGCCGAATTATTAAGTCGTTCGCGCAATCGTAATAATGAGGATGAAAATAGTAATGTTGAACAAGGATTAATGATCACTATCTCGGGTATTGCTGCGGGAATGCGTAACTCAGGATAGTAAAAACAGGAAAAAATAAAAAGAGCACCAGCTCTTTTTATTTTTCTAATAATTCATCTAAATACGCTTTAGCATCTTGGTCACCTTGTTCACTAGCTTTAGTAAACCAATATATTGCTTTATTAATATTTTTTTCCACCCCTTCGCCTTCTAAATACTTAATAGCGAGATTATATTGTGCATCAACACTACCTTGTTCAGCCGCTTTCATATACCATTCAATGGCCTTTTCAGTATCTTTTGACACACCGCCACCTACGTCATACATAACGCCAATATTATATTGAGCATCAGCATTGCCAGCTTCCGCAGCTTTAGTAAACCAATTCGCAGCCTGCACATTATCGGGTTTTGTGCCTGTGCCAGTTGCATACATGATACCTAAATTATACATAGCAAGCACATGACCATGTGTAGCAGCTTGAGTATAAAAATAGATAGCAGCGACATAATCTTTGGTTAATCCATCACCATGCTCTGACATTAATCCCAAATAATATTGTGCTTCTGGATTACTTTCTGTCGCAGCTTTACTAAACCAATCAGCAGCAATCATACGATCTTGTTTAACGCCATCACCAAAAAAATACATAATGCCTAAATTTAAATAAGCATCTAAAACACCTTGTTTACCAGCTTCAACAAAATATTTAACCGCATTTGACACATTTTTGTCCACACCTTCACCATTTTTATACATTAACGCTAAATTATATTTGGCCAATGCATAATCTTGATCTGCGGCAAGTTTGTAATATTTGAACGCTTCATATGGATCAGCAACTGTTCCCAAACCATTTTGGTACATATACGCCAAATTATTTTGTGCTTTCGCCAAACCTTGCTCTGCCGATTTTTTATACCAGAATAATGCTCTGATATCGCTAATTTCAACACCTAATCCTTGTTTATAAATAGTACCTAAAGAATATTGTGCCTCAGCATTACCGTTTTCAGCAGATACACGCAAAGAAGGAATCAATGCTCCAGGTTCGGCAACTTGTAGATCCGTATCTGATTGCACTTTAGTTTCATGCGCCAAAGCACCATAAGAGATGGATAAAACTAGTACTAATAAGATTTGAAATTTTTTCATAATTTTTTTATTACCATAACATGGTCGATAATTATACATAACCATCTAAAAAAAAATAGTTTTTATTTTTTGGTTCATTTATTTACCGTACATAATTTTAACTTTAATTATTTTTTACTCACAATCTTTAATTCAAGATATTCCAAGCTTGTCCCAAATTTCATCAATATGGGCAATAATTTTGGGATCTTTTTTTATTATTTTTCCCCACTCTCGACTGGTTTCGCCTATCCATTTATTGGTTGCATCTAACCCCATTTTAGAACCTAATCCGGAAATAGGTGAAGCAAAATCTAAATAATCAATCGGGGTATTGTCGATAAATGTCGTATCACGATGCGGGTCCATACGTGTTGAAATGGCCCACATGACATCTTTCCAATCTCGAGCATTAATATCGTCATCACAAACAATCACAAATTTAGTGTACATAAATTGACGTAAATAGGACCATACACCCATCATGACACGCTTAGCATGCCCAGGATATTGCTTTTTTATAGTGACAATAGCAATACGATATGAGCATCCTTCTGGTGGCAAATAAAAATCGACAATTTCAGGAAATTGTTTTTGCAAAATTGGAATGAACACTTCATTTAATGCAAGTCCCATGACCGCAGGCTCATCAGGTGGTCGCCCAGTATAAGTTGAATGATAAATAGCATCTTTACGACGTGTAAGGTGAGTTACGGTAAAGACAGGAAATTGTTCAATTTCATTATAATAACCTGTATGATCACCATAAGGACCTTCTTGTGCTAACTCATTGGGATCGATGTAACCTTCAAGAATAATTTCAGCCGATGTAGGCACATCTAACTCATTGGATAATGATTTAACAACTTCTGTTCGTTTACCCCTTAATAACCCTGCAAAAGCATATTCAGGTAAAGTATCGGGTACGGGTGTAACCGCAGCTAAAATGGTTGCAGGATCAGCACCAATTGCAATACTAATCGGAAATTTTTCATTAGGGTGTGCTTGTTGCCATTCGGCAAAATCCAATGCACCGCCACGATGAGATAACCAGCGCATAATTAATTTATTTTTACCTAAGATCTGTAAGCGATAAATACCAATATTTTGCCGATCTTTATAAGGACCTTTAGTGATAGTCAATCCCCAAGACAACAGAGGCGCTACATCTTCAGGCCAACAATGCATAATGGGTAAATGGGTTAAATCAATCTCATCATTTTCAAAAACCACTTCTTGACATGGTGCTGACGATCGTTGTTTAACTGGCATATTTAAAACTTGTTTATATTTAGGTAAAACATTAAAAAACTGACGAATACCTCTAGGTGGATCAGGTTCGCGTAAAAACGCTAACAATTCACCAATTTCACGTAAAGCTGAAGTGTCTTCGCACCCCATGCCCATAGCCACGCGTTTAGCAGTACCGAATAAATTACACAAGACTGGCATATCATAGCCAATCGGATTTTCAAACAATAAGGCAGGTCCTTCATTACGTAGTACCCGATCGGCAATTTCTGTCATTTCAAGATAAGGATTAACAGGATAAGTAATTCTTTTTAATTCACCTTGCTGTTCAAGATAATCTAAAAATCCACGAAAATCAGAAAAGTTCATTTATCATCACTCTCTATTACTTGTTAACCTTTTGTAAATCGTATTCAAAGGTACCTATTAATCCATAAGATGGTTATCTCTTTAACCATCATTAGTCTTCATCAAAATTTTCACTGTAAATCGGTGTTTGTTTATTTTGATTACACTCTACAATTTTAGGTAATAAAACTTCAAATTGGTTTTTATCAATTTCAGTAAAATTATCAGGTTCAACTTGATAATATAGATATTGTTGGCTCTGATCATCAAATTGGAAAGAAGCTAACCAATAATTTCTATCATCACTATTTTCATTCGCAAATATCTTAATAATACTACTTTCGCGCTTTTCGGGTTGATTATGTAATTTATAATCGATTATTTTCTCAGCAATATGAGAATCATATTCATCAAAAATAATATAATCACTTTCATTTGTTTGACATTTTTCAATATTAATTTCGGCATAACTGCTGGTTATTGAAAAAAATAAACAAAATAATACAATAATATACTGGCTTAATTTCATTTATTACCTCTTAACTCGATTTAAGAAAGTTGTTAATTTTACTAATAGCCTGACTATTATTAGACGATACAGTTAGGTTAGCAGCATCACTCATAGCCAGCCATTGATAAGCTAAGTGCTCGGTAAGAACAGGAATTACTTCGTTAGCAAGAGGCAAATAAAACCAATGTTCTTTATTTATCTTAACTTCTGGCGAATATCTATGTCTAAACTGTGGAAAAATCTCAAATTCAACTGTATGGTTAGCATCAATTAGTTTAAGATCATCCTTAATAATATCAATGCCTGTTTCTTCTAAAACTTCACGAATTGCTGTTTGTCTTGGCAATTCATTTGTTTCCATGCTACCTGTAACTGATTGCCAAAATAATGGATCATCTTTGCGTTGTAACATAAGACAACGTTTGGTTGTCTGGCAGTAAATCACCACCAGAACCGACTCAGGTTTTTTATATTCTCGCATCAAAATATCTTTATTTCTTAGATACTTCAATGCCAAGCTCAACCAATGCAGCAGAATTTGCAGGACTTGGTGCATCAGTAAGTAAACACGTTGCAGCGGTCGTTTTAGGAAATGCAATCACATCGCGAATATTATCTGTTCCAGTAAGTAACATACTCAATCTATCTAATCCAAACGCTAAACCTGCATGTGGCGGTGTACCATATTTTAGAGCATCAAGTAAAAAACCAAATTTTTCACGTTGATCTTGTTCATCAATTCCTAATATTGAAAACACAGCTTGTTGCATTTCACTTCGGTGAATACGTACCGATCCTCCACCAACTTCATAGCCATTAATTACCATATCATAAGCATTCGCTACAGCATTTTGAGGATTATTAATTAACTCTTCAGGTGTGTAATCTTTTGGTGATGTGAACGGATGATGCATAGCGCTTAAACCTTCATCTGTTTCTTCAAACATAGGGAAATCAATGACCCAAAGTACCGCCCATTTATTTTCATCAGTGAGATCTAAATCTTTACCAACTTTCAAACGTAATGCACCTAAAGCATCACTAACAACTTTATAACTATCAGCACCAAATAACAAAATATCACCATCTTTCGCATTGGCACGGTTTAGTAACGCTTCCATTTGCGATTCACTAAAGAATTTAGAGACCGGACTTTGTACGCCCTCTAAACCTTTACTGCGTTCATTAACTTTAATCCAAGCCATACCTTTGGCACCATAAACAGAAATAAACTGCGTATATTCGTCTAACTGCTTACGTGTTAATTGGGCGCCATTTGGAACACATAATAAAGCCACTCTTCCTTTAGGATCATTTGCTGGTGTTGAAAATACTTTAAAATCGATATCTTTAATCAAATCGGCCACATCAATGATTTCAAGTGGATTACGTAAATCTGGTTTATCACTACCATAACGACGCATTGCTTCGTCAAAAGTCATAATCGGGAATTTGCCTAAATCAACATTTTTAACATGCAACCAAAGTTCGCGTATCATTTTTTCCATAATTTCACGTACTTGTTCGGCTGTCATAAACGAAGTTTCAACATCTATCTGTGTAAATTCTGGTTGACGATCGGCTCGTAAATCTTCATCACGAAAACATTTAACAATTTGATAATAACGGTCAAACCCAGACATCATAAGCAATTGCTTAAATAATTGTGGTGATTGTGGCAATGCATAAAATTCACCTTTGTGAATTCGGCTCGGTACCAAATAGTCGCGAGCACCTTCTGGCGTAGCCTTGGTTAACATGGGTGTTTCAATATCTAAAAAACCATTCTCATTCATAAATGAACGAACAAAGGCGGTAATTTGTGCACGGGTTTTAAAGATGGTGCTCATTTCAGGTCGGCGTAAATCTATATATCGATATTTTAAACGCTGTTCCTCACTGTTATTTTGGTTAAAATCCAGAGGTAATACATCACTACGATTAAAAATAGTAAGTTCGGTTGCTAAAATTTCAACCTCGCCAGTTGCCATATCTTTATTAATTTGACCTTGAGGTCTCGCTCTGACCTTTCCTTTAATTTGAATACAAAATTCATTGCGTAACTCACCAGCTAATTGATATGCTTGTGGATAATCAGGATCAAAAAAAACTTGTACAATTCCTTCACGATCACGCATATCAATAAAAATCATACCGCCTAAGTCACGACGTTTATTAACCCATCCACATAGTGTAACTTCTTGATTAACATAATTTGCGTTTAATTGTCCGCAATAAATTGTTCTCATTAAATATATCCTGTGTACAATTGTCTAAAATAATAATTATTATAGAGCAATTTATCAGGGTATAAAGACTCTGTTTTAAAATAATCACTATTTATTTTATTTATACTTAATTTATCATAATAATTTTACTTTATACGTATTTTATTAATATTATTTAAATTCAATAAGATAATAAATTTAAACGCGACTTATGTTGTTATACATTAAAAAATGTTTAATTTATTAACTTGTAATATCAAATAATTATTAATAAGCTTAAGTATTATTTAAATATTATTAATTTGATATGAAAGCTTTAATTTCAATTGACTACACAAATGATTTCATTGCCGATGATGGCGCATTAACTACAGGCTCTGCTGGTCAACAAATTGAATCAGAATTGTTAAACATAACGGATTCATTTATTAAAAATAATCAATTAATCGTTTTTGCAATTGATGCCCATGACCCGACCGATGAATACCATCCTGAAAATGCACTTTTTCCACCTCATAATATGATTGGAACGGTTGGACAACAATTATTCGGTCGTTTGCACCAACTTTATCAAAGACATCAAAATTCAACCAATATTTATTGGATCAATAAACGTCACTATTCAGCATTTTGTGGTACAGATCTTGATTTACGTTTGCGAGAAAGACATATCACCGAAATCCATCTAATTGGTGTTTGTACGGATATTTGCATTTTACATACAGCCGTAGATGCCTATAACTTAGGGTATAAAATAGTTATACATCAAAATGCTGTCGCAAGCTTTGATCCTATTGGTCATCAATGGGCTTTGAAACACTTTCAAAATGCCTTAGGAGCAACATTAATATAAAAACAGATAACAATATAAAAGAGGAGTAGGAATGGAAGTTTTACGAGACTATAAATTGCATATAATTGCACTGTTAGTAGTCATTAGTTGCGAACTAATCGGTAAACAATCAATATGGATTATCGCCGTTTATCCAATATTATATGCAATGATCTTTGGCGGAATAATTAGCCTACCAAAGCTAAATATATTAACCCATAAAAATATGCACAATGCAAGTATCGTTATGATGGTTACATTAATGTTACTCATTGCAAAACTTGGTGTAGCGGTAGGTCCGAAAATTGATATGATTTTAGAGGATGCAAAATTAGCTCTTATTTTTCAGGAATTAGGACATTTTGCCGGAACAATTTTACTTGGGTTACCGTTAGCAATGCTATTAGGTATGAAAAGAGAAGCTGTTGGGGCGACCTATTCCGTTGCTCGTGAGCCGAATATAGCCATTGTAGCAGATAAATATGGTTTAGACTCTCCCGAGGGTCGCGGTGTAATGTCTATGTATGTATGCGGCACACTTTATGGTGCAATTTGGATGAGTATTCTTGCCAGCCTAATAGCTCACTTGGATATTCTTCATCCTTATGCTTTAGCTATGGGAGCGGGCGTAGGTAGTGGAAGCATGATGGCTGCATCACTTGCTCCGATAAGTGATCTATATCCAGATTTATCAGAAAACATTAATGCTTATGCAACCACAGCAAATTTAATGTCTGGTATTGTTGGTATTTATATTTATACACTCTTTTCTTTGCCTTTCGCTTCATTCATGTATAACACTTTAGACCGTATTCGACACAATAAATAAGGATCCGATAATGAAGATTTTAGAAACAATTTTTGTACTTATTTTAGTGGCGATTATTATGGCAGCTGGCAATACTGTGGGATATAAAATTGATTTTATGCTATCACTTGAAGCATTGTCTATTTTAGTTGTCATTTCTATTTTAGGATTTTTACTAAGTAAGTTACCCGGATTAAAAAAATTCCCAATAATTTTATGGGTATCGGTTGTTGCAGCTACGGTTTCTTCACCAATATTTCCATATCATGAAAAAGTTGTTGCAATGACAGATCACGTTTCATTACTTGCTATCTGTACGCCAGTACTAGCTTATGCTGGACTCGCCATAGGTAAAGATCTTGCGTTATTTAAAAATATTTCTTGGCGAATTATTCCCGTATCTTTAGCTGTGTTTTCAGGTACATTTATTTTTGCAGCCTTAATCGCTCAAATCACTTTGCATTGGGAAGGCGTGATCTAATTTGGATAAGGATTTTATTTATGACAAAAGAAGAACTAAAGAAAAAAGTTTGTGATGCAATTGCAAATCGCAAAGCAGACATCAAGTCGATTGCTGAAGCGATTTGGTCTGAACCAGAGCTTGGTTATAAAGAATACAAAACCGCTAAAAAAGTAGAAGACGCTTTTGAAAAATTAGGTGTACCTTTTAAAAATAAATTAGCACTCACTGGTGTTAAAGGTCGTCTTAAAGGTGGTAAAGGAAGCCAATATAGTATCGCAATTATTGGAGAACTTGATGCAATTATTTGTGCCGACCACCCTGCTGCGGATGAAACGTCTGGAGCAGCTCACTGTTGTGGTCATAATGCACAAATCGCTAATATGATGGCTGTCACTATGGGGCTAATAGACTCAGGGGCTATGCAATTTTTAGCTGGTGATGTAGTACCATTTGCAGTCCCAGCAGAAGAATATGTTGAAATTACCTATCGAAATCGATTGATTGAAGAGGGGAAAATCAAATACATTGGCGGTAAACCAGAATTGATTTCACGTGGTGATTTTGATGATATAGATATGGCATTACAGATACACTTAACGAGCATACCGAATGAACGCCAAGATGGTTTTATTGAAATCTCAACGACGAGCAATGGTTTTATCGGCAAGTTAATTAAATATAAAGGTGAAGCAGCCCATGCCGCAGCAGCCCCACATGCAGGAGTGAATGCTTTAAATGCTGCAATGATGGGAATGATGGGTGTTCACGCAATTCGTGAAACATTTCAAGAAAAAGATTACATTCGATTCCATCCAATCATTACCCAAGGCGGTGATTTAGTGAATGTTGTACCAAGCGATGTTAGAATGGAAAGCTACGTACGAGCAGGCAATGTCCCTGCTATGATTGATGCCAATGAAAGAATAAATCAAGCATTGAAAGCTGGAGCTATGGCAGTTGGTGCAACTTGCGAAATTAAAGATTTACCAGGTTATTTACCATTACATAATAACCCAACACTTAATAATCTATTGAAGCAAAACGCTGAAAATTTAATTGGTGAAGAAAACGTTTCAATCGCACCGCATATGACTGGAAGTACAGATACTGGCGATCTATCGCATATTATGCCAGTAAGTCACCCTTGGATTGGTTCGGTTAGAGGAATTTTACATGGTAAAGATTATACTGTATATGATGAACAGATGGCTTATATACGACCTGCACAAATGATGGCTTGTACGATTATCGACTTACTTTACGATGATGCCAAACCCGCTCAAACACTCATAACAAACTACAAACCACTTATGACAAAAGAGGAGTATTTAAAATTCCTATCTGGTTTTGACAAATAAAGTTTAAAACTTGGCACAATCTTGTGCCAAGTTTTTTGTTATACTACTTACTTTATTATTAACAACAATAATCACATCATATGTTAACACTTACCGATCAAGAATTATTTCGTTATGACAGACAAATAACTTTGCATGGTTTTGACATTGAGAAGCAGCAAATTTTAAAAAATAGTTCAGTATTAATTATTGGATTAGGAGGATTAGGTTGTTCAACTTCTTTGTATTTAGCTGCCTCAGGTATTGGTAAGTTAACTTTAAATGATTTTGATACCATATCCGCTTCAAATTTAAATCGACAAATTTTATATACCTATAAATCAATTAATCAAAACAAAGTTGATGTGGCTAAGTACGCTTTAGTCAATATAAATCCTAATATACAAATTAACACCGTTAATCAACAGCTTGATGACCGCGATCTCATTTCACTCATTAAGCAGCATAATATTATTATTGATTGTACGGATAATTTAGTTACCCGTGAACAGATTAATCGCTGTTGTTTTCAAGAAAAAAAACCATTAGTTTCAGGCGCAGCAATACGAATGGAAGGTTTGTTAAGTGTATTTACTTATCAACCTAATGAACCATGTTATCACTGTTTAAGTCGTCTATTTGGGAATGAACAGCTAACTTGTGTTGAAACGGGTGTAATGGCACCTTTAGTTGGTATGTTTGGATCAATGCAAGCCATAGAAGCAATAAAAGTCCTGACTCATTATGGTCGTCCATTATCGGGTCGATTATTGATGGTTGATACAATGAATATGCAATTTAATCAATTTACGTTATCTAAGCAGGAAAATTGTCCTGTTTGCGGTAATCACAGAACTGACCAATCAGAAAAATGAAACAAAATAACCGTATTATTTTAGCTCCAATGGAAGGGGTACTTGATTATCAAGTGAGACAAATTTTAACTGAGATCAATCAATTTGATTATTGTGTAACAGAATTTGTACGAGTCACTCATCATCAATTATCCAACCGCACCTTTTATCGCCTTTGTCCTGAACTCCATAATGGTGGCAAAACTGCATCTGGTACCCCTATTCGAGTACAAATTCTTGGCCATTCACCACAGTGGATGGCAGAAAATGCAGTAAAAGCAATTGAACTGGGTTCATTTGGCATTGATATTAATTTTGGTTGTCCGGCTAAAACCGTCGTGGGCAGTCAAGGAGGGGCTTATTTATTACAATATCCTGAACAAATTTTTAATATCGTTAGTCAAGTTCGACAAGCCATAAACCCCTCGGACATATTATCAGTTAAAATTCGCTTAGGTTGGTCTAATAAATCACATTGCGATGAAATAGCCAATGCAATTGAAAGTGCTGGAGCTAATGAGATTTCCATTCATGGTAGAACTAAAGAGGATGGATATAAAGCGGATAAAATTGATTGGCAAACAATAGCAAAAATCAAACAAAACCTAACAATTCCTGTAATTGCCAATGGTGAAATTTTTTCTATTGAAGATGCGCAAAAATGCATTGCTCAAAGTCAAACCCATGACATTATGTTGGGTCGTGGAATTTTAGCTATCCCCAATCTAGCCAATATGATCCGCAACCAACAACCAGCATTAAGTTGGTCACAAGTATTGGAAATTTTAATCCGTTATGCAAATTCATCCATCGATGATGTTAAACCGCTTTATCATTCTGCCCGTATTAAACAGTGGCTTACTTATTTAAAGTACCATTATGTAGAAGCATCAGAGATGTTACAAAACATTAGAACATTAAAATCGCAACAAGAAATATATACATTCTTAAAACAACAAATGATACAGCCCATACTATAAATTAATCTGATATTTAAATGATGGATGAAAGTAATACTTCGTTAATTTTCGAATAAATAAGCACGATAAAGTGAATGATATCGCACCCAACAATATGATTACTATGGATGTTAGGTTTGTATTTTGTAATGACACATAATAAATTAACCAATTTGCAACTTTCCATAAAACAAAATTTAAAATAAAGATAATAAGGTTTAAGGAAATTGCGCACTTGATTATTCTATCGGTTTGTAACACAACAAACATTTGTGTGAACATATTTTTACTAACCAAAATGACAACTAATAAGCTAAATAAATAACAACAAATTGGCAAAAAAATATGTTCCCAAACTGAAATAAAATAGTAACTGTTATGTACTAAGACATCTAAAATAAAAGAAGGAAAAGCAATTAAAATAAAAAAGAAAAATACTAAAAACAAAGTAAAATGAATTTTAGTACTATTAATTATAGTCAGTTCGAAAATCTGTTTACCTTTGTCAAAATGATGATTTAATACTTTGATATAATAATAGGTAAATAATCCAGAAAATAGGTAACATAGGCTATAGGGGATAATGCATAAAACTAAAATAAATAACCATGAAGCCATATTAATCATATTTATCAAAATATTATCAAAAATAGCTTCGGCTATGGCATTAATTAAATAGCCTATCATACAAACAATAATGACATTAAACATTAACAGAGTAATATTTTTAGAAGTCACTTGATGAACATTGACTCGATGTAAACTGATCGTTGAAATACCAAATAATAACAAACACTCTGGAATTGTACGTAGTAATTGATATGGTGCAAGTTTATATAATATACCCCATAAAAACTCATAATCATGAAAGGTCGATATAAAGGTAATACCAAATCTAATATTGAAACTAAAAGCACTACAGAAAAAAAATAGTGCAATAAAAATAAAAGGTAGCTTAAAAAAAGCTAATTTTTCCATTTTGATACTCAAGATCAGTAAATTCTCTTTTTTAAAAATTTTGATAACAACAAAAAAATTAAGGTCAACAACAATGTTTTATCGTGTCATTATAAAGCCATATTGTGTTTAAAATATGCTCATGCTAATACCAAAGGCTTTTTAATCGACAACAATCATTAGATCTTATATTATTGATAATTATTATAAAACTTTATATTTTTGAGTCAATAACCTTAATAAGAAGTGCTGATTTTCGGTGAATTATTATATAAAATAGGATTAATGCTTCATCACTTAAAGAATGATGAAGCAAATTGTAAAATAGAAATGTATTTTTTATGTCTTCAATCTATACGTTAAAGAGTGGAAAATCGGATTGACCAGCAATCGATTTTAAATGTTGTTGTGCTGTAAGAATATTTTGTTTCCACTGATTATCTTTCGCCCACATTTCAATCACTAATGGCGCACAATAATCAATAGATTTAAGTGTGCTAAAAACCGCAGAAAAATCGACCTCACCTTCACCGATCACCAAATCTCTAAATTGACCTGGATAATTGGGTTTTACTTTATAGGTATCTTTTAAATGAATTTGCACAATATGATTACGGCTTAATAATAATTCAGTGCTAACATCATAATTCCAACCGGATATATTTCCCACATCAGGATAGGCCATAAAATAAGGTGAATTTATCTCAGCTTTTAAAATTTCAAACTTACTAAGTGAATTTAGATAGCTAGTATCCATAATTTCAACAGCTAACATCACACCAGCTTTTTCTGCCTGTTTTGCGCACCATTGCATACCTGCAACAAAGCGTTGATGTGTTTGTAAGTTAGCTTGCTCATAATAAACATCATATCCAGCAAGTTGGATAACTCTAACACCAAGTTTATAAGCAAGAGTAATTGCCTTACACATTATACTTTTAGCTTTCTCTCTGATCGTTTTATCATCAGAACCAAATGGATATTTACGATGTGCACTAAGACATATTGAATGAAAAAAAACACCATTATCTTCACAAAGATGACGCAATGCATAGATTTCCTCATCGGACCAATCAAGCCTAGATTGACGCTCATCGGATTCATCAATAGAAAGTTCTATAAAATCGAAATGTAAAGATTTTGCCTCTAACATTTTTTGCTGCCAAGAAAGTGTATTCGGTAGTGCTTTTTCATAAATACCCATACATGGAGTTTGTCTGGTTATATTCATTGTATTATTTGACATAATTTAGATCCGATATTATTAAGGTAAAACTTAACGGTCCATTTCGTGACTGTTAGGTCACTACTTACCAAAACTTAGCAATCTGCTCTCTTAAGTCTTGAGCAGTTTTTTGACCATTTTCGTTGGCTAAAGCTCGTCCAGCGATAAAAGCTTTAGTTTTAATACCTGCAAATAGATGAATATCTTCAGGTACAATACCGCCAGTTATTGATAGTTCTAAATCTAGATCAGAAAGCTGTCGCATTTTAGTTAAATCTTCTTTACCCCAACCAATACCCGCTAATTCAGCATCACGAGAACGATGATAAATTGCCTGTTTGATCCCCAATTTTCTCCATGCTTTTGCATCATCGAAAGTCCAATGTCCATAAAGTTCGATTTGAATTTCACGGCCAAACTCATCAGCCACTTTTTTACAAGCTTCAATTGTTGCAATATGAGCAGCAGCTGAAACTGTTAACCAGTCGGCGCCCGCTGAAAACGCCATTTTTGCTAAAATGGCACCTCCATCAGTGGTTTTCAAATCACAAACTAGAATATGATTGGGATACTTTTCCCTTAAGATTTTCACACCATTAATACCTGATCCGAATGCAAGGATGGTTCCAACTTCAATAATATCTACAAATCCAGCTACGTTCTTGGCTACCGCTAAAGCTGTTTGTAATTCTGTTTGATCTAATGCAATTTGTAATTTTGGTTTAGTCATTTTATTCGTCCTCTTATAAATACTATTTTTGACCATAGTAAGCATGTGATCCATGCTTACGAAAATAGTGTTTATCCGATAAAGTTTGTTGAATTTTGATTGTTTTATTAAGTTGCCTTGTTGATAGTGCCATCATGGCTACCTCTTCAAGCACCACGGCATTATGTACGGCATCAGATGCATTTTTTCCCCAACAAAATGGAGCGTGTCCAGAAATAACAGCTGCTGGCATCGCCATAGGATCAATGTCTCTTCGTTTAAATTCTTCAATAATAACTAGACCGGTGTTTTTTTCGTAATCGGTACTGATTTCACTATCAGTTAAACGACGAGTACAAGGCACATCACCATAAAAATAGTCAGCATGTGTTGTACCCAAAGCTGGAACATCTAATTCTGCTTGAGCCCATACAGTTGCATAGCGAGAATGTGTATGAACAATACCGCCAATATTTTCAAAAGCTTTATAAAGTTCTATATGGGTTGCGGTATCACTAGACGGATTTAATTTACCTTCAACAATTTCACCTGTTAATGACACCACAACAATATCATCAATTTTCATGTTGTTGTATTCGACGCCTGATGGTTTAATAGCAATAACATCTTTGGCTCGGTCGATCTCTGAAACATTCCCCCAAGTAAAAGTAACTAAATGGTATTTAGGCAAGGTTAAGTTAGCCTGCAATACTCTTTCTTTTAATGTTTGATACATAAAATTAGTCTCCCAATAAAGCGTTATCAATAACAGCATAAACATCTTCTTTGCTGTTACATGCTCTCAATTTATCCAGATCGATACCTGTTGGACTGTCTTCATCATCTAGTATTTGAGTGACTTCCATTAAACCTTGCATATGCTCATCTGAGGTGCTTCCCGCTAGGGTAACTAATACATCAACAGGTTGATCTTCACCTTCAAAGTAGACTGGCGTATTTAATGTTACTAAAGCAAAAGCAGTTCGATTTACCCCATCTTCCGGTCTGGCATGAGGCATAGCAAAATTTGGTGCAATAATAATGTAAGGTCCCATTTTTTTTACGCAGCTAATAATTGCATTATAATAAGAAGGGTTGATCGCTTTGGAAGCAACGAGCATATCGGTGCCTAATTTGATCGCCTCTTGCCAAGTTGATGCATCCGCTTTTAGTAAAATAGAGTTATTTTCAATTAATGATTCTTTCAATGCCATTGTTGTACTCCTTATTTAATCAATTCATTATTGAGCAAGCACTTTTCTAATAAGTTCAATAAGTTCTTCACCAAATGTATGCGGATTTAACATGTTTTGGACCCCCAAAGCATGTTGCCCTTCATTAACTTCAATTTCGTTAATTAAATGTTTCGATGCCACAATAATGTCTACATTAGGTAACCGTGACTTGTAATCTGTCACCGCGCAAGAATCCATGACATTGGCAATGCCTTTTTTATCTAAATAATTAGCTATTTTCATTTTCATCATCATTGAAGATCCTTGGCCGCTACCACATACAGCAAGGATTCGTACTGCTCGACCTTCGCTTATTGCCACTTCATCCATTTTTTCAACAACATTTTCATTAATATCTTGATGAATATTATTTTGTTCTGGTTCCGTTTTTGTATTTGCTTCATCTTGGCGTAATTGTTTAGCGGTAAAGAACATATACACTAAAGCCAGAGCGATAATTAGATAAATAAATAAGTGAGAGAAAGATAAACCCTGTAAAATAGGTGGGAATAATATCGCCCAATCAGCCATCCCCATCCAAGAGTCAATTGGAGTGCCATTTTTTGCAAAGAGATGAATTACCCAAGCTGAACCAAATACCTCAATCATTCCCATTACAAAACAAATTTTCATAATGGCTTTCCAACCACCAAAGTGATTAGCAAATACCCCAATAGTTGCATTAGAGAAGAACATTGGTATAAAACCAGGAATAATCATAATGGGGGATTTAAATATAAGTAACAAACCAATTGCTAAAAACTGCCCTAATGCCCCCCAAATAAAGCCAAATACCATAGCATTCGGTGAAAAAGCATAAATGGCAGCACAATCAATGGCTAATACCGCATTAGGAATTAATTTTTCAGAAATACCTTTAAACGCTTCCGACAATTCAGCTACAAACATTCTGACCCCACCTACTATGATTTGTATAGCGACAGCAAACTTGAGACCCGTTTCTAGAATGTAGATTGTCCAATGAGTTGAACCTGCCATGGTTTGCAAATTGTCTAAACCAAATGAAAGAAGAATAATGCCAAAAAAGAACGTCATCATTATTGCTGTTGCGGCGATGCTATCATGAAAAATATGTAACCAGTTAGGTAATTTCAGATTATCAACTGAGTCATTTTTATTGCCTAATTTAGGTGCTAATTTAACTGCAATCCAAGAACCTAATTGTTGTTGATGACCAATCGAAAAACCTGCACCTCCAGTAACGGCTTCTGTAGGTTTAAACATCATATTCGAAAAAATTCCCCAATATAATGCGGTAATAATGGCAGAATAAATTATTGTTTCCCACATACCATAACCAAATAGAAAATAAAACAGGGTAATTAATCCTACTTGTTGGAACATGATATGCCCTGTTAGCATGATGGTGCGAATTCCCGTGATACGACGAAAAATGACCAAAAGGATATTAATAGCCAATGCGAGTAAGACAGCATAACCGACCCATGAGTAGTGATCACCCATACCATTTTCAACAGCAACCATTGAAGCGTAAGTATCAATGATAGATCCCTTAATACCATGATACTCCGCCAATTTGGCAATCACCGGCTTAAATGTTGAAACCAGTACATTAGAACCAACTTGTAACAACATAAAACCAACAATGGTCTTGATTGTTCCTTTCAAAATTGTGGTGATATCTTTGCGTAAAAGACAATAACCTAACATTGTTACCAAGCCGAGTAACAAAGGTGCCTTGGTCATGACTTGACTATAAAAAATATAAAATATGTTATAGATTACTTCCATATGCCCCTCTCATTGGTTATGGGCTCTTTTAAAATTTGAAGTTTATATCGTGCTTTCAAAGCAGTAATAAAACTTATCCTAATGCCCTTTTTATATAGTTATTCACTGTGGTGTGAATCTTTGAGCTAAATTAACCCTATACTTTGTTAAACAAATTAAGATTACTTGATTAACGCATGTTATATTCTATAATCAAAATAAATCACACAATGATTATTTGTGATTATTTTGATGAAGATCACTTTTCTATGGAATCCAAAATCATATCTGTGATCGACTTCACACAATAATGAAAAAAAACTGCAACAGCTTCAACATATACCTATAATTATCAATATATTAAATAAAACATGACGAATAAAAACAATAAGATAATTGACAATTTTAATAATGAAAATTATTATCAAAATAATCAAAAATGCTCAATTTAAATGAGGAATTTTAATGAATGAATTAACGCGACATAATGAAATCGTCGCATTGGTTAACGAAAAAGGTGAATTAAAAGTGACCGAATTAATCAGCCATTTTTGTATATCACCCGCTACCGCTAGAAGAGATATCACTAAATTAGATCAGGATGGTCGTGTCAAAAAAGTACGTAACGGCATTATTCGTCTTGAAGAACAAAAACCCATATGGGCTCCAATAGATAATAACAATACTGATCACTATCACGAAAAGGCTCGGATTGCGATTCGTGCGGCTAAGTTATGCGTCTGTGATGAAAATATAGTCATTAATTGTGGCTCAACAGCATTTTTATTGGGACGAGAACTTTGTGGAAAAAATGTATCCATCATCACTAATTATTTTCCTTTAGCATGTTATTTGATTGAACATGACCATGAAAACGTAATTATTATGGGTGGGTTATATAATAAAACACAAAATATCATACTTAATCCTATTGCAAGTATTACCGATTCTTATGCCGCAAAATGGATGTTTACAAGCGGAAAAACATTAACATCAACAGGACTTTATAAAAGCGAAATTTTAAGCGCTGTTGCTGAACAACAGATATTAGAAAAAGCAGAAAAATTAGTTGTAGTGGTTGATAGCTCAAAGATCGATACCAAAGCTAACTCCGGCATGCTTTTTTGCCCAATAAATAAAATTGATATTTTGATTACAGGGGTGCAAGCAAATAAGGAGGTAATTGAATGCATCAAAAAGCAAGGAGTTGAAGTGATATTAGTTTAACTATTAAATAAAAAAGGAACATAGAATGAGTAAAGTAAATGAAATTACCCGAGATTATTGGATTTTAAGCACTTTTCCTGAATGGGGAACATGGTTAAATGAAGAGATCGAAAACACCGTTGTGAAACCAAATACTTTCACCATGTGGTGGCTAGCTTGTACCGGAATTTGGTTAAAATCAGCAGGTAATACTAATATCTCTGTCGATTTTTGGTGTGGTACAGGAAAAAAAACACATGCTAACCCATTAATGAACAAACAGCATCAAATGATGCGTATGGGTGGCGTTCGTGAATTGCAACCTAATTTAAGAACCAGCCCATTTGTGTTAGATCCATTTGCAATTAAAGAAATTGATGCAGTAATGGCAACCCATGATCATGCCGATCATATTGATGTTAATGTTGCTGCGGCTGTAATTCAAAACTGCTCTTCAAAAGTGAAATTTATTGGTCCAAAAGCTTGCGTTGAGTTATGGAAAAGTTGGGGGGTACCTGAGGATCGTTGTATCGTTGCTAAAGTTGGTGAAACAATTGAAGTAGGTGATATTACAATTCGTGTGCTAGATTCTTTTGACAGAACGTCCCTCGTTACTTTACCAAAAGGGGTATCTTCTACCGACAAATCGATTCTAGACGGTATGAACGATCGTGCAGTTAATTATTTATTTGAAACATCAGGAGGATCACTTTACCATTCAGGAGATTCACATTACTCTAACTATTATGCTAAACATGGTAATAATTATAAAATTGATGTGGCATTACTTTCTTATGGCGAAAACCCTCGTGGTGTTACCGATAAAATGACTTCATCAGACATTTTGCGTGCGGCTGAGTCTCTTAATACTAAAGTGGTAATTCCATTCCATCATGATATTTGGTCAAATTTCCAAAGTGATCCTCGTGAAATTGAAGTTCTTTGGGAAATGAAAAAAGATCGTCTTGAATATCAATTTAAACCATTTTTCTGGCAAGTTGGAGGGAAATATACGTATCCTACAGATCAACATAAAATGCATTATCAACATTATCGAGGATTCAGAGATATCTTTACCGATGAACCAGAACTGCCTTATCGTTCATTCTTGTAAGGATAATAAAAATTATTTAAACCTATATACTTAATTGAATTTTGTAATATACCAATTTTAAAAAAAGTTTAGTAGATTAATTCCGTAAGTCTCTGGACCGATGATTATATCGGTCCATCATAATTGGCTAAATTCTATTAGATATTTATAATAGAATTTAGCCAATTTAACTGCATTTTTTACTGAAACGTTATGTTAACCTGAAACTTTTTGACAAAATTTTATTAACTCTACTAGCTATTATAAATCAATACGTTTAATAAAATGTTTTATCTTAAATCCCATTGCGATCAATGATGTAAAATAAACAACAATACCAGAAATAACTAATATCAATAGTCGCCCAATACGCATTAACATTGATCCGGTTGACCAATCGGGTGATAGTTGTGCACCAAACCATAAAACAACGGACATTAAAATAACAGCAATAATGACTTTAGATAAAAATTTATACCATCCTGGCTGTGGTTGATAGAGTTGTTTTTTTTGTAATTGCCAGAATAATAACGCCGCATTAAAACAAGCTGCAAGACCAATTGAGAGCGAAAGTCCAGCATGCTGTAATGGACCAATAAAAACAAGGTTCATCAGTTGCGTTAAAATTAAGGTAATAATCGCAATTTTGACGGGAGTTTTAATATCTTGCCGTGAATAAAAAGCAGGTGCTAATACTTTAATTAAAATCATGCCAAGTAAACCAATAGAGTAAGCAACCAATGCTCTCTGAGTCATTAATGCATCATGTAAGGTAAATTGTCCGTATTCGAATAAGGTTGATATAAGTGGGCGTGATATGACACCTAAAGCGACAGTACTTGGTAACGCTAAAAGAAAACAGAGCCGCAATCCCCAATCTAACAATTCTGAATATTGTTTATAATCACCTTTAGAAAAGCTTCTAGATAACGAAGGTAATAAAATGGTACCAAGGGCAACCCCTAGCACTCCAGCAGGAAACTCCATAAGTCGGTCGGCATAATACATCCACGATACCGAACCAGAAATAAGAAACGAAGCAAAAATCGTATTAATAATTAACGAAATTTGCCCAACAGATACCCCTAAAATAGCAGGAGCCATCTGTTTTAATACTCGCCAAACACCACTATCTTTAAAGCTAATTTTTGGTAATACCAACATACCAATTTTTTTTAAATAAGGGAGTTGATAAAGTAATTGTAAAATTCCCCCTATACCAACCGATACCGCTAGTGCTAATACTGGTGGATTAAAGTAAGGTGTTAGAAACAGCGTAAACATAATCATGCTAATATTGAGTAAGGTAGGTACAAACGCTGGGACTGAAAAACGATTCCAAGTATTTAATATTGCTCCAACCAATGAAGCGAGCGAAATGAAAAAAATATATGGGAAGGTAATACGTAACATGGTTGTAGCAAGTTCAAATTTTTCAGTAGACTCTTGCATGAACCCAGGTGCTGTTAACATAATAATAAAAGGTGCACAAATAACGCCAATTAAGGTAATAATGGCTAATACTAAAGTTAATAAACCAGCAACATAAGCTACAAAAGTCCTTGTTGCCTCAATCCCTTGTTGATTCTTATATTCTGCTAAAATCGGCACAAAAGCTTGTGAAAATGCGCCCTCAGCAAAAATACGCCGCAATAAATTTGGTAGTTTAAAGGCAACAAAAAAGGCATCGGTAGCCATACCGGCACCAAAAAAGCGAGCAATGATGGCATCACGTATGAAACCTAATACTCGAGATACCATAGTCATGGAACTCACTGTAGCTAAAGATTTTAAAAGATTCATTTATATAATACAGAGTCAAAAACCGACAATAAGTGATAGTCTACAAACTATTGGTTTAAATCACCATGCTTTTTTTAATAAAAGAAGCTTTTGTGCACACCGTCAGTCTCAACGTGACGGATGACGACTTTAACAATCTTTTAATGAAATAAAGTGCATAAGTTCACCAATATTTTTATAGGCAAGTCGAATTATACGTCGATCATCAAAATTTACTTTTTTAATTTGATGCGCACACCATTTAGCGATTCGAGACATCACAAATAATGATGTATAAACTTCTTTAGGTAAACCAATCATGTCATAAACAAAGCCAGAATAAAAATCAACATTAACACATACTAGTTTTCTAGTTCTAGCATTCTTTCGATTAACAACAGCATTAATTTCCCGTTCTTCAAGCCGAGTTAAGAAGTTCTATTCTTTTTTCTCGTCGTTTTCTTCTGTTAGTTCAAGTGCCATCTCTTTAAGTAATACGGATCAAGGGTCTGATACAGTATAAACTGCATAGCAAATCCCATTCATTAACTCTTTTTTATCCGACATTTGTTTATGTAATAAACGTTATAAATAGTTGTCAATTTTGATCACATTCATACAGAATTCATTAATTGGAAAAGCGTCATTTAGGTCGCTACCTGTTTCATAGTATTCCGATCAAGTGCAAAATTAACATAATCTTCACCACGTTTATAATTTTTAAGCTCCTCTTCTTGAGCTAGATATGCATGAAGAATTTTTTGTGGATTGTGCTGTTAGATATATTTAATTAAATCAATATCGAAAACGATAATACTCCCACTGTTTGTATTATAATATTTCCTTATGCGTTACGTTTAATCATTTTGAATATTTATATTTTTTTATGATTCAATCTATTACTAAAAATTGTTATGCAATTACATTGTTAATAACAGTAACAGTAACGGTAAATGGTTAATTTGAAAAAAGAGCATTAATAAGGCTATATTAAAAAACATGGATCAAGATGCATTTCAAAGATATTTTAAAAATAACAAGTTATAGTAATGATGGAAGTGTTTAAATTAGATAAAAAAATAGTATAAAACTTAACTGATACTTGGTTTACCTACCATATTGATATGTGCTAAATTGTCGGTCCGAACAACATATATACTTTTTTTATGAATCAAACTATAAACTCGTCACCGATAAGAACCGGTGGCTTTTTAAACACTATAGAACGAATTGGAAACAAAATCCCCGACGTCACTACACTTTTTTTCTTTGCTTTGATTATCTGTTTTGTTGCTTCATTATTACTTTCATTTTTGAGCTTCGATTTTATAAATCCGGTAACTAAAGAAAAACTAGTAGTCATTAATATGCTAGCACCTGATCATTTAGTAAATTTTTTTACTAAAATGGTACCCAATTTTGTAAATTTTCCACCATTAGGCATTACTATTGTTGCCACATTAGGTATAGGGATTGCAGAAAGCAGTGGCTATATTAATATATTACTTAAAAAATTATTGGCTATAACCCCAAAAACATTAGTTACACCCTCTGTTATCTTTGTCAGTATGATTTGTCATATTGCGGCTGACTCTGCTTATGTTATTTTAATGCCTGTTTCGGCAATGATGTTTTATGCAACAGGTCGTCATCCTTTAGCAGGGATAGCTGCCTCATTTGCGGGATTAGCAGGTGGTTTTAGCTCAAGTTATACGCCATCAATCATCGATCCAATTATGCAAGGTTTTACCCAAAGTGCGGCACAAATTATCGATCCATCTTATCAAGTTAATGTTTTATGTAACTATTTTTTAAGTTTTGGTGGTACATTCTTTGTATTAATTGCTTGTTGGTTTATAACGGATAAAATTGTTGAACCTCGCTTAAAAGCAACTATGCCACTAAATAACGATCTTGAACTTAATAAGTTAGCTAATTCACCCACTGTTACGTCTTTAGAAAATCGTGCTTTTAAAATAGCTTCTGGTGTTTTTTTGATTATTGCTATTGGGTTAATATTATTATTGTTACCGGAAAATTCTTTACTGCGTGCATCTGATGGTAGTTTAACCAGTAATCAAGCACCTATTATGCAAATCATCGTACCTTTATTATTTGTTTTTTTTGCTGTTCCTGGTTTAATCCATGGCGTAATCACAGGCGCATTTAAATCATCACGAGATATTGTTCAATCAATGGAAAAGATTACTAAATCCCTTATTTCTTTTATTGTTTTTGCATTCTTTTGCGCGCAGTTTTTATATATATTCTCACATTCACAAATTGGAACATTGATTGCCATTGGTGGGGCTGAATTTTTAAAAGCCTTACATTTGCCATCGGTCGTCACTATTTTTGGCGTGATCATTTTAACAAGTCTGTTAAATGTTTTAATTACTTCTGCTTCGTCAAAATGGGCTATTTTAGCGCCAATTTTTGTTCCTATGCTCATGTCTGTTGGTATCTCACCAGAATTAACACAAGCTGCCTATCGTATTAGTTCGGCAGTAAATGTTAGTACACCAATGTTTGCTTTCTATCCTTTAATTATTGCCTATTGTCAGCAGTATTGTAAAAATACTGGAGTAGGTACTTTAAGTTCAATGATGATCCCATATACCGCAGGCTTACTTATTGCCTTAACAATTAATTTATTGCTATTTTGGTTACTAGGACTGCCTATCGGCTTTGATAGTGGTTATGTTTATCCACCAGTAAATAATTAGTCATCGATAAAGAGTTACAATAATATGAATATTACAGAACAATTAGTTGAACGTTTTTTACGTTACGTTAGTGTACCAAGTCAAAGTGCGGTTGGTTGCGCACTTGTTCCTTCTACGCCAGGGCAAACACAATTAGCCAATTTACTCAAACAAGAGTTAATTGATCTCAATCTACAAGAAGTTCATCTTGATGAGCATAGTATTGTAACTGCTAAGTTACCTGGCAATAATTTAAAAGCACCTAAAATTGGTTACGTTGCTCACCTTGATACAGTTGATGTTGCCTTATCAGATAAAATTAACCCACAGCGAGTCACCTTTACTGGTGAAGATATTTTGTTGAATAAAGATAAAAATATTTGGTTTAAAATCACTGAGCATCCTGAATTGAATAAATACATTAATGAAGAATTAATTGTTACTGATGGTACAAGTGTGCTTGGTGCAGATAATAAAGCGGCAATTGCTGTAATTATGACGATGTTAGATCAATTACAAAAGCAAAATTGTACCTATGGCGATATTTATGTTGCTTTTGTACCAGATGAAGAAGTCGGTTTAAACGGTGCGAAAAAACTTGATTTAAATCGTTTTAAACCTGATTTTGCTTACACAATTGACTGTTGTGAATTAGGTGAAGTTGTTTATGAAACATTTAATGCAGGATCTGCAACTATTGAGATTGAAGGCGTATCTGCCCATCCCATGTCAGCTAAAAATGTTTTAATTAACCCTATTGGTATTGCTAACGATATTATTAACTGTTTTGATAGTTTCGAAACACCTGAACATACTGAAGGTAAAGAAGGTTATTTCTGGTTTAACGATATTATTGGTAACCAAAGAACAACAACATTAAAACTAAGCATCCGAGACTTTGATTTAGCTAAGTACGAAGCACGTAAAACTTATATCCAAGAGGTGATAAGTTTTATGAGTTGTAAATATCCAAGAGCAAAAATTGACTGTCAAATAACTGATACTTATAGCAATATAGCTAATTATTTAGGAGAAGACAAGCGTTCAATTGATCTAATTTATCAATCATTTGAGCAATTGAATATTAAAGCAAATACAATTGCAATGCGTGGAGGAACAGACGGTTCTGCGCTATCAGCAAGAGGTCTGACCACGCCAAACTATTTTACTGGCGCACATAACTTTCATTCATGTTTTGAGTTTTTACCTTTATCATCATTTTTAAAGTCATTTGAAGTAACAATGAAAATTATTGAATTAGCTGCTAAGGTTTAAAAATAATGAAAAAAGAGGGAATGCTATTCCCTCTTTACTGTCTTAATATGCCATTAAATTTTTTTAATACACAAATAGTTGAAGTTACGACTTTCCAACCTTAAAAACATTGATTAAGTATCATAATTTATAACTTGCAGTGAGTATGAAGGCTCGCGGTGTACTGGGCATACTACTTGAACGCCAATACTCTTTATTTAATAAATTAGTTATCGCTAAAGTCAAATTAATAGATTGAGTTTGATAACCCATTGCAACGTTCCATGATGCATAACCAGGCCGTTTAATCTGATTGTTATCATCATTAAACATTGAACCCTTATAGTTCATTTCTAGCTCAGTAACCCAATTTTCATGAGGTATGAAACGTATACCCAAATAACCACTATGCTTAGCTGTATTAGATAAATATTTGCCTTTGTTAACTGGTGTTTTTTATCTTTATGAACTTTTGCTTGCTGATAGCCAATACCACTATTAATGTACCAATTATTAATCAATTTTCCGATTGCACTTAATTCTATACCTTAGCTTCTATCATTACCTCTAATTTGCCAATTATAAGGAGCGTTGACTGCATCAGGTTGATAACGAATATTATAAAGCTCAAGGTTATAAAATGCGATTTGAGAAGAGAGCCTATCATTAATCCAATCACTTTTGAGTCCAACTTCATATTGACGAGAATATTGCAGCTTTTCATCATAAACAGCCTTGGAATCTGTCGCAATAGTGATTAAACCTCGACCTCCGTATGGGGAAAAACTTTTACTATAAGATACATAAAAACTTTGTGATTCTATTGGCTGCCAAATTCATCCGATTCGAGGACTTAAAGAGTGGCCATCCTATGACCGATTTCGATAATTCAATTTATTAGCCTTACGGAAAAACCTCCGATTTTGACACCTTCATCTCGCATATCATAGGTTGCATCTACTTCAGGTAATTTATTTACTATGATACTCAGATCATTTTGCCCATATATTTCCTCTTGTTGAAGAGAAAATGAGTTTATAGTTTGAGGAATATCCTTTATATCAAAGAATGTTTTAGTTGCAATTGATGGTTTTTTTATTCTCTGATCATTATTATCCTTAATCTTAGCGACAACTTTCATAGTTTCAATATCATCTTTAACTTTTTCTTGAGCGTCAACAATAAAAGCACTAGAGCTTAATAAGCAAGGTAAGAGTACTTGATTAACTAATTTCATTATTTTTCCTATTATTTGTTGTATTATGTGAGAAATACTAAAACAACAATAATGATTATTATTTGCACATAAAACTTAATTTATTTTTCAGCTCTGTAAAATAGATTTTCAATTATATTCTATTGAAATACTTTAATATTATTAAAAATAGGTAATATGAATTTATTAGGAAATACCTTTGTAATAATAAATATTTTTATTGAAAATAATTTTTTAGAATTAAGAAAAGATGAATAAAGATGGTAGGATCTAAGTTTGATAATTAAACGATTTTTGTACTTAACCTATTTAAAATCAACAATAGATATTGTCCAATATTCGTTAAAAAAGTTGACTAAAGTTAATTTTTTTATCAATTTAAGTATATCAAGTCAGAACTGTTTTAGTGTTTTAGTGTTTTAGTGTTTTAGTGTTTTAGTGTTTTAGTGTTTTAGTGTTTTAAGAAAACATAGAGGAAGTGGTGGGTCGTGAGCGATTCGAACGCTCGACAAACGGATTAAAAGTCCGCTGCTCTACCGACTGAGCTAACAACCCATATTGAATAAAATCTCTGTGCTTAACAACTAACGTTACAAGCGATTTCGGGTTGCTATAATACTTATAATTACTAAGCAGCGCAACCCTTTTATTCGTATTTTTTCTCAATAGCTGTTTATTTATACATTTTATTTGAGTGATGCTAATTTTTGCTTCGCAAGGTCAACAATTTTTTTATCTTTAGAATATTTACTTATAACTTGTTGAAAAACAGTTTTAGCATTTTTTTTATCATCTTTATCCAATAGTATAATTCCTACTTTATAAAGGCTATCTGCAGCTTTGGAAGAAGATGGATAATTTTTTACAACAGTAGCATAATAAAATGAAGCTTCATCTTTCTTTCCTTCTTTATAATAAAGTTGACCTAACCAATAATTAGCATTGGCCAAATAAGTTGATTTAGGATAATTTTTTATAAACTTTTGAAAGGCAACTATAGAATCAGCATTTTGTTTATCATCATTAACAAATTGTACGATAAAGTTATAATCAGTTTTATCATTACCAGAATTTGTCCAATTTGATAAATCAGATGGGGGGTGATCATTATTAGGTGAAGTAGGTAAAGTTATATCATCGCCTAATGAATTAGGATTAGAAGATAATCCTGAACCACCAGCCAGTTGCTGAAGAATCATTTTTTGACGTTCTATAGTCTGATTAAGTTGGTATTGAGTTTCTTCTAATTGACCACGAAGTGTATCAACATCTGCTTGTAATTCACTAATTTTCTGTTGACTTTCAACTAGTAATTGTCCTTGTGCTTGAATTGTTCTTTCTAACTCTGAACTCCCTGCAACACAACCATAACTGTTAAATAGAAGATATAAGAACAATATCAGTGCTTTTTTATGCATATTATTATACTCGGTGTAAACTTGAAAAAAACGGCTGTATAAAACAGCCGTTAAATAAACTAATTAGAAACCAGAATATGTTATGACTGCACGACGGTTTTTAGAATAAGCTTGTTCGTCATGCCCTAATACAGCTGGTTTTTCTTTACCGTAAGATACGATGTCCATTTGTCCGCCGGAAACACCATTACCTTGTAGATATGATTTAACTGCATTCGCGCGACGTTCACCTAATGCAATATTATATTCTGGAGTACCGCGTTCATCAGCATGACCTTCGATTACGACTTTAACACCTGAATTTGCACGCATGAAAACTGCATGAGTATCTAATAATGTTGCATATTCTTGTTTAACGTTGTATTTATCAAAATCAAAATATACAATATTCATTTGTTGTAATTTACGAACTTGTTCTAAAACTTTTTGTGATGCAGAAATACTTGTAGTTCCGCTTTCGTTGGTAGAGGTATTGTTTGATGAACATGCAGTAACTGCCATTAATGGAAAAGCGACTGCAGCTACTTTAAGAAAGTTAGAAAATTGCATTGTATTAACTCCTTTGTGTTTTAAAAATATTACTTATAAATTTTATCTTTTACTAATTATAAAAATAACACAATTTATCAATTAGAAATAATAGCGCTATATATTATAACGCCATTACATTTTGTACAATTTTAATATTCAGAATATAGCATAAATTTCAATCCCTTATTTATAAATAGGGCGACCAGGCAGGGAATTTTACTTGTCCATCAGTTGCAGGTAACTTAGCCTTGAAATTACCATCGGTTGAAACAAGATTCAAAATTGTACCTAATCCTTGAGTTGAGCTATAAATAATCATAGTTCCATTAGGTGCAATACTGGGTGTTTCATCCAAAAATGAATCCGTCAATCGTTGATAAGTATTTGTTTCTATGTCATATCGTGTAATATGCTGTTCACCGTTATTTGTCGAAATCATTGCAATAAAAGAACCATCAGGAGCAACACGAGCATTCTGATTTTGTGTATTATCCCATGTTAAACGTTGTGGAGTTCCGCCATTGATATTAATGGTGTATAGTTGAGGACGACCAGCTTGATCCGACGTATAAACAATTGTTTGGCTATCTGGCATCCATGATGGTTCAGTATCATTACTACGCCCTGACGTAATTTGAGTTAATTTTTTTGAACTCAAATCCATAGTATACAAATTTAGACTTCCATCTTTGGATAATGCAAAAGCTAATTTACTTCCATCTGGAGAAAAAGCAGGGGCACCATTATGTTTTGGAAAAGCAGCAATTGTTTGAACAGCACCAGTTTCTAATGATTTTACAACTAATGATGAACGACCGCCTTCAAAAGTTACATAAGCAAGTTTTTTGCCATCTGGTGACCATGTAGGTGACATTAATGGTTCTTTAGAACGGTGGACAGTCATTTGGTCATATCCATCATAATCAGACACTCTTAATTCGTGTGAAAAAAGCCCTCTATTAGTTTTAACTACATAAGCAATACGTGTTCTAAAAGCACCTTTTATACCTGTTAGTGATTCAAAAATTTCATCACTAGCTGTATGAGCTGCATAACGAATCCAACGTTTATCAATAGAATACTGATTTTGTACTAAAACTGCACCAGGTCGCGTTACTGTATCAATTAATTGATAATTAATTAAGTATTTTCCCGAAGCATCAGGTTGAATCGTGCCTACAACTACAGCAGAAACACCAATTTGATCCCAAACAGCAGGAGTAACTTCTGAAGGAGCTGTTGGCTTTTGTGGCATATTATTAACATCAATAGGGTTAAATTTACCACTGTTGCGTAAATCGGAAGCAATAATATCTTCAATATTTTGTGGGGGCACACCAGATCCTGTCCACTTAAAAGGTACAACAGCTATTGGTTTGGCAGAACTGACGCCATCAGTGATAATAATGCGAACATCTGCATTAGAAATCATTGTGTAAAATAACACAAATAAAGTTATCAAAAAGCGACAAGCAAATTTGATCATCTTAAATTCCTTAATAAAAGCGAAATAAATTGCATTAAAATAAATGCAAATTAGAAATAACGCGATTGAAATATCTTTGAACTTTAATAGTCTACCACTAATTAATTAGCGCTACATATTAAACTTTATAAAAGATAAATACTTTAATGCTATCAAAAGATATCCGATATCACGTAACAAGTCTAGCCACTTCAAAGCAAAAACGTTTCAAATATTTACTTCTTTGCTACATTTCAATAATTAGCTTCTCAGTTAGTAAACACTAATTAATTGAAAAATTGGTATGTATACTTATCAGAATTAATGAAGTTTTAAAAATGAATATAGATGTTTTTTTACAAAGTTTAACTTACATCTATTATTTTAAATAGTTAATAACATAAAAATAAATTGTTCATTATTTTTGGCATTGTTCACAAAAGAAAGTATTACGTTGTCCAATTTTTTGTGATTTTATTTCCGCATTACAAATATGGCATTTTTCACCATCTCTACCATAAACTTGAAGTTTTTGTGTAAAATAGCCCGGTTTTCCATCCGATTGCAGAAAATCTTTAAGCGTAGTACCGCCTTGTGCAATTGATTTAGTTAGCACTTGCTTAATGGCTTTAACTAATCTCTCAAATTCCTCAAATGTTATAGTATGGACTTTTCGAATAGGATTAATTTTTGCCATAAATAATGATTCTGAAGCATAAATATTACCAACACCAACCACAATGTGATTATCCATAATCCAACTTTTAATGGGAGTATGTCGATTTTTTGCTTTTTCAAACAAATAATTTGCTGAAAATTTATCACTTAAAGGCTCTGGTCCCAAATGTTGCAATTGAAATACTTCATCGAGTGAATTAGCCCAGAGCCAAGATCCAAAACGCCTTGGGTCCGTGTAACGTAATATCACACCATTTTCTAAAACCAGATCAATATGGTCATGCTTTTCAGCGTTTTGATAATTTTTTAAAATACGTAAACTACCTGACATGCCTAAATGAACAACAATCCAGTTACAAGACAACTGTAACAATAAATATTTAGCGCGTCTTTGTATATCTAATATAACTTGTCCTTGTGCATGTGTAATCGCATTATCAACAGGCCAACGCAACTTAGGTTGTCGAACAATTATTTGTTTAATCGTCTGACCTTTTAAATGAGGTAAAATACCACGACGACTTGTTTCAACTTCTGGTAATTCAGGCATATAATCTTACTTAATTATTTAACATTTCAGAAATCCAAGATGGTGCTGATTTATCAGACACCGACTGATTACTACCGTAACACAAACTTTGTGGATTAGCAGTCCATACTGGTAAAGTACGAACCCCACTTCCAACACATTGCCACTGACCATTACTATCAATTGGGACCATAAAAATATTTTGTGGTATAGGAAGTACTAATGTCTTAGGTGGATTATTTTGTAAATATTCACTATAAATTTTAAGTGCACCCGTTGCTCCCGTTAATTTCATAGGAGAATGATCATCAAGACCAATCCAGATAACGGCAACATTTTTACCATCAACTCCAGTAAACCAACTATCTCTTGAATCGTTACTTGTTCCAGTCTTAGCTGCAAGCTTAAATGGTCCATATTTGACTTTTAATGAGCGCGATGTACCTGATTCTACAACTTGCTGCATTGCATAAGTTGTTAAATAAGCGGACTGAGCTGATACGGCTTGTAATTGTTGAGGATAACTTTGATAAACCAATTTTCCTTTATCTGTTAAAACATATCGAAGAATAGTCAATGGCGAACGTTGACCATTATTAGTAATAGTTTGAAACATTTGTGCAGTTTCTAATGGCGTTAATTCTAAAGCTCCAAGTAATCTTGATGGTAAATTAGGTATGCGATCTGCTGGTACACCTAATGCTTCTAAAGTATTTTTACTTGCATCAAGCCCTAATTCCATACCTAAATTAACAGTTGGAACGTTAAGTGAAAGCGCTAAAGCATCCACTAACATAACACGATCACGAAATTTTCGATCAAAATTTTTCGGTTGCCAATAACTTCCATTATCGACTTTAATTGATAACGGATTATCATTAAGCCAACTATTAAGTTGATAATTGTCTGGTTGACCTAAAGCAGTCAAATAAGTTGAAGGTTTAGCTAAGGAACCTATAGATCGTCTTGTTAACCATGCTCGATTATAACCAGGATAACGTGGTTCAGCACTACCGATTATTGCCCGAATTTCACCTGTTTCTCGACTAACAATAACCATTGCGGTTTGCAAATCTTTGTTAGTGGATTTACGTAATGCCTCTATTTGGTTAGTTACTGCTTGTTCAGCAGCAGCCTGAGCAACAGGATCAAAAGTAGTAAAGATCTTCATTCCTGAAAGATGATCAGCTTTATCCCCTAACTGCTTTCTCAGTTCACTACGTACAACTTGCATAAATGCAGGTTGAGGGGAAATAACCCCTCCTTTAGGTAATACAGAAAGTGGGCGTTGACTTAATAAGCTATACAACTCATCATCAATGATACCTTGTTGTTGAATAAGTTTTAAAACAATATTGCGACGTTCAAGAACTTGCTTTGGTTGTGTCCAAGGATTATAAAGTGATGCGCCTTTTACCATACCAACTAAAACTGCTTGCTGATCCAAAGTAAGTTCATTTACTGGGCGTCCAAAATAATACAAACTAGCTAATGGAAAACCATGAATCTCTTCACTACCAGCTTGTCCAAAATAGACTTCATTGAGATATAATTCTAATATTCTTTCCTTGCTATATCTAGCATCTAAAATCAAAGCCATATAAGCTTCACGGATCTTCCTACTTAAGCTACGTTCATTAGTCAAAAAGAGATTTTTTACTGTCTGTTGTGTTAAGGTGCTGCCACCTTCTGTACGACCTGTCGTTAAATTAACAAAAATTGCCCGTCCAATAGAATATAAACTCACTCCATAATGATTGTAAAAACGCTTATCTTCAGTGGCTATTAATGTTTGTATGAGTGAATCGGGGAATTCTTTTAATGGTACAAACAATCGCTGCTCACCATTAGGAGAATGCAGCATAGTAATTAATTTAGGATCAATTCGAAGTAACCCAAAATCACGGCCAGTATCTAAATTAGTAATACGATCAATACGATTTTCATAAAATGATATTTTGACACGAAATGCTTGTTCTTCACCATCAGGAAAAGTAAAAGGTCGACGATAAATTTCTACTGTATCGTTACTAACAATGAACTCCCCAGGACGAGTAGCTTTAGTGTCTTGCTGGCGATATTGAGCCCCTACTAACATAGTTACTACATCACTTAAACTGTATTCACTATCTGGCTCAAGATCGATAATTTGACCATAAACTGCAGCAGGTAGCTCCCAAACATTACCATCAATACGTTCTTTGATTTGCTGGTCAAGATAGATACCATAAATTATAGCTACAGCGGCAAAAACAAGAAATAGTTTAAACAAAAGCGACCAAAGTCGTCGCCATACAGTCTTTTTCTTAACCTTTTTAGAAGATCGTTTTTTGGTTGTTTTTGTTGATTTATTCAAGCTGCACCTAACATTTATTATTCAATAAAAATTACTCTTATAATAGCATAATTTTTTAAAGATACCCTGACCTTCTTTTTTGTTAAGAAGTTTCAGGAAATGGGTACGTTTTAATATAAAATTAATCTATAAATTTTAAAAATTTAATTGGGAACTAATCTCTTTAACTTTTGACAAAAATGCTTTTTTGGACTTACCGGTTAATCCTTCTGAGATAGGTAAGCTTGCTGTTAATGGATTAACTGGTTTATTATTAATATGTAACTCAAAGTGTAAATGAGGACCTGTCGATCGTCCAGTGTTGCCAGAAAGACCAATCTTATCACCCTGCTTAACCTGCTGACCAGGTTTTACCAAGATTTTATCCAAATGCATATAAGTTGTCATATACTGCCGTCCATGACGAATAGCAATATAGTTTCCTGCCGAACCACTGTACTTGGCAATAACCACTTCACCATTACCTACCGATAAAACAGGTGTCCCTCGAGAGACGGCAAAGTCAACACCATTATGAGGTGTAACGATACCAGTAACTGGATTTAAGCGACGGGGATTAAATCCTGATGATACGCGAGCCTGCTTTTCTAAAGGATATCGGAAAAAGCTTTGAGATAAGCTACCACCATTAATATCATAATATTTACCATCATCAGCTAAAATAGCATAATAATCTTTACTACCATTTTTAATGCGAACACCGATTAATTGGCTATTTGACAAACGTTTACCATGGACTTCACGTGATAAAATTATCGAGAATTTATCGCCAACTTTTAAACGACGAAAATCTAAACGCCATTGTAAAGCACGAGTAATGACACCAATTTCACTACTCGTTAACCCACTTTTACGAGCATCAGCAACGAAACTGGTTTTTATATCCCCTTTTATAATTACATCCTGTGGTACTACTTCTACAGTTTCAGAGCTTTCAATAAATTTATTGCCTGATTTTTCGTAAATTCTGATATTGTTACTGGATATTATCCAACTAAAACTTTGCAAATTATGGGAGTCATCTGTAGTCCAACTAACTTGCTGTCCAATTCTTAAATTGGCTAGCTGTTTAAAATTAGTTGTTAATTGGTAAACATCCCTTTTATTAACGTTATACCTCAGTAAAATATCATGTAAAGTATCACCCCGCGCAATAGTATATTGCACAGTATTACCCTTATCTTCAATAATGTCATCTAGCTCATCTTTAACTATTTCATCCTCAGGCACATCTGAAGATTCAGTAATTTGTTCTATTTTTGACTTACTGCCAACAACTTCAATTCGACCATCGCCAACAACAACTGGAGAATTAATACTATCTTTTACTGTCGTTTCAACTTGAGGAGTCAAAGGAACATATACCGTGCGATCCAAATTAAGTGGCCGCCATAATACGGTAAATAAGATAACCACAAAAAACACACCTAATAGTGAAAAATAGGAGAAATTAAATTTATTCTTTTCAATATCAGGGGATTCAATCTTACTTGCCAAAATTAACCTTAACTATTTATTATCTATATTACTTTTTATCTAAACAATCCAACAGTTGCTGTGTCAATCTTAATAAAAATTGTGAATAGGCATTTTTCGATAAAGTGATATCTGTACCCAAAGGATTCAATTCCCCAATACGAACATCTGTTCCATTCACTATTTTTTCAATAACTGCAGGGCTAAACTGTGGCTCTCTAAATACACATACAGCTTGATGTTCTTTTAATTCTCGTTTAATAGAATAAACGGTTTGAACACCTGGCTGTACTGCTGGATTTATAGTAAAACTACCTAGATTTTTTAATCCGAACTGCGATTCAAAATACCCATAGGCATCATGAAAAACAAAATATCCGCTATTTTGTACGTTAATGAGTTTTTTTGCAATGTTTTGTTCTGTTTCAGCTAGTTTAATGGCGAATTCGTTTAAATTTTCATCGATAATGTCTTTTTTATCTGGATATATACTTATAAGTTTATCATGTATTGCTTGCGCAATTTCTTTGGCAATTTTTGGGGAAAGCCAAATATGCTCATCGTATTCACCATGATGATGATCATGATCAGAATCGTCGTTATGAGTATGTATTTCTTGTTGATCATGATTATTTGTACTGGTTCGTAGTAAACTTTTAATGGTTGGTATATCCATTAATTCAATCTGTTTATTTTTATCAAAATTTTTCAAAACGGTAGGCATGAAAGTTTCTAAATCATCACCAACCCAAATAATCAATTCAGCTGTTTTTATTTTAGCTAAATCCGATGGTTTTAAAGAATATGTATGCGGAGAAGTTCCATCAGGTAATAAAATATCAGTCTTTATTACGCCATCACAAATCGCTTGAGTAATAAACCCAATAGGCTTAACAGAAGAAATAATGTTTGCATTAGCCTCTAAAGTAAATCCATTAATAATGAGCAATGGACTTATGATTGTTAAAAACCGCAATAATTGATTAAATTTAATTCGAGCATTTTTTTTCACATCATTATCCTATGTTTATAAAATATGGTAGAATATATCACATTATTGTTATAATATAACATAACATATAGGTGAGCAAGGATTCACGCTAAAATGACTCAGCTAATTTCGCTAGATGGTATTTCAGTTGAAATAAAAAACCAAAAAATTCTACATAATGTTTCGTTATCAATTAGGACAAATCAAATTGTGACATTACTAGGACCAAATGGTGCTGGTAAATCAACTTTAGTTAAAGTCATTTTGGGATTAATGCCTTATACCTCAGGAACGATCACTCGTTCTGCTAACTTAACAATTGGTTATGTTCCGCAATCAATCAAATTAAATCCGACCTTACCCATTACTGTAAAGCGTTTTATGTGTTTGAATAAACGATTAAATAAAAAAAATGTTTTAAACATTCTTTCTATGGTAAAAGCAGAATATTTAATTGATAAATCAATGCACCAATTGTCTGGAGGCGAACTACAAAGAGTACTACTTGCTCAGGCATTAGCTAAACGTCCCCAGCTATTAATCCTAGATGAGCCAACACAAGGAGTTGATGTTAATGGACAAGTTCTATTATATGATTTGATTAGTAGTGCCAAAACACAGTTTAATTGTGGTGTTTTAATGGTTTCACATGATCTGCATTTGGTAATGGCTAAAACGGATGAAGTCATCTGTTTAAATCATCATATTTGTTGTTCAGGCACACCCGCTATTGTTTCAAATGATCCAGAATTTATTTCTCTTTTTGGTCAACAAGGTGCATCTCAAATCGCTGTTTATAAACATCATCACAACCATCAACATGATCTTTGTAAACATGCTAATGAACACTAAAATAATTGAACATTCATACCTAAAATAGGAACAAAAGATAATGATTGAGTTGTTATTACCGTCTTTATTAGCAGGTCTATGTTTAACCACAGTAACAGGTCCTTTAGGTACATTTGTTGTATGGAGAAGAATGTCATATTTTGGTGATACTTTATCGCATGCAGCTTTACTTGGTATCGCATTTGGTTTTTTACTTAATATTAATTTATTTTATGCTGTCATTTTTATAACGCTTTTGCTTGCTATCGGATTACTTTGGCTGGAATCTCAAAAGCAATTACCTATTGATACTTTACTTGGCATTTTGGCTCACAGTGCATTATCACTAGGTTTGGTAGTTATTAGCTTAATGAAGAATATACGTATCGATTTAATGGGATACTTATTTGGGGATCTTTTATCTGTATCCTATTCAGATCTCATTCAAATTATAATTTGTGTGATGCTGATTGGCACTTTACTACTTTGGCAATGGAATAATTTTTTATTTACTACTGTCAGTGAAGAATTAGCATTCAGTAACGGTATTAATATACAATTCACGAAATTACTTTTGACCCTTTTGTTAGCGTTAACAATAGGAATTGCAATGAAATTTGTAGGAGCATTGATTATTACTTCGCTCCTTATTATTCCTGCAGCGACAGCCAAATACTATTCGAAAACGCCTGAATCTATGGCAATAATAGCAATAATTATTGGTATGTTATCTATCATTGGAGGATTGATATTTTCTTTCATCTATGATACTCCGACAGGCCCTTCTGTTGTATTGGCTAACACTTGTCTATTTTTTCTATCATTATTTTTTTCGAAATTTTTAATAAGTAAAAAAGAATAAATAACAGCAAAAATACGATCTTTATTGCGAACAAACACGCATAAATTTCATAATGAGATTTATGCATCACTTATATATAAATAAAGTGATAATAAATTTAAAGATTAAAGATTAAAGATTAAAATTATGTCACTTGCTACTGTTTTTACTCGCGCATCCATCGGAATACAAGCTCCACAAATAAATGTAGAAGTTCATATTAGTAATGGATTACCTGGTTTTGTCCTAGTTGGGCTTCCTGAAGCAACCGTCAAAGAATCAAAAGATCGTGTTAGAAGTGCTATTATTAATAGTGGATTTACTTTTCCTGCAAAGAAAATAACAGTCAATTTATCACCTGCTGACCTTCCTAAGGAAGGTAGTCGTTTTGATTTACCTATTGCTATTGCAATTCTTGCTGCAACACAACAGATTCCCTCTGATAATTTGTCTAATTATGAATTTTTAGGAGAACTCGCTTTATCAGGAGAAATTAGAGCGGTTAAAGGTGCTATACCTGCTGCAATTTCATCCCAAAAAAAACAACGCTCACTAATAATATCGGCAGAGAATCAATCGGAAATATCTTTAATACACCAAGGAAATACGTTAATCACAAATAATTTAGTTGAAGTCTGTCAGCATTTGACTGAAAACTTAAGTTTACCTTTAGTAGCTTACAGAGAATATCATAATAGTGATGATATCTCAGCAAATTTGCAGGATATTATTGGGCAAGAACATGCTAAAAGAGCATTAGAAATAGCTGCCGCCGGAGGTCATAATTTATTATTAATAGGTCCACCTGGAACAGGTAAAACAATGTTAGCAACTCGGTTAACATCATTATTGCCTCCATTATCTGATACAGAAGCACTAGAAAGTGCGGCAATTACCAGTTTGGTCAGTTCAAATGGATCAATCAAAAATTGGCGCAAACGTCCCTTTAGATCTCCTCATCATAGTGCTTCAATCGCAGCATTAGTAGGAGGAGGATCGATACCTAAACCTGGAGAAATATCTCTGGCTCACAACGGAGTGTTATTTTTAGATGAACTTCCTGAATTTAATCGTAAAGTACTAGATGCGTTAAGAGAACCTATTGAATCAGGAGAAATCATTATTTCAAGGGCAAATGCTAAAATAAAATTTCCAGCAAGGTTTCAACTTATTGCAGCAATGAATCCTAGCCCTACAGGACATTATCAAGGAACACACAATAGAACAACTCCCCAACAAGTTATTCGTTATCTAAATCGACTTTCAGGACCATTTTTAGATAGATTTGATATATCCATTGAAGTTCCACTTTTACCAAAAGGAGCATTAAGTCAGAAAGCAATAAAGAGTGAATCCACAGAAAAAGTAAAAGAAAGAGTTTTATTAGCCAGAAACATTCAAATGGAAAGAAATAAAAAACTAAATAGTCAATTTACCTCTAATGATATTCAATTTTATTGTCAGCTATCTGATGAAAATAATGAGTATTTGGAACAAGCTTTGATAAAATTAGGACTTTCAGCTAGAGCATGGCATCGAATATTGAAAGTATCTCGTACTATTGCAGATTTAGAACTATCAAAAAACATAGAACGAAAACATATTTCAGAAGCTTTAAGTTATCGTTCTATGGATCGATTGTTAATTCAATTACACAAAAATATTGGTTAACAGAATTAATCATCACTATCTACGAAATCATCATTAACATCAACTTGTGGTTTACCACCAGATAATGTATGAAAACGTTTAGGCTTATTAATTCGAGAAAGATACTTTAACCATGCTTTTTCTAAATCGGTTGAAGGTTCCTTTTTTCCTTTACACACTGCTACAAATGATTTCTCGTCTGCTGTAACAGGCTTTCTTGTTTCCATATCAAGATCCCTAAAAGCACAACCATATTTTTCTAAAATTTGTGCTTCTTTAATTGTAAAATCACCATGACGAGAAAATCCCCTTGGGTAATTCTTATTATCAAAAAAACGTTGTTGACTTACAAAACTTTCAGCCATTTTATATCCTCTAGATTGTAAAAGTATTTGGGCGGGAATTATAATTCACTAACTTAATCTGTAAACAAAAATTTTTTATTTATGTTAGTAAAAATTGCTGAACGGCTAAAATTAAAACAAAATCATTACTTTTGGCAGGGGCGGAGAGTCTCGAACTCCCAACACCCGGTTTTGGAGACCGGTGCTCTACCAATTGAACTACGCCCCTAAATAAGGTGGCGGAACGGACGGGGCTCGAACCCGCGACCCCCTGCGTGACAGGCAGGTATTCTAACCAACTGAACTACCGCTCCACCGAATTTGATGTGTATATATAAATTTAAAAGTCTGGCGGCTCCCTACTCTCACATGGGTAATACCCACACTACCATCGGCACTTCGGCGTTTCACTTCTGAGTTCGGCATGGGGTCAGGTGGGACCACCGCGCTATTACCGCCAGACATATTCTGTCTTCTCTTTTTCTATTGATGATGATTATCACATATCCTCATCAATCGCTCAATCCGGAACAAACTGTTTCATCAATCTTTCATCATCTTTCGATGATTTCTTAATCTCTCAACTTCGCGTATCCAAAACAACTCCGAGTTGTAAGGTTAAGACTCTCGGTTCATTAGTATCAGTTAGCTCAATGTATCACTACACTTACACACCTGACCTATCTACGTCTTAGTCTCAAACGGACCTTACTGAATCTCTTCAGGGAAAACTCATCTCGAGGCTAGTTTCGTACTTAGATGCTTTCAGCACTTATCTATTCCGCACGTAGCTACCGGGCAATGCAATTGGCATCACAACCCGAACACCAGCGGTGCGTTCACTTCGGTCCTCTCGTACTAGAAGCAAACCCTCTCAATTTTCCTACGCCCATGGCAGATAGGGACCGAACTGTCTCACGACGTTCTAAACCCAGCTCGCGTACCACTTTAAACGGCGAACAGCCGTACCCTTGGGACCTACTTCAGCCCCAGGATGTGATGAGCCGACATCGAGGTGCCAAACACCGCCGTCGATATGAACTCTTGGGCGGTATCAGCCTGTTATCCCCGGAGTACCTTTTATCCGTTGAGCGATGGCCCTTCCATTCAGAACCACCGGATCACTATGACCTACTTTCGTACCTGCTCGAGCCGTCACTCTCGCAGTCAAGCTAGCTTTTGCCATTGCACTAACCTCCTGATGTCCGACCAGGATTAGCTAACCTTCGTGCTCCTCCGTTACTCTTTGGGAGGAGACCGCCCCAGTCAAACTACCCACCAGACAGTGTCCCTTACCTCGATTCAGAAGTATAGGTTAGAACATCAAACATTAAAGGGTGGTATTTCAAGGTCGACTCCACACACACTGGCGTGCATGCTTCTTAGTCTCCCACCTATCCTACACATTAAGGCTCAATGTTCACTGTCAAGCTATAGTAAAGGTTCACGGGGTCTTTCCGTCTTGCCACGGGTACACCGCATCTTCACGGCAATTTCAATTTCACTGAGTCTCGGGTGGAGACAGCCTGGCCATCATTACGCCATTCGTGCAGGTCGGAACTTACCCGACAAGGAATTTCGCTACCTTAGGACCGTTATAGTTACGGCCGCCGTTTACTGGGGCTTCGATCAAGAGCTTCTGCTTACGCATAACCCCATCAATTAACCTTCCAGCACCGGGCAGGCGTCACACCGTATACGTCCACTTTCGTGTTTGCACAGTGCTGTGTTTTTATTAAACAGTTGCAGCCAGCTGGTATCTTCGACTGACTTCACCTCCATCCGCGTGGGACTTCAATTACCATCAGCGTGCCTTCTCCCGAAGTTACGGCACCATTTTGCCTAGTTCCTTCACCCGAGTTCTCTCAAGCGCCTGAGTATTCTCTACCTGACCACCTGTGTCGGTTTCGGGTACGATTAACTATAACCTGAAGCTTAGAGGATTTTCCTGGAAGCAGGGCATCAATTACTTCACTACCTTAGTAGCTCGTCATCACGCCTCAGGGTTTCAGTGACCGGATTTGCCTAATCACACCCCTACACGCTTAACCCACCATCCAATAGGTGGTAAACCTAGCCTTCTTCGTCCCCCCATCGCAGTTATAGCCAGTACGGGAATATTAACCCGTTTCCCATCAGATACGCCCTTCGGCCTCTCCTTAGGGGTCGACTCACCCTGCCCCGATTAACGTTGGACAGGAACCCTTGGTCTTCCGGCGAGCGGGCTTTTCACCCGCTTTATCGTTACTTATGTCAGCATTCGCACTTCTGATACCTCCAGCATGCCTCACAACACACCTTCTACGGCTTACAGAACGCTCCCCTACCCAATACACTTACGTGCACTGCCGCAGCTTCGGTGCATAGTTTTAGCCCCGTTACATCTTCCGCGCAGGCCGACTCGACTAGTGAGCTATTACGCTTTCTTTAAATGATGGCTGCTTCTAAGCCAACATCCTAGCTGTCTAAGCCTTCCCACTTCGTTTCCCACTTAACTATGACTTGGGGACCTTAGCTGGCGGTCTGGGTTGTTTCCCTCTTCACGACGAACGTTAGCACCCGCCGTGTGTCTCCCATGATTAAACTTGTCAGTATTCGGAGTTTGCATCGGGTTGGTAAGCCGGGATGGCCCCCTAGCCGAAACAGTGCTCTACCCCCAACAGTTATACATGAGGCGCTACCTAAATAGCTTTCGGGGAGAACCAGCTATCTCCCGGTTTGATTGGCCTTTCACCCCCAGCCACAGGTCATCCGCTAATTTTTCAACATTAGTCGGTTCGGTCCTCCAGTTAGTGTTAACCAACCTTCAACCTGCCCATGGCTAGATCACCGGGTTTCGGGTCTATACCCTGCAACTTAACGCACAGTTAATACTCGGTTTCCCTTCGGCTCCCCTATTCGGTTAACCTTGCTACAGAATATAAGTCGCTGACCCATTATACAAAAGGTACGCAGTCACTATTACCCAACGGTAACAGCTCCCACTGATTGTACGTACACGGTTTCAGGGTCTATTTCACTCCCCTCCCGGGGTTCTTTTCGCCTTTCCCTCACGGTACTGGTTCACTATCGGTCAATCAGGAGTATTTAGCCTTGGAGGATGGTCCCCCCATCTTCAGACAGGATATCACGTGTCCCGCCCTACTCTATAAGCTTCCACATAATGCATTTTCATGTACGGGACTTTCACCCTCTGTCGTGCGACTTTCCAGACGCTTCCACTAATACATTATGCTACCCGCTTGGGCTGCTCCCATTTCGCTCGCCGCTACTTTGGGAATCTCGGTTGATTTCTTTTCCTCGGGGTACTTAGATGTTTCAGTTCTCCCGGTTCGCCTCATCTGACTATGTATTCACCAGATGATAGTGCAGTCACCTGCACTGGGTTTCCCCATTCGGACATCAACGGCTATCGCGCCTTTTATCGGCTCACCGTCGCTTTTCGCAGATTAACACGTCCTTCATCGCCTCTGATTGCCTAGGCATCCACCGTGTACGCTTAATTTCTTAACCTTACAACTCACAGTTGTCTTGGTTTTAATTACGCTTTTTTTCTCTTTTTTACTTCAGCGCATTCATATTTTCATACAAATGCTTTCCGTAAAAACGAGAACTCGTTTCTTTCAGCTTGTTCCTAATTGTTAAAGAGCTTTATCTTTCTATTTACTCTTATAAGTAAATACAAACATAATTTAGTTAAAAAGAGACTTCTTTAATGGTGGAGCTAAGCGGGATCGAACCGCTGGCCTCCTGCGTGCAAGGCAGGCGCTCTCCCAGCTGAGCTATAGCCCCATTTTCTTTCACTTCTTCAACCCGTTAAAGCCAAAATCAGCAAAAAATAAGTTGAATTGGTGGGTCTGAGTGGACTTGAACCACCGACCTCACCCTTATCAGGGGTGCGCTCTAACCACCTGAGCTACAGACCCAATAAAGTGACTCTTTTCTTAACAAACAATCTGTGTGAACACTTACGAGCACTTCGTAAGGAGGTGATCCAACCGCAGGTTCCCCTACGGTTACCTTGTTACGACTT